>CBHWBD010000029.1:0-35875 GCA_966111775.1 uncultured Comamonadaceae bacterium | reverse complement strand
TCGACGCGATCAGGCCCCAGAACAGCTCGGGATTGCTGGTCATCACCTGCGGGCCCGGCTGGATGCCTTTGATGGTCATTGCCCCCACCATCAGTGCCATCACGGCATTCGGAGGGATGCCGAGCGTGAGCATCGGGATGAAGGAGGTTTGCGCGCCGGCGTTGTTGGCGCTCTCGGGGCCGGCCACGCCCTGGATGGCGCCTTTGCCGAAAGGCACCCGGGGATTGCGGACGACCTTCTTCTCCAGTGTGTAGGACGCGAAGGAGGCCAGCAATGCGCCACCGCCCGGCAGCACGCCGAGGATGGCACCCAGGGCCGTGCCGCGGAGCACCGAGGGCCAGGCCTCCTTGAAGTCCTCCTTGGTGGGCCACAGCCCCTTGACCTCCTTGGTGAACACCTCGCGGTGTTCTTCGGGCTGGCCCAGGTTGGCGATGATCTCGCCGAAACCGAACACACCCATGGCGATGACGACGAAGCCGATGCCGTCCGTCAGTTCAGGAATGTCGAAGGAGAAGCGCGCCGTGCCGGTGATGACATCGGTATTGACCTGGCCCAGCAGCAAGCCGAGCACGATCATCGCGATGGCCTTGATCAGCGAGCCCGAGGCCAGCACGACGGCGCCCACCAGGCCCAGCACCATCAGCGAGAAGTATTCGGCCGAACCGAACTTGAAGGCCAGTTCGGTCAGCGGGGGCGCGAAGGCGGCAATGATGATGGTGCCGACGCAGCCGGCGAAGAAGCTGCCCAGGCCCGCGGCGGCCAGCGCGGCACCGGCGCGGCCGCGACGGGCCATCTGATAGCCGTCGATGGCGGTGACGACCGAACTGGACTCACCCGGCACGTTGATCAGGATGGCCGTTGTCGAACCGCCGTACTGCGCGCCGTAATAGATGCCGGCCAGCATGATCAGGGCGGGCGTCGCGTCCAGCGTATAGATGGACGGCAGCAGCATCGCGATGGTCGCGACCGGCCCGAGGCCGGGAAGCACGCCGATCAGCGTGCCCAGCACGGCACCGAAGAAGGCGTAAAGCAGATTCTGGAAACTCAGCGCCGTCTGGAATCCGAGGCCGAGGTTGTTCAACAGATCCATGATCGCCTCAGCCGGTGATGTAGATGGGCCAAAGCGGGATGGTCAGCTTCAGGCCGAGGATGAACAGGGCCCAGCTGCCCACCGTCAACACGGCGCTGCTGATCAGCACATCGCGCCAGTGGAACTCGTCGCCGGCAAGCGCCGACAGCGCGATCAGGATGGGCAGGGTGACGGCCAGGCCCAGCCGCGGCAGCGCGAGGCCGAAGACGGCGATGGCGACGATGATGACGAGCAGGGGCCGCCAGGCAATGGCGCCGATGGGGTCGCCGCCTTCCGATTCCAGCGTCAGCGCCTTGAACAGCACGAAGCCGCCCAGCAAGGCCAGCAGGATGCCGAGGCCGAAGGGGAAGTAGCCGGGGCCGGGACGCGCGGAGGTGCCGAAGGAATACTCTGTCGCGCCCCAGGCGAATGCCACGCCCACCACCAGGAACATCAGCCCGGACCAGAAGTCCCGCTGGCTTTTGATCTTCATCGCCTGTCGCCTCCGGCGCCGCAGAGGTGCGCGCTTTGTCGCTGACGATTCTGTCAGCGGGCCAAGGCGGGCCCGACTGTGGATTACACGTAAGACGAAAGCTCTCGCGAATGACGCCTGCAGACCGTAACCACCGCGCTGCGGACACGTGTCAGACAGCGCGCAGGCGCTGCATCAGCTCACACATCAGCCCTCCCAGGCCGGCGTGCTGCGCAGCACTTCCTCTACCGTCGTCACCCCCTCGGCCACCTTCATGGCGCCAGCCAGCCTCAGCGGGCGCAGGCCCTCCTGCATGGCCTGGCGGCGCAGCGCGGTCAGGTCGGCGATCGCGCCCTTGACGCCCTCGGTGACGGTCAGCAGTTCGTACAGGCCGGCGCGCCCGCGGAAGCCGGTGTTGCGGCATTCCAGACAACCCACCGGCTTGTAGGGCTTGACGCCGCCACCCAGTCGCCAATGCCGCACCAGTTCATTGAGGCTCTCGCGGGTCACCAGCGGGTCGGGCTGCTTGCAATGCGGGCACAGCGTGCGCACCAGCCGCTGGGCCAGCACACCAATGACCGTCGCGCTGATCAGATAGCTGGGCACACCCAGGTCCATCAAGCGGGTGATGGCCGAGACCGAGTCATTGGTGTGCAGCGTACTGAAGACGAGGTGCCCCGTCAGTGCGGCCTGGATGGCCATCTCGGCCGTCTCCAGGTCGCGGATTTCGCCGACCATGATGATGTCCGGATCCTGGCGCATCAGCGCGCGCAGGCCCTCGGCGAAGCCGAAGTCCAGCACGTTCTGCACCTGGGTCTGGTTGAAGGCCGGCTCGATCATCTCGATCGGGTCTTCGATGGTCGTGACGTTGACTTCGTCGGTGGCCAGGCGCTTCAAGGTCGAATACAGCGTCGTCGTCTTGCCGCTGCCGGTCGGGCCGGTGACGAGGATGATGCCGTGCGGCTGCTTGACCAGGCTCTCCCAGCGGTCCGAGTCGTGCTGGCCGAAGCCCAGCGACGACAGGTCCTTGACCGCCGTCTCAGGGTCGAAGATGCGCATGACCATCTTTTCACCGAAGGCCGTGGGCAGCGTCGACAGGCGCATTTCGACTTCGTCGCCGGCCGGGTTGCGCGTCTTGATGCGGCCGTCCAGCGGGCGACGCTTCTCGACGACGTCCATGCGGCCCAGCAGCTTGATGCGCGAGGTCATCGCGCTCATCACCGTTGGCGGCAGCTGGTAGACCGTGTGCAGCACACCGTCGATGCGGAAGCGGATGACGCCCATCTCGCGGCGCGGCTCGAGGTGGATGTCGGAGGCGCGCTGGTCGAAGGCGTACTGCCACAGCCAGTCGACCACCTGCACCACGCCCTGGTCGTTGGCGTCGAGCTGCTTGTTGCTCTTGCCCAGCTCGACCAGCTGCTCGAAGCTGGCCACCTGGCTCTGCTCACCGGCCTTGGCCGCGGCACGTACCGAGCGGGCCAGCGTGAAGAACTCGGTCGTGAAGCGCGCAATCTCCAGCGGGTTGGCAATGACAAGCTTGATGGGCTTGCGCACATGCGACTCGATCTGCGCCACCCAGCCGATGTCGAAAGGCTCGGACGTCGCGATCGTCACGTCGTTGAGGCCGAACTGCACCGGCAGGCAGCGCTTGGCCTCGGCATAGCCGATGGACATCACGTCGCCGACGCGGCCGACGTCGACCTTCAGCGGATCGATGCGCAGATAGGGCAGCTTGGCGCGCACGGCCAGCCATTCGGACAAGGCGTCCACGTCCAGCGGCTTGCCCGTGCTGAGGCGTACCAGGGCGGCATGCCCCAGGCGCACCAGCGGGTGCAGGGCGCTGTCACCGGCCGCGAAGCGCTGCTCGGTCCGCTGCACCTGCGTCTCGTCGATGAGGCCGTCCTCCTGCAGCCAGTGCAGCAGCTGGCGCCATTCCAGGCGACCTTCGGGCTTCGCGGGAGCGGTCGCAGGCTTGGACTTGGTCGACATCGAGGGCTCGGCTTCTCAGAGGGCGTTGAGGATGCTCATCGGCAGCGGCCGCACCAGCCTAAGCCATTTGCGGGCCGGCAGCTTGAAGCGCGATTCGATATTAGCTGCGCGTTGCTCGAGAACTTCACGGTGCGGCACCGGCACCCCGCGGGCCGCCACGACGATGGTGTTGCCCTCCTTGGTGGGCGCCAGGCTCCAGACCTGATCCGAGCCGAAGGCGCGGGCGATGCGCAAGGCGCTGCGCGCGAAGCTGGCGCTGCGGCCGAAGAGGTTGACCGTCATCAGGCCGCCGTCGGCCAGCACGCCGCGGCAGGCGGCGTAAAAGGCGTCGTCGTCCAGCACCGGCGCGGCGGCATCGTGGTCGTAGAGGTCGACGTTGAGCACGTCGACCGTTTGCAGATGCGCGTCGTCCACCACCCAGCGCGCCGCATCCTCGTTGACGACATTGAGCCTTGCATCGTTGGTCGGCAGGCGGAACCACTGCCGACAGGCGGCAATGACCTCGGGGTTGATCTCGACCGCCGTCGTCTTCATCTTCAGCTGGCCATGGCAGAAGCGCGTCAGCGCCGCAGCCCCCAGTCCCAGTTGCACGGCGTGGCCCTCGCCCAGCAGCGCCGAATCGCGCCACAGCATCCAGGCACACATGCGCTGGATGTACTCCAGCTCCAGCTGGTCGGGCTTGCGGATGCGCATCGCCCCCTGCACCCAGATCGAATCCAGATGCAGGAAACGTACGCCGTCGAATTCGCTCAGCGTCGCCGGGCCCCAGGTTTGTGGCTTGGACTTCATTGCGCAGCCACCCAGTCGCGCACTTCGGCCAGCATGGCATCCAGGCGCTTGCGGTCCAGCAGGCGGCCACGCGTGATGACGGCGTCGATCTGGCGCGTCGCGGTGATGTCCTGCAGCGGGTTGGCCTTCAGCACGACGATGTCCGCCGTCTTGCCTTCGGCCAGCGCGCCGTAGCGCTCCAGCTTGCCGAGGAAGCGCGGGCCGGCGACAACGGCCGAGCGCAGGGCCTGGGCCGGCGTCAGGCCGGAGCGCACATAGACGGCCATCTCGTCATGCAGGGCCTGGCCGGGGTAGTCGAAGCTGTTCAGGAAACCGGCGTCCGTGCCCGCCACGATCTCGACACCGGCCTCGGCCAGCAGCGGCAGCAGGCGCGCCGTCTTCTCGTAGCTGGCATGGCGGTAGGCGATGGCATCCGGGCTGTCGAGGGCCGCCCGCTTCACGCGCCAGTCATAGGTCTGGCGCAGCTTGGGGCCGATGTATTGCAGATAGTCGTCCTTGGCGTGATCGTCCTGGTCCAGATAGGCCGTGATGCGGATGACGGACAGCGTCGGCACGACGGCCGTGCCGCGCACGGCCAAGCGCTTGAACGCAGCGCGGGCCGTGGCCTCGTCATAGCTGGCCTGGCTCTGCTCCGCGGCCGAACGCGCCGTGAGGGTGCCGGCGGCCACCTGGGCCGTCAGCTCGGCCTCCTTGGGCGTGGCAGCGCGCAGCAGATAGTTCAGGTGTTCCAGCGTGCCCAGGCCCGCTTCCGAGGCCTGGTCCAGCGTCACCTGGCCATGCAGATGGGCCGAGCTGGGGAGGCTGCGCGCCTTGGCCTGGCGCAGCGCCTCCAGATAGATGTCGGCGCGCATGGTGTTCTCGGTGATCTTGACGAAGTCGGCGCGGTCGCTCTTCAGCTTGTCCAGGGCCTGGGTCACCTCCTCCGGCGTGCCAACCTCCTGAGTGCCCTTCCATAGCGGCTTGTAACCCTCCAGCTTGGCGCCGGACGCGAAGATGGTCGGGCCCAGCAATTTCTTCGTACCAATCTCATCGCGCCACTGCAGCACCGTGTCGCTCAAGTCGCCGGCGCAGTCGCGCACCGTCGTGATGCCATGGGCCAGATACAGCGGCAGCAGATGGCGGTTTTCTTCGATCAGCGCCTCGCCACCGCCGAAGTGGACGTGGCTGTCCCACAGCCCGGGAATCAGGTAGCGGCCCTTGAGGCTCAGCGTCCTGCTCGCCTTGTACTGGCCGAGCTGCTTCTCGTCGACGACGGCCAGGATGCGCTCGCCGCGCGTGATGACGGCCTGGCCCTTGATGAGGCGGCCCGCGGCCACGTCGACGACGGTGGCGTCGCGCAGGATCAGGTCGGCCGGAATGACGGGAGTCACGGCGGCGGCCCAGCCCGCCCAAGCCGCCAGCGCGGCCGTCAACATTCTTTTCATCCGGGCATCCTAGGCCAGATACGGCGCCAGCTCAGCCTGCCAGGCCGCGACTTTGTCGGCCAGGCTGCGGCCGGCATGGGCGGGGCTGGTGGACGGCAGGCGCAACACCGGCACCTTCGGGTCGCCCAGGGCCAGCAGTGTCTGCTTGTGGGCCAGCGATCCGTTGCAGGCCATGGCGCGCAGCTGGGGCAGGCGGGCGACGAGATGGGGCAGATCGCTGGGCTCGGCCTCCTCGATGGCCGTGTCCAGGCTGCCCTCGCGGCGGCAGGCGGCCACGGCGTCCCACAGCGCGACGCGGTGGCGGCGCAGCGCGTCCAGCCGCTCGGCGTAGGGCAGTCCCGCCAATCCGGCGTCACCCAGCAGCACCCCCATCAGCGGCCAGAAAGCGTTGCGCGGATGGGCATAGTACTGTGCAGCCTGCAGCGAGGCCGCGCCGGGAAAGCTGCCGAGCACCAGCAAACGTGCCCGGGCATCGAACACCGGCGCGAGTCCGACCAGGCGCCGTTCGGTTTCGGGGTTTGCGGGGCTGGCGCCGAGGGTCGGCGGCTGAGAGGATGCGGGCGTCTTCAAGGGAAGGGACAAGCGATGTTGAATACCGAAGCCATCTGGCAGTTTCTCAGCACCCAAGGCCTGGACTTCGGCCTCAAGGTGCTCGCGGCCATTGCCGCCTGGGTCGTGGGCCGGTGGCTCATCTCACTGGCGTTGCGGCTGTTCTCGGCGGCCCTGCTGCGTGGCAAGCACATCGATTCGACGCTGGTCACCTATCTGCGCTCCATCCTCAGCGTACTGCTGAACATCGTCCTCATCCTGTCCATCCTGGACATCTTCGGCGTCAAGACCACCTCCTTCGCCGCCCTGCTGGCCGGCGCGGGCCTGGCCATCGGCACCGCCTGGGGCGGGCTGCTGACCCACTTCGCCGCCGGCGTCTTCATGCAGGTGCTGCGGCCCTTCAAGGTCGGCGACTTCGTGCAGGCCGGCGGCGTCACCGGCACCGTCACCGAGATCGGCCTGTTCGGCACCACCATCACGACGCCCGACAACGTGCACACCATCGTCGGCAACAACACCATCTTCAGCGGCGCCATCCAGAACTACTCGGCGCTGCCCCACCGCCGCGTCGACTGCACCGCCAAGGTCGCCAACAGCGTGGACCCGCAGGACGCCATCGCCCGGCTGCGCCCGGTCATCGCGGCCATTCCCAATGTATTGAACAGCCCGCCGCCGGACATCGAGATCCTGCAGTTCACGCCCGAAGGCCCGCTGCTGTGCGTGCGGCCCTATTGCCACACCGACCACTACTGGCAGGTCTATTTCGACACCCACAAGGCCATCAGCACCACCTTTGGCGCTGCCGGCTATCCGGTGCCGGAGACCCCGCTCGCGCCGCGCAACCGCTGAAAGACAGCCATGGCTGACCTGATTGCCCGCATCGCCGCGCTGTGGCGCTACCCGGTGAAATCCTGCGCCGGCGAGGCAGTCGACAGCCTGCAACTGGACGATGACGGCTGGCCCGAGGGGGATCGCGGCTGGGGCATTGCCGATGCGGCCGGCGAGCTGACCTGGATGGGCGCCCATCCGCGCCTGGCCCTGGTCAGCACGGCGTTGACGGCGGACGGCCTGGAGCTCAAGGCCCAGGGCCGCGCGCTGACCGTCGCGCTGCAGGGCGGCGAGTCCACCACCCTGCGCGGCTGGAATGGCGAACGCCAGGACTTCGACCTGCTGCCGGCCTGGGATGCCGGCGACGACGCGGCCGCCCTGCTGCGCGCGACGACGGGCGAACGCCTGCGCCTGGTGCGCCTGAGCAAGGAGGCCCAGCGCCGACCCATCCTGAACGCCCTGCACATCGTCGGCGATGGCTCGCTGCAGGCTTGGCAAACCGCCCTCGCCCAGCCACTGACCGGCCTGGCCCAGCGCGCCCGGCCCAATCTGCTGCTGCGCGGCGATGACGGCTCCGAACTGCCGCCCTTCATCGAAGACATCCTGACCGAGGCCCGCATCGGCGGCGTCACGCTGAGCCGCAGCTCGGTCTGCGTGCGCTGCGTCGTGCCGACCGTGGACCCGGCCAGGGGCGAACCCCAGCCGCTGGCCCTGGAAGCCCTGACCCAGCTCAGCGCCGAGCGCGCGCCGGGCGCGCCGGTGCAGTTCGGCATCTATGCGCGTGGCAGTGGCGCCGGCCGGCTCAGCCTGGGCGATCGGGTCGAGCTGACGCTGGCTTTCGGCGAAGCCTGATCAGCGCAGCCGCGGCAGGGCGGCGCGGGCGTTGGCGGTCGTGACGGCCGCCGTCTGCTCCAGCGTCCAGCCGCGCAACTCCGCCAGGCTCTGGGCAATGCGCGGCAGTTCGCTCGACTCGTTGCGCGCCTGCCCCGGCTCGGCTGCGCGCTCGGCGGCCGTCCTGTAGAGCCAGTGCGGCGGGATGTCGGGCGCGTCGGTCTCCATGACCAGGGCCGTCTCGGGCACGGTCGCCGCAATGCGGCGGATCTGCAGCGAGCGGTCGAAGGTCAGCGTGCCGCCGAACCCGAGCTTGAAGCCCAGGGCTATGAAGGCCTGCGCCTGCTGCTCGCTGCCGTTGAAGGCATGGGCAATGCCGCCGTGCGGGAAGTCGACGCGGCGCAGGCCGGCCAGCAGCTTGTCGGCGCTGCGGCGCACATGCAGCAGCACCGGCAGGCCGGCACGCCTGGCGAGCTTGAGCTGCTCGACGTAGAACTGCTGCTGGACCTCGGGGTCGAGTCCTTCGACGAAAAAGTCCAGGCCGATCTCGCCCAGGGCGACCAGGCGCTCGTCGTCCGCATGCTTCGCCAGCGCCTCGGCCACCCGCTCCAGGTCGTGCGGTCCGGCGCGCATCACGCACAGCGGGTGGATGCCCAGCGCGTAGGCGAATCCATGTTCATGGGCCAGCCCGCGCACCCGCTCGAGGTTGTGCGCATCGACGGCGGGGATGACGATCTGCGTGACACCGGCGGCCCTGGCGCGCGCCACGACCGCATCGCGGTCGGCGTCGAACTCGGCCGCGTCAAGGTGGCAGTGGGTGTCTATCCACATGCCTGCCCTTCTACCTCAGCGGAACACCACCGTGCGGTTCCCGTTCAGCAACACCCGATGCTCGGCATGCCATTGGATGGCGCGGGCCAGGGCCACGCACTCCATGTCGCGGCCGATGCCGACGAGCTGCTCGGGCGGCATGCTGTGGTCGATGCGCGCCACCTCCTGCTCGATGATGGGGCCCTCGTCGAGGTCGCTGGTCACGTAATGGGCCGTCGCGCCGATCAGCTTGACGCCGCGCTCATAGGCCTGGTGATAGGGCTTGGCGCCCTTGAAGCTGGGCAGGAAGCTGTGGTGGATGTTGATGGCCCGGCCACTCAACTCACGGCACAGCCCGGGGCTCAGGATCTGCATGTAGCGCGCCAGCACGACGAGGTCGATCTTGTTGTCGCTGACGACTTCGAGGATCTTGGCTTCCTGGGCTTGCTTCTGCGCATCGGTGGCGCCCAGCAGCGGGAAGTGATGAAAAGGAATGTTGTGCGAGGCCGCGAGCTGGTAGAAGTCGCGGTGGTTGGACACGATGGCCGGGATCTCGATGGGCAGATGCCCCGTCTGCACGCGGAACAGCAGGTCGTTCAGGCAATGGCCCAGCTTGGACACCAGCAGCAGCACGCGGGTCTTGCGCGCCCGTGCCACCAGTTCCCAGTCCATGCCGAACTCTTCGGCCAACGGCTGGAAGGCGGCCTGCAGGGCGGCTTCCTCGGCCTGGGCCTCGAACTCGATGCGCATGAAGAAGCGCGCATGGTCGGCGTCCCCATGCTGGTGCGACGTGATGATGTTGCCGCCCTGCAGCAGCAGCACACCGGTGACGGCGTGCACGATGCCGGCGCGGTCAGGACAGGAAAGCTTGAGGACGAAACGCGGATTCATGATGTCTGGAATTGCCCCGCCACCAGGCGCAGCTGCCGGTCGCAGCGTGCCGCAAGGTCGCGGTCGTGGGTGACGAGGACGAAGGCCGTGCCGAGCTCGCGGGCGCGCTCCAGCATCAGTTCGAAGACGGCCGCAGCGGTGTCGCGGTCGAGGTTGCCGGTGGGTTCATCGGCCAGCACGCAGGCCGGCCGCGTGACCAGGGCGCGGGCGATGGCCACGCGCTGGCGCTCGCCGCCCGACAGCTCGGCGGGACGGTGCTGCACACGCTCCTTCAGGCCGACGCGGGCCAGCATCTCGGCCGCCGTATCGCGGGCCTGGGCCGGCACCTGGCCGCGGATGCGCAGCGGCATGGCGACGTTGTCCAGGGCCGAGAACTCGGGCAGCAGATGGTGGAACTGGTAGACGAAGCCCAGCTGCTGGTTGCGCCAGCGACCGCGCTCGGCCTCGTCCATGGACGCGAAGCTGCGGCCCATCAGCATGACGCCGCCCGAGGTCGGCGTGTCCAGGCCGCCCAGCAGATGCAGCAGCGTGGACTTGCCCGAACCCGAAGCGCCGATGATGGCCAGGGTCTCGCCGCGCTTGACCGCCAGATCGACGCCGCGCAGCACCGTCACGTCCAGGCCGCCTTCCTTGAAGCGGCGGGTCAGCCCCGTGGCCTGCAGGATCAGCTCACTCATAGCGCAGGGCCTCCGCGGGCTGCACGCGGCTGGCGCGCCAGCTCGGGTAGAGCGTGAACACCAGGGACAGGATGAGCGCCACCGTCACGATGGGCGCGATGTCGCCCCACTGCGGGTCGCTGGGCATCTGGCTGATGAGATAGATGCTGCCCGGCAGGAAGCTGGTGTTCAGCAGATGCTCGATGGCCGGCACGATGACGTCGATGTTGAAGGCGATCAACAGGCCCACCACCACGCCGGCCAGGGTGCCGATGACACCCGAGACCGCGCCCTGCACGATGAAGATGCCCATGATGGAACGCGGGCTGGCGCCCAGCGTGCGCAGGATGGCGATGTCGCTCTGCTTGTCGGTCACCGTCATGATCAGCGTCGACAGCAGGTTGAAGGCGGCGACCGCGACGATCAGCGTCAGCACGATGCTCATCATGCGTTTCTCGATCTGCACGGCGTCAAACCACACCGCATTGGAGCGCGTCCAGTCGCGCACGCGGATCTCCGGGCCCATGCTGGCGGCCAGCTCGCCGGCCACCTGGCGGGCTTCGTTCACATCGCGCAGCCTGAGCTGCACGCCGGTGGGGCCGCCGGTGCGGAACAGCTTGGCCGCATCGTCCACATGCACCACGGCCAGGCTCGAGTCGTACTCGTAGTGGCCGGAGCTGAAGGTGCCAACGACATTGAAGCTCTTGAGCCGCGGCACGACGCCGGCCGGCGTGACCTGGCCGCCGGGCGCAACGACCGTGATCTTGTCGCCCTCGCCCACACCGAGTTGGCGGGCCAGCTCGGCGCCCAGCACGATGTTCCAGGTGCCGGGCAAGAGCTTGGCGAAGGCCGTGTCCTTGAGCTGGGCGCCCAGCACGGTGACGGTGGCCTCCTCGGCCGGCGAGACGCCGCGGATGACGGCGCCGCGCATGTCCTCGCCGCGGGCGATCAGGCTCTGGCTGGCGATGAAGGGGGCGGCGCCTATCACCTCGGGGTTCCGGCGCGCCTTGGTCGCCGTGGCCTGCCAGTCCGGCAGGGCCTGGCCGCCGGCGTCCAGCAGCTCGACGTGGGCGATGACGTTGAGCATGCGGTCGCGCACTTCCTTTTGGAAGCCGTTCATGACCGACAGCACGACGATCAAGGCCATCACGCCCAGAGCGATGCCCACCATGGACGCGCCGGAGATGAAGCTGATGAAGCGGTTGCGGCGCCCGCCGCGGCCGGCGCGGACGTAGCGCCAGCCGACCTGGAGTTCAAACGGCAGGGTCATGGGGCGATGCGAAAGGCGTACGGCATGGGGCCGGGATGGTAACTGGCGGGCCGCGGGGAGAATGGCGCAAGATCCCTTCCGGAATCACGATGAAGCCCTTGTCCGTCCTGCTGGCGGCCTGTCTTCTGACAGGCGCCCTCACCGCCCCCGCCGCCATGCCCGATCTCGTCATCCTCGTGCGCCATGCCGAACGCGCCGCCGAGCCCGCCGGCGACCCCGGCCTGACGCCCGCCGGCGAACAGCGCGCCCAGGCCCTGGCCCAGGCCCTGGCCGGACTGCGGGTGAACGCCATCGTGACGACGCCGCTGCGCCGGGCGCGCGACACCGCCGCCCCTCTCGCCAAGGCCTTGGGCCTGACGCCCCAGATCGTCGAGGCCCGTGGCGCCGCCCATGCCCCCGCGGTGGCGGACGTCGTGCGCGCCCAGACCGGCGTCGTGCTCGTGGTCGGCCACAGCAACACGGTGCCGGCCGTCATCGCGGCCCTGGGCGGACCGAAGCTGGCCGATCTGTGCGAGACCAGCTTCCACCATGCCTTCCTGCTGCAACTCGGCACCGAGCCACCGCGCTGGGCACGGCTCAGCTATGGCGCGCCGAGCGAGCCTGCCGCTGCAGGCTGCCTCTAGTTCGCGCCGCGCTTCAATTCCCACTGCGCGAGCGTGAACTCGCGGTAGGGCACCGCTTGCGTGGTCAGCGTGCGCTCGAACCAGGGCCGGGCCTCATCGCGCCGGCCGCGCGCCACCAGCTGCTGGCCGATGAAGAAATAGGCCTCCGCCAGCCGCAACCTCTCGGTCTCGGGCTTTTCGCGGGCCCGCTTGAGCAGGGCCTCGCGGTCCAGGCTGCCGCCCAGATAGCTCAACAGGGCGCCGCTCCATTTGCTGGCGTCGGCTGCGGCCAGTTCGTCGGCGATGGCCGCCTTGCCCCGGCCGCCCTGGCGCTCGGCGGCGAGGTAGAGCCACAGCATCGTGAACTGGCGCGCCTCGCCGCTGGCATTGGCGGCGCTGTCGCGCAGTGCCGCCTCGGCCCGGGCATAGTCGCCCAGCATGTAGTGGGCCGTGCCCAGCCAGCTGCCGCCGGTGCCGGCCAGTTGGGCCTGCTGGCTGAAGGCGGCCAGCGCATCGGCCGGGCGACCTAGGCCGACGAGGGCGACACCCTTGGCCTCCAGCGCCGTGCTGCCCTCCTCGCCCTCGGCGCGGATGGCCAGGGCGGCTTCGGCGTCGGCCAGGGCCGCGGGGAAGTCGCCGAGCTGGTTGTGGGACTGGGCGCGCTCGATGCGCACCCAGGCCGCCAGGCGGCTGGTGGGCACCACCTGGTTCAGCAGGTCGGCGTCGATGAGGCGGTTGATCTCGTTGGTGAGCATCAGCTCCCACAGTGCATCGGGCTGCGCCCCGTTGCGAAAGCGCGCCATGCGCTCGGCAACCTCGGCGAAGGGCGCCTCCAGGACCTTGCGGTCCACCAGGTTCAGACGCAGGCGCTGGGCGTTCAGCATCTGGCGCGTGCGGCCGACGTGCTCGCGGTAGCTGTCCACATCGCCCGGCAGCACCTCGTCGCTGCGGCGCTCGACGCGGCTGATGAACTGCACGGTGGCACCGGACACTTCCACCCGGCTGTTGAAGGCGAAGTGCTTGTCGATCAGTTGCTGCGGCGCCGGGGGTTGGGCGTTGAAGGGGCGCGCCCCCACCACGCTGAGGCGCAGCTCGGAAGCCCGCGCGCCGTCGAGGTGGTAGGGCAGGCGGCGACGTGCCTCGGGCGGCACCGGCAGCGCGTCCACCAGCTCGGCGGCGGGAAAGTCCAGGTCCAGCCAGCCGCGCTGGTAGCGGCCGATGCTGGGGTGTTCGAAATACAGCTTCAGCACCCATTCATTGCTGTCGCGGTCGTCCTCGACATGGGGTTGGCCGACGCTCACCAGGCCCGGCAGCACCCGCACATAGGCGCCGCCCATGGCCTCGGCCAGGCGCTCCAGGCCGGCCGTGGCCAGGCTGCTGCGCCAGCGCTCGGCGGCCAGGCCAGTGGCCTTGAAGGTCGTCGTCAGGCGCACGGGCCGCGACAGCTGACTGAAGTCCCAGTGCTGGCGAAAGCTCAGACTGTCCTGGGCAAAGGCGGGCGGCACGACGGGCTGGGGTCCCGCCTCGCCCTGGCCGACAACCAGGGCCGCGCCATAACGGTAGTAGCCGCGCTTTTCCAGCGAATAGCCCTGGCCGTTCATGGTCGGATCCAGGAAATAGACCTCCTTGCCCAACTGGACACGGCTGATCACGTGGTCGAACTGGTCGTGCGAGGGCAGGTAGTTGATGACGCCACGGTTGCGCGCCATCGAAATCAGCGCCGGCTTGGCATCGAAGCCCATGGCCGTCAGCAGGCTGTTCAGCAGCAGGGTCTTGTCCTTGCAGTCGCCCAGGCGCTCGGCGAGCGTGCGGGCAGCCGGCTTGGGCCGGTGCGAGCTCTCGCCCAGTGACGCCGAGAAATAGCGCACCTCGTCCTGCACGAAGCGCAGGGCCGCGGCCACCTGCTCCTCGGGCTTGCCACCCTGGGCCTTGAGCTCGGCCGCCTTCTCGGCCACGCCGGCGGCGGGCGGCTCGATGGCGAACAGTCGCTGCGCCCATTGGTCCACCTCGGCCCAGCTGGCGTATTCGCTGACATGCAGGGCCGGATAGACCTTGAACCACGGCGGCGTGGCCGCCTCGTCCTGCACGGCCGGCACGCGCTCGCGCAGCACGCGGATGACCTGGCGCCCGCCCTCCTCGAAACGCTCGGGCACGACGTCGCTGGCCAGCGCCTTGACGGCGAGCTTGCGCTCCGGCGGCGCCTCGATGCGCAGGTGCAGGCGCTCGACCGGCGCGTCCGAGGCCAGCTGCATCAGCGCCGAGTAGCGCCCGTCGAAGATGGGGTTCTGACCCTCCAGCGTGTAGGCCAGGTCGACGATGTCGCCGACGCGCACGTCGCTCAGCACGACCAGGGCCGTGCGCACGCCGTCGATGAGCTGGCGTTCGAGCTGCTGCTCACGCCGCATCATCTCGATGCGGGCCCCCTTGAGCCGGTCCAGGCGCTGACCATCGCGGATGACGGCGGCCTGGTGGATGACGAGCTGCTGGTAGGCCGGGTTGAAGCTGATCTGGGGCTCCGACACCTCGCGCAGGGTCGAGGTGTCCAGCGCCTCATGCTGCAGATGGACGTAGGTGGCGGTGGCCGACTTGGGCAGCAGCTGCACCTGCACATCGACCAGGGGTTCGCGGCGCGCCTTGGCGCCGGCGGTGACGGCCGGGCGCTCCTGCGCCGGCGGCAGCGCCTTGACCCAGGCCGGCGCGGGGCCGAAGCGGTAGCCGACAGCGGCGGCCGCAGAGGCAGCCGGCTTGGGCGCGACCTTGGGCGGCGCCGTCTGCGCCACGGCCCCCAGCGACAGGGCCAGCAACAGCGCTGGCCAGAACTTCCAACTCATCCATGTCCTCCCGGCATACCGGTCCGATTGTGCGATGCCGGAGGCATGGATTTCGGGCCGAGCGCCGGGCCGCTCCCTAGCCGGCCCGCCAAGGCGATGTGCTTGCGGCTCAATGCCGCCAGCATCGCCGCCCCCACGGGGGCTGAGGCCGGACACATGGCGCCCAGTGGGCGGCATGTGCCTGCCGAAGAGCTGAGGCACTGCCTCTGCGCGGTCTGCAAGACCGATCAGGCGCTCCCGCGTCCAGCGGGGTGCGACTGAGCGGGGGGCCTCAATGCAACATCTGCTCCACCTCGGCAGCCGGATCCCCGGTGGCAGCGATCTTGGCGGCGAGCAGTTCCAGGTCGAGGTGCAGATGCTCGATGAGCTCGGGCACGGCGACCTTCAGCGCATGCACCGGCTCGTCATGGTGCTCGGACGCATCGGCCAGCACCTCGGCCACATGCAGCACGGCGGCGATCAGCGAGAAGGGCCGGATCTCCAGCGGCGCGTTGGCGTCCCTGAAGGCTTCGACCATGGCATGCGGGAAATGCCAGTGAGCGGCCAGCGAGGCCGTCACGTCGGCATGGGTGCAGCCGAAGCGGTGCTCCTCCAGCGAAAAGCGGCTGCCGGGCTCGGCGGCATGGGTCTCGACGTCGGCCACCAGATGCGGCTCGTCCAGGGCCATCAGCAACTGACCGGTGCGCAGCATCAGGCCGGCCAGATAGGCGGTATCGGTCATGGCCGCGTCGGCGCCCAGCATGCGCGCCAGCACGCGAGAATAGTTGGCCGTGGCCACGCTGTGGCGCCAGAAGGTCGCGCGGTCCAGGCCCTGCACCTTGGGAAAGGCGCCGCTCAGGCAGGCCGCCATGGCGAGATTGCGCAGCGTCTCCAGGCCCAGGGCATGGGCGGCGTCGATGACGGTGGCGATCTGGTGCGCGGGGCTGTAGTGGGCGGTGTTGGCTAGGCGCAGCACCTTGGCGGTCAATGCCGCGTCCTTCTCGATCAGCGCGGCGATCTGCGAAAGGCCGACGTTGTCGTCGTCGAAGCTTTTCAGCAATCGCGACGCCACCTCGGGCATGGTCGGCAGGGCGTTGTGCTTGACGAAGAACCGTTCCGCAGCTGCACTCATCTTTGGCCTCCCGGGGAGATAGGGTCGGGCCAGTCTAGGACGAAGAATTCGGCCGCGCCACGGCCTTCACAAGCCTTAAACGATCAGCAATGCACGGAAGTCGTTGACATTGGTGAAGCTGGGGCCGGGCACCAGCAGATCGCCCAGCGGCGCGAAGAAGCCGGCGCTGTCGTGGGCGTCCAGCAGGGCCTGCGGGTTCAGGCCCAGGGCCCGGGCGCGGCTCAGGCTGGTGGGCGTCAACAGCGCGCCGGCGTGCGGCCCGACGCCGTCGATGCCGTCCGTGTCGGCCGCCAGCGCGAACACGCCGGGCTCGCCTTGCAGGGCCAGCGCGCAGCCGAGCAGGAATTCGGTGGCCCGGCCGCCCTTGCCAGCGGGCTTGGATGCGTCCACCGTCACCGTCGTCTCGCCGCCCGACAGGATGAGGCAGGGCTTGGCGAAGGGTTCGCCACGGCGCGCAACGGCGCGGGCCAGGGCTGCGTGCACGCCGCCGACGACGCGGGACTCGCCCTCCATCTCGTCGCTGAGGACGTGGGCGATGACGCCCTGCTCGCGCGCCAAAGCCGCCGCGGCGTCCAGGCTCATCTGCGGCGTGGCCAGCATGACGAGTTCATGGCCGGCCAGGCGCGCGTCGCCAGGCTTGGGCGTCTCGAAGGCGCCTGACTCCAGGCCGGCACGGGCGGCGTCGGGCAGAGGGATGCGGTAGCGGCGGCAGATGGCCAGGGCCTCGGCGCAAGTCGTCGCGTCCGCCACCGTCGGACCGGAGGCGATCACCGCGGGATCGTCGCCCGGCACATCGCTGATGGCCAGCGTCAGCACGCGCGCCGGCGCGCAGGCCGCGGCCAGGCGACCGCCCTTGATGGCCGACAGATGCTTGCGCACGCAGTTCATCTCGGCGATGGCCGCACCGCTGTTCAGCAGCGCGCGGTTGACGGCCTGCTTGTCGGCCAGCGTGAGGCCGGGCGCCGGCAGGCTCATCAGCGCCGAACCGCCGCCGGAGATCAGGCAGATGACGAGGTCGTCCGCTGTCAGGCCTTGCGTCATGGCCAGCAACCTCTCACTGGCGGCCAGGCCGGCGGCATCCGGCACCGGGTGGGCGGCCTCGACGACCTGCAGCCGGCGCGGCTTGTAGCCCGGCGGCAGATGGCCGTAGCGCGTGATGACGAGACCGGACAGCGGGGCGTCGGCCGGCCACGCGGCTTCCAGCGCCTGGGCCATGGCGCCACCCGCCTTGCCGGCGCCCAGCACCAGCGTTCGACCTTGCGGCGGTGGAGGCAGATGCGCGGCCAGCATGCGGCCTGGCAAGGCCCGCGCGACGGCGACGTCGTAGAGCTGACGCAGCAAGTCGCGCGGGTCGACGATCATGGTTGCGATGCCCAGCGGCCGATCAGGGCACGCTCTTCGTCGGTCATGCCGGTGGCGTTGTTCAGCGGCATGGCGCGCTGCACCACCACCTGCTGCAGCATCTGGGCCTTGTGGGCGGCCAGGCCTTCGGCGCTGTCCAGACGCACACCCTTCTGCGCCACATCGCCGGTGTGGCACATGGCGCAGCGCTGCGCGACGACGGCCTGCACCTGCTCCAGCGTGACCGGCGCCACCGCGGCCGCGGCCGGCTGGGCCTTGGGCGCCATCCAGATGATGAGCCCGGCCAGCAAGGCCAGCGCCAGAGCGACGGCGCCCCAGCTGTTCACGCCCTTGTGGCGCTTGACGAAGAAGATGCGGATGGCCACGCCCGCGGCCATCAGCACGCAGAGCACGATCCAGTTCTGGGCGTGCTGGTACAGCATGCCGTAGTGGTTGCTGAGCATGGCAATCAGCACCGGCAGGCCGAAATAGGTGTTGTGGACGCTGCGCTGCTTGCCGCGCTGGCCGTAGATGGGATCGGGCTTCTGGCCGGCGCGCATCTGGGCGATGACCTTCTTCTGGCCCGGGATGATCCAGTGGGCGACGTTGGCCGTCATCATGGTGGCCAGCGTGGCGCCGACGATGAGGAAGGCCGCGCGGCCCGCGAAGAGATGGCAGGCCAGCCAGCTCTCCAGCGCGACAAAGACCACCACCACGGCCATCACGCGGCCGTCGTTGCCGATATTGCCGTCCTTGGTGCGACCCAAAACAGAACAGGCGAAGTCGTAGACGGCCGTGCCGACGACGAGGAAGCCCAACGCCGCCGCCACGGCCTGCCAGGGCGCGCCCCAGGCGTGAACGCGTGGGTCGATCAGCATCTGGCTGGCGTTGCACAGATAGAGGACGACGAAGAGGGCGAAGCCGCTCATCCACGTCCAGTAGCTCTCCCAGTAGAACCAATGCAGATCCTGGGGCAGGTTGCCGGGCGCCACCATGTACTTCTGGGGGTTGTAGAAGCCGCCGCCATGCACGGCCCAGAGTTCGCCATCCACGCCCTTGGCCTTGAGGTCGTCGGCCGTCGGCTTGACGAGGTGGTTGTCCAGCCAGACGAAGTAGAAGGAGGCGCCGATCCAGGCGATGACGGTGATGACGTGCAGCCAGCGAATCAGCAGGTTGGCCCAGTCGAACAGATAGATGTCCAAGTCGCGAATCTCCGCGGCTCCACCACGGCGGGTGCTGTGAAGCCTCTTGGGTCGCGTCCGCGGGCCCTGCCGGGCCCGACACCGCTGCGACAGGCCCCGGAGTGTATGCAGACGTGACCGGCTTCACGTCGCCCGGCTGCTGCGTCATCGCCACGCAAGAAGCACCTCCCACAATCCGGCCATGCTCGACCGCCCCTCCCGGACGCCGTGCCGCCTGCTGGTGGCCCTGGCCGCCGCCTGTGCCGGCATGACGGTCCAGGCCCAGGAGCCCGCCATCGTGCGCATCGCCACCAATGTCGAGCGCGCCTACTTCCCGCCGGCCGAGGCCCTGCTGCGCAAAGCCTATGCGGCCATCGGGCTGCAGGTGGAATTCGTCCCCTGGCCGCTGCCGCGCACCCAGCTGGAGCTGCAGACCGGCCGCGTCGATGCCGTCGCGATGCGCGTCGGGAGTTATTTCGAGCAGACGCCCTTCGTGCGCAAGGTGGATGTACCGCTGCTGAACCTCTTCGTCTACGCCTACGGCCGGCCACCTTGTCCGGCCGCGCTGCCGGTCGAGGACCTGGCCAAATACCGGGTCAGCTACCAGCGCGGCATGGTCGCGGCCGAAAACCTGATCCCGGAATCCTCCCGCCTGCCCGCCAACACGCCCAGCGACGCCTTCCTCAACCTCAGCACGGGCGCCGCCGACTACGCCCTGACCCTGACCACGCCATGGATGGCCGAGATGCCGGTGGACACGCGCCAGGGCACGCTGTGCCGCATCGCCACGCCGCTGGCCCGCTCGGTGCTCTTCCATGGCGTTCACGAGTCGCATGCCGCCTGGGTGGCGCCGCTGGAGAAGGCCCTGAACGCCATGCGTGCCAGCGGCGAGATCCAGCAGGCCTGGACCGCCTACGAGCGCGAGGTCGGCACGGCCAGCAACCGCTTCCAGGCCGAGCCCGGCCGCAGCCTCACGCTGACGCCGGGGCCAACGACAGGATCTGTGCCAGTACGGCCACCGCGATGACGGCGGGCTGCTTGCCGTTGACGCCCGGCACGCCGATGGGACAGACCACCTGGGCGCGCTCGGCGTCGGTGAAGCCCCGCGCCTGCAGGCGCTGACGGAAGCTCGCCCATTTGGTGCGGCTGCCGATCATGCCGATGAAGGCCAGGTCGCCGCGTTCGCGCTGGCGCTTCAGGCAGGCCGCGACGAGATCGAAGTCCTCGGCATGGTTATGGCTCATGATGAGGACGGCCGAGCCGGGCGCCAGGTCGTCCACCGCATCGGCCGCCGGATCACAGACCTCCTGGCGCCAGCCCCGCTCGGGCGGCTGGGCCGGGAACTGGTTCTCGCGGCTGTCGATCCAGTGCAGGGCGAGTGGCAGGTCACGGGCGATATGGGCGATCGCCACGCCGACATGGCCGGCGCCGAAGAGGGCCAGAGGCCGCTGTGGCGCCTGGGGCAGGCGCAGCGCCAAGTCTTCACCCGCCGCGACGCGCTCGAAGCGCAGCCAGACGACACCGCCGCAGCACTGGCCCAGGCTGGCGCCCAGCGGGTAGCGCACCTCGTCTTCCAGCTCGCCACCCGCCAGCGCCGTGCGGGCATGGGCAATGGCGTCGAACTCCAGATGGCCTCCACCGACCGTGCCGCGGATGCCGTCCGCGCCCACGGCCATCCAGGCCCCGACCTCGCGCGGCACGCTGCCGGTGGTGCGGGAGACGGTGACAAGAATGCAGGCGCTATCCGGCACGTTGGGCCTTTCTCTTCATGCGCAGCCGCTTGAAGCGCAGGAACACGCCCAGACCCAGCACGGCGAGCACGCCGCCCAGCATGAATTTGCCCATCGCAACCGCGATGCCCGCACTCCCCCAGACGCCGAGGTTGGCCAGGCCCTCGACGAGGGTCAGGGCGCCGTCGCCGAGGCTGTCACCCCAGCGCGAACGCTTACCAGAGGCTTCAGCTGCCACGGTAGGTCGAATAGCTCCAGGGCGAGGCCAGCAGGGGCACGTGGTAGTGCGAGTTCTCGTCGGCAATGCCGAAGTCCAGCGGCACCTCGTCCAGGAAGGCCGGCTGCGGCAGATTCGCCCCCCGGGCATTGAAATAACTGGCCACCTCGAAAACGAGGCGGTAACGGCCGGCCAGGAAGTCCGGCCCCTCCAGCAGCGGCCCGTCGGCGCGGCCATCCGCGTTCAGATGCAGGCTGCGCAGCCATTTGGGACCTTCGGCATCGAAGCGGTAGAGGCGCACGGCCATGCCGGCGGCCGGGCAGCCATTGGCGGTGTCCAGCACATGTGTTGTGAGCTTGCCCATGGAATCTCCGTTGATTGATGCAAAGTGTAGGGATGAGCAATGCCCGTTACCCCCGCGACCTGATCGGCTACGGCGAAAACCCGCCCCACGCGCAATGGCCGGGGGGCGCCCGCGTGGCCGTGCAGTTCGTTTTGAACTACGAGGAAGGCGGCGAGAACTCGGTGCTGCACGGCGATGCCGGCAGCGAGCAATTCCTGTCCGAAATGTTCAACCCGGCGAGCTATCCGGCGCGACACCTGAGCATGGAAGGCATCTACGAATACGGCTCGCGCGTCGGCGTGTGGCGGCTGCTGAAGGAATTCGAGCAGCGCGCCCTGCCACTGACCGTCTTCGGCGTCGGCATGGCGCTGGAGCGCCACCCCGACGTGACCCAGGCCTTTGTCGAACTCGACCATGAGATTGCCTCCCACGGCTGGCGCTGGATCCATTACCAGAGCATGGAAGAGGACACCGAGCGCGCTCACCTGGCCCAGGCCATGGCCAGCCTCAAACGCCTGACCCTGGGCCGCGACCCGCACGGCCTGGGCTGGTACACCGGCCGCGACAGCCCCAACACCCGCCGCCTGGTGGCCGACTTCGGCGGCTTCGAGTACGACAGCGACTATTACGGCGACGACCTGCCCTTCTGGCTGCAGGTGCGCAAGACCAACGGCGAGCTGGCGCCGCATCTCGTCGTGCCCTACACCCTGGACTGCAATGACATGCGCTTCGCCCTGCCCCAGGGCTTCAGCCACGGCGAACCCTTCTTCGAATACCTGAAGGACAGCTTCGACGTGCTGTATGCCGAAGGCGCCGACAGCCCGAAGATGATGAGCATCGGCATGCACTGCCGCCTGCTCGGCCGCCCCGGGCGGATGCGCGCGCTGCAGAAGTTCCTGGACCACATCGAGGCGCATGACCGCGTCTGGGTCTGCCGGCGCCTGGACATTGCGCGGCACTGGAAAACCGTTCACCCCTTTGATGCGCGCACGGCTTTCGTGTGGGAATGATGACGCTCGACCAACTCAATCAAGCCAGCACCGTCGACTTTGTCGCGCTGCTGGACGGCACCTATGAACATTCGCCCTGGATCGCCGAGCGCGCCGCGGCGGCGCGGCCCTTCAAGTCGCTCGCCGCGTTGAAGGTAGCCCTGGCCCGCGTGGTGCGCGAGGCCAGCGTCGATGAACAGCTGGGCCTGATCCGCGCCCACCCGGAGCTGGCCGGCAAGGCCGCCGTGGCGGGCGAGCTGACGGCGGAGTCGACGAACGAGCAGCAGAAGGCCGGTCTGACGGCCTGCACGCCCGAGGAGTTCGCCAAGCTGCAGAAGCTCAATGCCGACTACAACGCCCGCTTCGGCTTTCCCTTCATCCTGGCCGTGCGCGGCCCGCGCGGCACTGGCTTCACGCGGGCCGAGATCATCGCCACCTTCGAGCGCCGGCTGCGCGCCCACCCGGATGTCGAGCGCGCCGAATGCCTGCGGCAGATCCACCGCATCGCCGAGATCCGGCTGAACGACAAGTTCGGCGCCAGGCCCGAGCTGGGTGAGCAGCTGTGGGACTGGGCCGCGGCCCTGGCCGCGCACAGCGACACCGACGACTTCCTCACCTGCACCTATGCCACGCCGGCGCACACTGCCGTCGCCGAGCAGTTGATGGCCTGGATGCGCGACTGCGGCTTCGACGAGGTCAGCCGCGATGCGGTGGGCAATGTCGTCGGCGTCTACAAGGGCACGGGCGAAGGCAAGAAGCGCCTGCTGACCGGCAGCCATTACGACACCGTGCGCCGCGCCGGCCGCTTCGACGGGCGGCTGGGCATCTTTGTGCCCATGCTGGTCGTGCGTGAGCTGCACGCCCAAGGCAAACGCCTGCCCTTCGGCTTGGAGGTCGTCGGTTTCTCCGAGGAGGAGGGCCAACGCTATCCGGCCGACTTCCTCGGCTCGAGCACCCTGATCGGCGCCTTCCAGCCGGTCTGGCTGGACCAGACCGACGCAGCAGGCATCACCCTGCGCGACGCCATGCAGGCTGCAGGCCTGGCCGGCACGATGGAGAGCATCCAGACCGCCAAGCGCGATGCGTCGCGCTATCTCGGCTTTGTCGAAGTCCATATCGAGCAGGGCCCGGTGCTGGACAGCCTGGACCTGCCGCTGGGCATCGTCACCAGCATCAATGGCAGCCGCCGCTACACCGGCGAGATCGTCGGCCTGGCCAGCCATGCCGGCACCACGCCCATGGGCCAGCGTCGTGACGCGGCGGCCGGCGTGGCCGAGCTCATCCTGTTCACCGAACAGCGGGCCGCCGCCGTGCCCGATATCGTCGGCACGGTCGGCATGCTGGAAGTGCCGTCGGGCTCCATCAACGTCATCCCCGGCCGCTGCCGCTTCAGCCTGGACCTGCGCGCAACGACCGACGCGGCCCGCGATGCGCTGGACGCCGATGTGCGCGCCAAGCTCGACGAGATCTGCCAGCGCCGCGGCCTCAGCTACACGCTGCAGCCCACGCTGGCAGCCAATGCCGCGCCCAGCGACGCGGCCTGGCAATCACGCTGGGAGACCGCGGTCGGCGAGTTGGGCTTGCCGCTGCATCGCCTGCCTTCGGGTGCCGGCCACGACGCGATGAAGATCCACGAGCTGCTGCCCCAGGCCATGCTGTTCGTGCGTGGCGGCAATGGCGGCATCAGCCACAACCCGCTGGAGTCGGTGACGGTGGATGACGCCGACCTGTCCATCCGCGCCTTCGAACGCTTGCTCGACACCCTATGACGCAGAACCGCATTGACGCCTGGATCGGTGAACATTTCACCGACGAAGTCCGCTTCCTCCAAACCCTCGTCCGCATCCCCACCGACACCCCTCCCGGCAACAACGCGCCGCATGCCGAGCGCATGGCCGAGCTACTGACCGAACTCGGCTTCGAGGTCGAGAAGCACGCCGTGCCGGCCGCCGACGTGCAGGCCGCGGGCATGCAGTCCATCACCAACCTGATCGTCCGCCACTGCTTCTCGGCAGGCGGCCCCACCATCGCGCTCAATGCGCATGGCGACGTGGTGCCGCCCGGCGAAGGCTGGACCCATGAACCCTATGGCGCCGAGATCGCCGACGGCAAGCTCTATGGCCGCGCCTCAGCCGTCAGCAAGAGCGACTTCGCGACCTACACCTTCGCCCTGCTGGCGCTGAAGAACTCGGGCTTGCCGCTGAAGGGTGCCGTCGAGCTGCACTTCACCTATGACGAGGAATTCGGCGGCGAGCTCGGCCCGGGCTGGCTGCTCAAGCAGGGCCTGACGAAACCCGACTACCTGATCGCCGCCGGCTTCAGCTACCAGGTCGTCACTGCCCACAACGGCTGCCTGCAGATGGAAGTGACCCTGCATGGCCTGGCCTCGCATGCGGCCTACCCCAGCACGGGCATCGATGCGCTGCAGGCCGCCAACAAGCTGCTGACGGCGCTCTATGCACACAACGACGTGCTGAAGGCGCGGCTGTCGCAGGTGCCCGGCATCACCCACCCTTATCTGAACGTCGGCCGCATCGAAGGCGGCAGCAACACCAATGTCGTGCCCGGCAAGGTCACCCTGAAGCTGGACCGCCGCATGATTCCCGAGGAAGACCCGGCGAGCGTCGAGGCCGAGGTACGCGCCCTGATCGAGACCACGGTCGCGCGATGCCCCGGCATCAAGCTCGACATCAAGCGCCTGCTGCTGGCCAACTCCATGAAGCCGCTGCCGGGCGCCGCGCCGCTGGTGGCGGCGTTGCAGAAGCACGGCCAGGCGGTGTTCGGCGAAGCCATTCCCACCTCCGGCACGCCCCTCTACACCGATGTGCGCCTCTACACGGCCCACGGCATCCCGGCCGCCATCTACGGCGCCGGCCCGCGCACGGTGCTGGAAAGCAATGCCAAGCGGGCCGACGAGCATCTGGTGCTCGAAGACCTGAAGCGCGCGACCCGGGTCGTCGCCGGCGCGCTGGCGGAAATGCTGGCCGGCTGAAGAAAGTTGCGGGACCGGGAACGCGCGGCCGGGTCGCGGCGTCTATCCCCATGCCGGCCAATTGCCACTCAATTGGCGGCTCCCGCAACTCAGCTTCAGCCACCATGACCCATTCCTTCCGCCTCGCCGCCCTGGCCTTCGCTGCCGCCCTGTCGCTGCCAGCCCAGGCCCAGACCCCCAACGACGCCCAGATCGCCGCCATCGTCGTCACCGCCAACCAGGTGGACATCGACGCCGGCAAGCTGGCCGAGGGCAAGACCCGATCCAAGGACGTCAAGGCCTTCGCCCAGCAGATGGTCACCGACCACGGCGGCGTCAACAAGATGGCCGTGGACCTGGTCACCCGGCTCAAGGTCAAGCCCGAGGACAACCCCACGGCGCAAGGCCTGCAGAAGGGTGGCGACGACAACCTCGCCAAGCTGCGCCCGCTCAAGGGCGACGCCTTCGACAAGGCCTATGTCGACCATGAGGTCGACTACCACGTGGCCGTGCTGGAGGCGATCGACAAGGCGCTGATCCCCAGCGCCGCCAACGCCGAGCTCAAGGCCCTGCTGGTCAAGGTGCGGCCCGCCATCGACGCCCATCTGCAGCATGCCAGGCACCTGCAGGCCGAGTTGGGCTCGAAGGGCAGCTGACATGCGCAGCATCGCCCTGGCGCTTTGCTTTGGCGCGGCGACGGCCTCAGCCGCCACCCATACCGTCACCATCGAGGGCATGCAGTTCCAGCCCGCGGTGCTGACGGTCAAGCGCGGCGACCGCGTCGTCTGGGTCAACCGCGACGTGGTGCCGCACACCGTGAAGGCGGACCAGGCCTTCGCCTCGCCCGCCATTGCGCCCGGCGCCTCCTGGACCGCCACGCCGAAAAAGGCCGGCCAGCATGACTATGTCTGTACCCTGCATCCGACGATGAAGGCCCGCCTGGTCGTCCAATAAATGTCGACGATGAACGCCCAGCCCTCCCTGGACCGAAACGCTCGCGATGAGGACCGCGAGTTGGCGCGGCGCATCGCCACGGGCGACGCCGTCGCCTTCGAGCGGCTGATGCGGCAGTACAACCGCCGCCTCTACCGCCTGGCCCGCGTCACGCTGAAGAACGACAGCGACGCCGAGGATGCCCTGCAGGAAGCCTATTGGCAGGCCTATCGCGCCATGGCGCAGTTCCGCGGCGAGTCGTCCCTGGGCACCTGGCTGTCCCAGCTGGTCATGCACGAATGCCTGAACCGCCTGCGCAAGCAGGCCCGCCGCGACGGCATCGCGCCGATGGTGCCGGACGAGACCGTCGACGGCATGCAGGAGACCGAAGCCATGGACAGCCCCCTGGCCGAACGGCCCGAAGACACGCTGGCGCGCGCCCAGCTGCGCCACCTCATCGAAACCAAGCTCGACGAACTGCCGGACAGCTTCGCCAGCGTCTTCGTGCTGCGCGGCATCGAGGAGCTCAGCGTGGAGGAGACGGCGCAGTCCCTCGGCATTCCGGAAGCGACGGTGCGCAGCCGCTACTTCCGCGCCCGGGGGCTGCTCCGGGCCGCACTGGCCCACGACCTTGATCTGGCGCAAAAGAACGCCTTCGCCTTCGACGGAAACCGCTGCGATCGCATCGTCGCCACGCTGTTGCGGAGGCAGAGGTTGCACAATCCGGCCAACGCCTCACCGCCCTCCCCATGAGCCCCGCCCGTCACTCACGCCGCCATCCCCGCGCCTTCGCCGCGTGGCTGCTGGCCGTGCTGGTGCTGGGCCTGCTGGCACCGGGCATCAGCGCGGCGCTGGCCCATGCGCGGGGCGATTTCTCGGCCTGGCAGGACATCTGCCGCACGCCCACCACCGCGGTCGGCAAGGCCGCCGAGACAAAGCCCATCGAGAAGGCCCTGGACCTGCTGGCCCATGGCCATTGCGCGGCCTGCCACATCACGGCGGCCGACCTCGCACCACCGCCGGTCGTGCAAACGCCGATGTTGAGCACGGAGCTGGGCTTCGAAGCCCCCGAGCGCTTCTGGACCGCCCCCGTCACCGCCCACGCCTGGCGCCCCGCCAGCGCCCGCGCCCCACCCGGGCTGATCTGAGTCCCACCCCTCGCTGAGGCCTCCAGGCCCGGCGCCTGCCCTCGCCCGACCGTGGCGGCGGCCCGACTCCGATCAACTCGTCATGAACTCCAAGACTGCCCTTGCGCGCGCGGCCGCCGCCTGCGCCACCCTGCTCGCCCTCCAGGCCCAGGCCTGCGACGACTGTGACTGCGACGACGCGCCGCCACCGCCCCAGGCGGCCGCCCAGGCCGACACGCCGCCACCCCGCGTCAAGCTCGACATCGTGCGCGTGCAGGTCGCCTCGCTGACCTCCCTGCCCACCAACATCCCGACGACCCGCGAGTCGGTCTCGCGCGAGGACATCGAGCGCAGCGTCAACGCCACCGATGCGGAAGATGCGCTCAAGTACCTGCCCAGCCTGCTGGTGCGCAAGCGCTATGTCGGCGACTACAACCACGCCATCCTCTCGAGCCGCGCCTCGGGCACGGGCAACAGCGCCCGCTCGGCCGTCTATGCCGACGGCATCCTGCTGTCCAACTACCTGGGCAACGGCGTCGGCGGCCTGAGCTTCCCGCCGCGCTGGGGCCTGGTGACGCCCGAGGAAATCGAACGCGTCGACGTCATGTACGGCCCCTTCTCGGCCGCCTACCCCGGCAACTCGGCCGGCGCCGTGGTGGACTACCAGACCCGCATGCCGACCCGCTTCGAAGCCCATGCCAAGCTGGGCTTTGTGAGCCAGCCCTTCGAGCTGTACGGCACGAAGACGAACTACCGTGCCTGGCAGGCCAGCGCCACGCTCGGCGACCGCGCGGGAGGCTTCAGCTGGTGGTTCAACCTCAATCACACCGACAGCGACGGCCAGCCGCTGACCTTCGCCAACCGACTGGCCAGCACCGGAACCCCGGTCACGAACGGCACGCCGGTGACGGGCGCCGTGCTGGTGCCCAACAGCAACGGCCAGCCCTGGTATCTGCTGGGCTCGGCAACGACCTACAGCACGCACCAGGACCACCTCAAGATCAAGCTGGCCTACGACCTCGGCCCCACGCTGCGCGCCAGCTATGTGATGGGCGCCTGGCGCAACGACGCCGACGGCAACTCCGAGAGCTGGCTGCGCGACGCCGCCGGCAAGCCCGTCCATTCGGGCACCATCGTCATCGACGGCAGGCAGTTCGCCGCGTTGACCGGCGGCGATTTCGCGTTGACGCGCGAGCAGCTGCTGCACGTGATGCAGGGCGTCTCGTTGAAGAGTCGCGGCGGTGGCGAATGGGACTGGGAGCTGGCCGCCAGCCGCTACGACTACCGCAAGGACGACAAGCGCCAGAACGCGGCCAGCAATCCGCAGCCCGCGGCCCAGGCCGGCGGCGCCGGCACCCTGGCCGACGGCAGCGGCACCGGCTGGAACACGCTGGCGCTCAAGGGCATCTGGCGCCCCGCCGGCACCGGCCATGTCGTGGACCTGGGCCTGCAGCAGGACAGCTACCAGCTGCGCTATCTGACCTCCAATATCGCCGGCAACTATCTCGCCGACGGCCCCGGCACGATGAGCGCCAACGTGAGTGGCAACACCCGCCTGCAGGCGGCCTATGTGCAGGATGCCTGGCTGCCCGCCGAGGACTGGAAGGCCGTGCTCGGCCTGCGCGCCGAACATTGGCAGGCCCGCAACGGCCGCACCGATTTCTCGGCCACGGCCGGCCAGAGCTATGCCGCGCGCAGCGAGAGCTTCCTGTCGCCCAAGGCAGCCCTGTCCTGGCAGGCCACGGCCGACACCACGCTCAAGGCCTCGCTGGGCCGCGCGGTGCGCATGCCCACCGTCGCCGAGCTCTACGGCGCCACGTCGACGACGAACTCGCAGTACATCAACGATCCGGATCTGAAGCCCGAGAAGTCCTGGACGGCCGAGCTGAGCGCCGAGTCCGCCTGGGGCCTGCTGCAGTCCCGCCTCACTCTCTTTGCCGAGACGACGCGTGATTCGCTGTACTCGCAGACCGTCTTCGACGCAGCGGCGAACAAGAACATCAGCCGGGTGCAGAACGTCGACAGGATAGGCACGGCCGGCCTCGAGGCGACGCTGGGCACGACGGACTGGCTGGTGAAGGGACTGGACCTGACCGCCAGCGCCACCTATGCCGACTCCAAGATCAAGGCCAACAGCGGCTTCGTCGCCGTGCCGGGCGACACCGTGGGCAAGCGGCAGCCCAACATCCCGCGCTGGCGCGCCACCGGCCTGGCCACCTGGCGCGTCGACGAGCACTGGAGCGCCAGCCTGGCCGCCCGCTACAGCGGCCGCCAGTACCGCACGCTCAACAATGCGGACGTGAACGGCTTCGCCTACATGGGCGTCAGCAAATACGCCACGGCCGATGTACGGCTGCTGTGGAAGATTGCCCGCCAGTGGAGCGCCGCGGTCGGCATCGACAACCTGAACAACTATCGTTACTGGAACTTCCACCCCTATCCGCAACGCAGCTATTCGGCCGAGCTGAAAGTCGATCTATGAACAAGACCACCCCCGCCACCCTCGCGCTGCTGGCCCTTTGCGCCGGCGCCGCCCAGGCCCACATCACGCTGGATCAGCCCGAGGCCGCGGCCGGCAGCAGCTACCGCGCCGTCTTCAAGGTCGGCCATGGCTGTGAAGGCGGCGCGGCGACGAAGGAGATCGTCATCACCCTGCCCGAGGGCCTGGGGGGCGCCAAGCCCATGCCCAAGCCGGGCTGGACGCTGACGACGCAACGCAGACCGCTGAAAACGCCCTACGAGAGCCACGGCAAGCCCGTCACCGATGAGCTGGCCGAGATCCGCTGGACGGCCAACGGCGAGGCCAACGTCCTGCCGGACGCCTGGTACGACGAGTTCATCCTGCGCGCCACCCTGCCGGCAGCCGCGGGCGAGCTGGCCTTCGCCGTGCGGCAGGTCTGCACCCAGGGCGAATGGAACTGGGCCGAGCTGCCGACCGCTACCAATCCCAAGCCGCGGGCGCCGGCCGTGCGACTGAAGCTGACACCCGCGCGCGCCGAAGGCCACGTGCACTGAAGCTGAAAAAAGCCGGGCCGACCCCGGCTGATCGCGGCTTCGTTCACGGCCGGCTGCGCCGATGATTCAGCCCGTCACCAGTGCACGGCCCCCGGCAACGCTGCGGCCCCTGGCGAGGCGGAACATCGCGATCCGCCCGCGACCATGAAAGCACGAGATCCGGGCCCCGCCCGCGTCACCGTTCACGGTGTCGCTCATGGCAGGCCGTTTGCGCTGTGTGAACGCCGCAGCCCCACGCACCCTCGGGTGTGTCCCGGGCGGCGTGAAGCGCTTTTGCGCCCCGACTGGCTCCGGTCAGGCGGGGCTTTCCTTTTTTCAGGCCACCCGATTGAGGGGGCCGCGCGGCCAGCGCAGCTAACGATTGCCTAACGGACGCTTTCAACACTTCCGGCCATCCACCACCGGGAGCCCCCATGAAACTCGCCCGTCTGATGTCGTGCGCCGCCTTCGCGGCCCAGGTCTTCACCGCCCAGGCCCAGCAGGGCGTGGACCTGACCGACCAGAGCCACAGCCCCGACTTCCCGAGCTGGATGCTGTACGGCAGCGCGCAGGCGCAGAGCTTCACGCCCGGCAACGGCTTCACCTACAGCGTGCTGAACCTGACCCAGTCGGGCATCGGCGGGCAGGCGGGCGCGGGCTGGGCGCCGCAGGCCCTGGCGCTGGACTTCAACGCCGCCTTCGGCTTTCGCTTCTACTTCAACCTCCAGAACGACCCCAGCCAGCTGCGCGGCGATGGCCTGACCCTGGTGCTGGCCGACGCGACCGGCGTTGGCAACGGCGGCTCCGACCTCGGCTACGGCGGCCTCTCGTCGGCCAGCGTGGCCTTCGCCGTGGACACCTTCCACTTCAACGGTGAGCCGGTCTCGCCCAGCGTGCAGCTCCTCACCGGCGGCAGCAATACACCCGTGGCCTACACCGAGACCGGCCTGGGCGACAGCATCCGCAACGCCAGCTACGCCTTCCTCGGCGAGCTGAGCTACGCCCCGTCAGGCAACGGCGACAACGCCGGCATGCTGACCGGCACCATCTCCAACCTGCTGCTTGGCAGCTTCAGCGTGCAGGCCCAGGTGGACTTCGCGGCGCTGGGCCTGGCGGGGCAGCCGGTGCACTACGGCTTCACGGCCGGCAACGGCCTGGCCACCGACGGCCAGACCATCCAGTGGGGCGCCCCGGCCCCGGTGCCCGAGCCGGGCAGCTGGGCCATGATCCTGGCGGGCCTGGCCTGCCTGGGCCTGATCGCGCGGCGGCGCCGCGCGCAGTGACGTGATCCGTTAGGGCCGCCGGGCGTCTCAGCCCGGTCACAGTCGCCGTCCATGCTTGGCGCTTCGCCGGGGCCGTCGCCGCGGCACTCAGCGCGAGGTCCAGCATGGGTCGTCCCCTCAAAGTCCAACCGGCGCGGCCGGGCGGCAACCGCCGCGAGTTCTTCCAGCGCTCCGGCGCCGGCGCAGCAACCCTCATCGCCAGCGCTCCGCTGCTGAGCACGGCCCAGGCCGCCATCGCGGCCCTGCGCTTCGACCACGGCGTCGCCAGTGGCGATCCGCTGGCCGACCGCGTCATCCTGTGGACACGCATCACGCCGGCCACGCCACGGCCGGCGCTGACGCTGAGCTACGTCGTTGCCACCGACCCGGCGCTGACGCAGGTCGTGCAGCGCGGCTCCGCCAAGACCAACCCCGGCCGCGACTACACCGTCAAGGTCGACGCCCTCGGCCTGCTGCCCGGCACGACCTACTACTACCGCTTCAGCTGCGAAGGCGTGGACAGCCCGGTCGGCCGCACCAAGACGCTGCCGACCACAGGCGTGGACAGCCTGCGCTTCGCCGTGGTGAGCTGCTCCAACCATGCCTACGGCTACTTCAACGCCTACGCCCGCATCGCCGCACGCGCCGATCTCGACCTGGTCATGCACCTGGGCGACTACCTCTACGAATACGGCGCCAGCCAGTACGGCAGCGTGCGCACACCCGAGCCGCCGACCGAGATGGTGTCGCTGGCCGACTACCGCCTGCGCCACGCCCAGTACAAACGCGACGCCGACCTGCAGGCCCTGCACCGCCAGCATCCGCTGGTCGCCATCTGGGACGATCACGAGACCGCCAACAACAGCTGGAAGGGCGGCGCCGAGAACCACCAGCCTGCCACCGAAGGCGACTGGGCCGCGCGCGTGGCTGCCGCCCTGCAGGCCTACTACGAGTGGATGCCGGTGCGTCCGGTGGACGTCAACAAGCCGCGCGACAACCACCGCGGCTTTGCCTATGGCGACCTGGCCGACCTGCTGATGCTGGAGGAGCGCATCAACGCCCGCTCCGAGCAGCTCACCACCGCCGTCCACGCCACGCCCTTCGGCGCCGGCTTTGCGACCACCGACCCCGGCTATGGCGACGCCAGCCGCACGCTGCTGGGCGACGCCCAGGAGGCCTGGCTCGTCAACCGCCTGCGCACGACGCCGGCGCAGTGGAAGCTGCTCGGCCAGGGTGTGATGTTTGCCCAGCTCAAGGCGCCGGGCAGCAACCAGGCCACCGATCCAGGCCTGTACTTCATCAACAGCGACCAGTGGGACGGCTACGAGCCGGCGCGCAACCGCGTCCTCGCCGGCATCAAGGGTGACGCCACGAATCCGCAGGTCAACAACGTCGTCGTGCTGACCGGTGACATCCACAGCAGCTGGGCGGCCGACCTCAACCCCAATCCCTACAGCGCGGCGTCCTACGACAAGGCGACCGGCACCGGCTCGCTGGCCGTCGAGTTCGTCGGCACCTCGGTCACCTCGCCCGGCATCGACACCGACACGACCGGCGCGATTGCCGGCGCCATCAAGCTCTACAACCCGCACTTCAAATATGTGCAGCTGACCCGCCGCGGCTACATGCTGATGGACGTCAACCGCGACCGTGTTGTCGGCGAGTGGTGGTACGTGGACACGGTGGCCAGCCCCAGCAATATCGAGACCTTCGCGGCGGCGTTTGAAGTGCGCGCCGGCGAAAACCATCTGCGCCCCTCGGCCCAGACGACGCCGCGCGCCAACGCGCCGGTCCTGGCGCCCTGATCCGAAGACAAGGAAGCAACATGAAGCAGCATTTCCTCTCGCTCGCCCTGGCAGCCCTGTCGCTGAGCACCCAGGCCGCCGACCTGAGCTTCTCCGGCCAGGCCGTCAACCACAACGACAAGATCGTCATCGACTTCAGCGTCGCCGCCGGCAGCACGGTCAGCCTGTGGACCGACTCCTGGCAATCGGGCCTGAACTTCGACCCACAGCTCTTCCTCGCCAGCGCCGGCGCCATCGTCGCGCAGGACAACGACAGCGGCAGCCTCTTGAACACCGCCGCCGGCTACTTCGATGCAGGCCTGCAGTTCACCGCCGCCACGGCCGGCAGCTATCGCCTGGTGCTGAACGCAAGCTCCAACGATGCGCTCGGCACGACGCTGGGCCAGGGCTTCGCCTACGACGCCGACACGCCCATCAAGCTCGCCGACTGGAACCAGCCGGGCTACGACGTCAACGCCAACGACCAGAAGGGCGGTTTCTGGCGCGTGCACCTGGACGGCGTCGAGCAGGCCGCCGTCGTGCCCGAGCCGGCGGCCTGGGCCTTGCTGCTGCCGGGGCTGCTGGCGCTGGGCCTGATCGGCCGCCGCCGGCGCTGAGTCCCGAAGGCGGCAGCCCGCCTTCCTTTGCCCGGGCCGGGCGGCCATACTCCGCCCGGTGCAGGCACTCGAACAGATCCTGATCCTCTTCGTGGGGGCCGTGGTGCTGGCCGCCGTCGCAAGGCGGGCCGGCGCGCCCTACCCCGTCTTCCTCGCCATCGGCGGCGCGCTGCTGGCCCTGATTCCCGGCGCCCCCAGCCTCAGCCTGCCGCCCGACCTCGTGCTGGCCCTGTTCGTGGCGCCCATCCTGGTCGATGCCGGCTACGACGCCTCGCTGCGCGACCTGAAGGACAACTGGGCGCCGCTGGTCAGCCTGGTGGTTGTGGCGGTGGTCCTGACGACGGCGGTGGTGGCCATGGTGGCCCATGCCCTCGTCCCCGGGCTGCCCTGGGCCGCGGCGATCGCCCTCGGCGCCATCGTCGCGCCGCCCGACGCGGTGGCCGCCACCGCGGTGCTGCGCCCGCTTCGACCGCCCCAGCGCATCCTCGGCATCCTCGAAGGCGAGAGCCTGCTCAATGACGCCAGCGCCCTGCTGATCTACCGCCTGGCCGTGGGCGCCGTGGCGGCCGGGGGGTTCTCGCTGCAGGCCGTGGCGCCGACCTTTTTGCTGGCCGTGCTGGGCAGCCTGATCGCCGGGCCGGCCCTGGGCTTCATCGCGCAGCGCCTCTTCGAGCGCGTGCAGCACATTCCCACGGCCATCATCCTGCAGTTCATCGGCACCTTCACGGTCTGGCAGCTGGCGGAACACGTGGGCCTGTCGGGCGTGCTGACCACGGTCTGCTTCGCCATGACGCTGGCCCGCATGGCGCCGGCGCGCATCCCCGCCCGCATCCGCATCCCCACCAACGCGGTCTGGGCCACGGTGGTGTTCGCGCTGAACATCTTCGCCTTCATCTTCATCGGGCTGCAGCTGCGGCCCATCCTGCTGGGGCTGGATGCACCGGTGCGCGAGCAATACCTCGGCGTGGCTGCGGCGGTGCTGGTGACGGTGATCCTCGTGCGTATCGCCTGGCATATGGTCTTCAACGCCGCCATCCGCTGGCGCGATGCCCGCCATGGCTTCAACCCGCCTCGGCCCATGCTGAGGCCGACGGTGGGCAGCGGCCTGGTGATCTCCTGGGCCGGCATGCGCGGCATCGTCACGCTGGCGGCGGCCCTGGCCCTGCCCGAAGGCTTCCCGGGCCGCGACCTGATCGTGCTGACGGCCTTCCTCGTCGTGCTCGGCACGCTGCTGATCCAGGGCCTGACGCTGAAGCCGCTGCTGCGCGCCCTGAAGCTGCACGACGGCGACCCGGTGGGGCACGAGGAGCACGCCGCCCGCCATCGCATGCTGGAAGCCGCCTTCGCGCAGTTGCCCGCCGACGGTTCCGCCGCCGTCAACCTGGTGCGCAAGAACCTGAAGATGCATCTGGGCCGGCCGCTGCACGAAAGCGGCAGCCCCTTCGCGTCCTTCGGGGCCGAATACGACGAGCGCTACCGCGCCGCCCTACAGGCCGCCCGCCAGGTGCTGCTCGCGCTGCGGGACGCCGGCGACATCGGCGACGACGCCTTCCACACGCTGGAGAACGACCTGGACTGGCTGGAGGTGTCGGACCCGCTGCGCGCCGCGAATGCGGACGCGACGAAGTAGTGGCACACCAGCACCTTGCTGCCTTGACCTGACGGAGAGATCGCATGCATCAAAACACCCTTCAACCGGCCTTCCTGAAGTCGCTGATGACCGCCGGGGCGGACCTCGAGCTCCAGTACAACGACCTGGCACCGCATGCCAATGAGCGGATGACCGTGGCGCTGGACCTGGCCCAACACGCCAGTGAAACGGGGCGGCACCTGCGCTTCACGGCCCTCAGTGCCGGCACCTCGGGCATCAAGCACCTGGCCGAGGTGGGTGCCGGCTATGTGACCTTCGCGCTCGTGAACTGACGCGGCTCAGGCGGCCAGCAGCTGCTCCAGGCGCTGCTCGCGCAGCCCGTAGAAGCGCTTGATCTTGGCGATCTGCGCCAGCAGCTCCGGCCGGCGCGCGGCCAGGGCCTCGGCGGCGGCACCCTGGGCCTTCACGGCCAGGATCATCTTGTTCTTGCTGGTGTGTTCCAGCGCGATGAACTCGAACACCTGGGTGCGGTAACCCTGGCTTTCCAGCAGCAGGGCACGCAGCGAGTCGGTCACCATCTCGGCTTCCTGGCCGAGGTGGATGCCGTGCTGCAGCATCGGCCGCAGCACGGCCGGCAGCGTCATCTGCGGGCGCAGCTCCTTGTGGCAGCAGG
>CBHWBD010000028.1:0-36230 GCA_966111775.1 uncultured Comamonadaceae bacterium | reverse complement strand
CCCCCCCGCCGCCGGCCACACGCACGGTGGCGCCGCCGGCCTATGCGCCGCCGCCGCCCGCCCCCGCCATGCGTGGCATCCCCGCCGACTGGGATCCCTTCGCCCCGGCGGCGCCGGCCCGGCAGGCCGCGGCCCCGCAGCCGTCCGCCGGCGCGCGCGCCCTCGGCCTGGACCTGGGCGCCGGCGCGCCGACACCGCTGATTCCCGACCTGCCGGCTGCCGGCAACCGCGGCGGTGCCGCCGGTGATTCGCTGGACGCCCTCTTCGGCCTCGGCGCCCCGACCCCGGCCAGCAACAACCCGCTGGCCCAGTCCCTGCTCGGCGAAGCCGTGGCCCAGCCCAATATGGCCGGCCATGCCGACCCCCTGCAGGCCCTGGGCATGCTGCCCGCCGCGGCCGGCCAGGCCCTGCCCGACAACAGCTCGGAGCTGAACCGGCCCTTCATTCCGCCCAAGTCGTCGATGGCTGCACCGCCCCCGGTGGCCACGCCGCCGTCGTCCCGTTCGTCGGCCCAGCATCCACGACCCTCGGCCGCCTCCATGGCCGCGCTGAATGCCCTCGATCCGTCGGGCACGCTGTCGGGCGCCGTCGTGTCCTGGAACGACAGCGCCGGCGAGGGCCGCACCATCATCCGCGCGGGCAAGAAGGCCGAAGCGCCGCCCCAGACCACCATCGCGGCGCCGGTCGCTGCTGCGCCGGCCCCCTTGATGCCGCCGCCACCGGCCCCGGTCGCGCCGGTAGCCGCTCCAGTGGCCAGCGCCGCCATGCCGGCCGACCAGGCCGCCCTGCTGGCCGCCTTCCGTGAGGGCCTGGGAATTCCCAACCTGCCGGCCGGTGGCCTGACGCCCGAGTTCATGCGGCTGCTGGGCCAGCTCATCCACGAATCGGCCCGCGGCACGGTGGATCTGCTCGTCGCCCGCGCCGCGCTGAAGCGCGAGGTGCGCGCCGAAGCGACCATGATCGTCGCCAAGGAGAACAATCCGCTGAAGTTCTCGCCGACGGCCGAGGTCGCCCTGGGTCATCTGCTGGGACCGTCGGTGCGCGGCTTCGTCGAGCCGCAGCGCGCCATGCGCGACGCCTTCGACGACCTGCGTGCCCACCAGCTGGCCTTCCTGGCCGGCATGCGCGCGGCCCTGGAAGGCCTGCTGCAGCGCTTCGACCCCGCCCAGCTGGAATCGCGGTTGACGCAGAAGTCGGTGCTGTCCAGCCTGCTGCCGGCGGCGCGCAAGGCCCAGCTCTGGTCGGTCTTCCAGCAGGAATACCAGCAGATCGCCGGCGAACTGTCGGATGATTTCCACCAGGTCTTCGGTCGCGAATTCCTGCGTGCCTATGAAGCGCAGCTTGACGCGCTTCAACAAGAACAAGGATAAGGAGCCCCGTGCAAATCGAGCTGGCATTGATGTCGGAGCAGGGCGGCCGCGACTACAACGAGGACGCCTGCGGCCACTGGCATTCCGAGCGCTATCTCTGCTGCGTGCTGGCCGACGGCGCCGGCGGCCATGGCGGTGGCGACATTGCGTCCAAGCTGGCCGTCAGCCATGTGCTGCAGGGCTATGCCAACCTGCCCGCCCACCATCCCCAGGCGCTGGAAGCCCTGCTGGTGGACACCAACCGCGAGCTGCTGGCCCAGCGCGCCGCCAACCCGCAGCTGCGCAATATGCATTCCACGGTGGTGGTGCTGTCCATCGACCTGCAGGAGCGTCATGCGCTGTGGGGCCACTGCGGCGACTCGCGCTTCTACGCCTTCCGCGACGGCGTGCTGGCCCAGCGCACCCGCGACCACAGCCTGGTGCAGTCCCTCATCGACGGCGGCCTGCTCGACGAGGCCGGCGCCCGTGTCCATCCCAAGCGCAGCGAGCTCTATTCGGCCCTCGGCACCCAGGGCGAGGACCTGCACATCAGCGTGTCCCAGCAGCCCTGGCCGCTGACCGGCCGCGAGGCCCTGATGCTGTGCACCGACGGCCTGTGGGAATGGATGACCGACGAAGAGATCGCCGCCGCGCTGTCCTTCGCGCCGGACCCTCAGGCCTGGCTGGACGACCTGGGCCAGCGTGTGCGCCTGGCAGCCGCCGACAAGCCCAACCACGACAACTTCACCGCCCTGGCCCTCTGGCTCAAGAATGACTAGCCCCTCGCCCAGCCTCGCCCCGCTGAACGCGGGCGCGCCCGGTCGGTCCCCCGAGGGGACGGCGATGCCCGCGGCTTCGAGCCGCGAGCACATCGCCAGCGCGGGCCGGCTAGGGAGCGGCCCGGCGCTCGCCCCGCAATACGGCGGCCCCGTCATCTAAGGAGAAGCGTCATGCCCCAACATGTCTGCAACGGCGCCCTGCTCGCCTGCACTTTCGGCGCTGCACCGAGCGCGATGGTGGTGCTGCCCAAGAACAAGATGATGAGCAGCAACATGCCGGCGGCCAACATCATGGACAACGTGCCCATGGTCAACATCATGCCGTTCGCGATGTGCAGCAGCCCGGCCAACCCGACCGTGGCCGCCGCCACGGCGGCCGCCCTCGGCGTGCTGACGCCCATGCCCTGCGTGCCCGTCATCCCCGGCCCCTGGGTGCCCGGTGCGCCCACCGTGATGCTGGGCAACATGCCGGTGCTGAACAACACCTCCAAGCTGATGTGCGCCTATGCCGGCGTGATCAGCGTGAACATGCCCGGGCAGATGACCGAGATGACGCCCTGAGCAGGCGCCGGGCGGCGAGGCGCGCGGCGCCTCCCGCCACCGCCGGTCAGATGTGGCTCTCGGCCTTCTTCGCGAGGGCGTCGATCTTGAGCTGATAGGCACGCGAGTGCTTCATCTCGTCCTTGAAGGCCTGCACCAGGGCCGCGTAGACCTTGGCGTCGGCCGGTGCCTTCATCACGGGCTCCTGCTTCTCGAGATCGGCGAGGTCGCGGATCAGGTCCTTGAGCCGCTTCTCCAGCAGGTCGGTCATGCCGTTCATGGAATTGATCGACGTCCGCAGCACCGCCTTGGCCTTGGCGAACTCGGCCAGGTCGGTGGTGCCGGTATCGACGATGTCCTTGAGGGCCTTTTCGGCCGTCGAGTTCTTGTCGAGATCCTTCTTCGCGTTGGTCAGGATGTCCTTGCTGGTCGGCATGTTCCGCTCCTTGGCGAGGTTGACAAGGGTCTACTTGCGCCCGATCTCCACCCGGCGGTTTTCGTCGGCGTTGGGCTTGGCGGGGTTCTTCAGGTCCTTGGAGCCCACGCCTTCAACGACCAGCAGCGCCGGATCGGCGCCCTTGGCGACGAGGTAGTTGCGCACCGACTCGGCACGCTTGATGGACAGGGCCTGGTTGGCCGCCGGCGTGCCCGAGGCATCGGCGTGGCCGATGACGCGCACCTGGCGGTCACTGTTCTTCTTGGTCTTGAGCACGTCGGCGAAGACGTCCAGCTGCTTTTTCAGCGTCGTGGGCAGCTCGGCCGAGCCGACCTTGAAGGAGGTGGCCGGCAGCGAATACTTGATGGCGGGCTTGAAGCCCATGCACTTGAAGCCCGATGCCTCCAGTTCCTTGCACTTGTCGTCAGGGAACAGGCCCTCGTTGATGGCATCGGCCGTGGGCACGGTCTTGCCCAGGTCGACGGCCTCGGCCGCGGAAGCGGCGGGCGGCGGAATCTCGGGCGTCTGGGCGGCCACGGAGGCACTCAGGGTGAGACCGCACAAGGAAAGAACCAGGAGGGGGCGAAACTTCTTCATGACGGGTACTCGGTCGGCTGGCGGGATTGAGCCGCAGACTGTGTGACCGTTGACGCCGATTGGTTCCCGCCGGAGCCGGGAACCAAGCGCCGCCGCCAGTCACTCAGTGCCTGATCGCAGGCCGCCGTGGCTGCTTCCTCCTGTTTTCTCTTGCTCCATCAAGGCGATCCCATCCATGACCTGGCGTGACCGAGTGATCTGGACGGAGGGCATGTTCCTCCAGCCGCAGCACTTCCAGCAGCACGACCGCCACTGGGAACACCAGTGGCGCCAACGCCTGCAACAGGCCGTGGCCTATGCCTGGGGCTTCACGGCCCTGAGCCTGGACGACGCCTCCCTGACCCTGGGCAAGGTCGGCCTGGCCGCGGCGCAAGGCCTGATGCCCGACGGCACGGCCTTCTCCGCCCCCGGCGGCGACGCCACCCCGGCGGCCCTGGACATCCCCGCCGACGCCCGCAACGAGATCGTCGTGCTGGCCGTGACCCTGCAGCGCCCCGGCGTCGTCGAGACCGACGCTGAAGCAGCCGCCGGCGCCATGGGCCCGCGCTTCTCGACGGCCGAGGTCAATGTCGGCGACAGCAATTCCCAGCTCGACCGCGACGCCGCCCTGCAGATCGGCCGGCTCAACCTGCGGCTGATGCTGCAGCGCGACGCCGGCGAGGGCTATGCCACCCTGGGCGTGGCCCGCGTCGTCGAGCGCCGCGCCGACAACCGCGTCGTCCTGGACGCGAGCTATGTGCCGCCGCTGCTGCACGCCCCGGCCCACCCGGTGCTGGACGGCTATGTGCGCGAACTCTGCGGCCTGCTGAACCAGCGCGGCGAGGCCCTGGCCGCCCGCCTGGCCGCCCCGGGTCGCGGTGGCGTCGGCGAGATCTCCGACTTCCTGCTGCTGGAAGCCGTCAACCGCAACCAGGCCCTGTTCAACCACCTGCGCGTGGTGTCGGTGCTGCACCCGGAGCGGCTCTACAGCGACTGCCTGAGCCTGGCCGGTGACCTCGCCACCTTTCGCGACAGCCGCCGCCCCGGTCAGTACGCCGACTATCTGCACGACGACCTGGCGGCCACCTTCCGCCCCGTCATCGACGACCTGCGCCAGTCCCTGTCCATGGTGATGGAGCAGACGGCCATCCCCATCGAGCTGCAGGACCGGGCCTACGGCGTGCGCGTGGCCCTCATCCCGGACGTCGGCCTGCAGCGCACCGCCACCTTCGTGCTGGCGGTGTCGGCCCAGTTGCCCGGCGACGCGCTGCGCGCCCGCTTTCCCACCCAGGTCAAGATCGGCCCGGTCGAGCGCATTCGCGACCTTGTCAACCTGCAGCTGCCCGGCGTCACGCTGCGCCCGCTGCCGGTGGCGCCGCGCCAGATCCCTTATCACGCGGGCCACAACTACTTCGAGCTCGAGACCCGCGGCAACGAGCTGTGGAAGCAGCTCGAGACCTCGGGCGGCCTGGCCATGCACATCGCCGGCGAATTCCCCGGCCTCGAGCTCGAGTTCTGGGCCATCCGGGCCTGACACTTTTCCTGATCGGTCCGCCTCATGAGCGATCCCAACAACGACGATCCCTTTGCCGCCTTCGGGCAGGACCGCACCGTCATAAAGCCCAGCGCGGGCCGGCCGGTCACGGGCCTGCAACAACCGCAGCAGGCGCCGGCCCGGCCGGCTTCGCCTCAGGGTCAGGCGCCCGCCGGACCCATGGGCAAGGAAGCCCCGATGGCGCTGGAGGCGCTGACGACGGCAAGCATGAACCCGCTGGTGGCCGCCGCCATGCCGCTGCTGTCGGCCGCGCCGCGCGTGCGCCACAGCGCCCAGCATCCCAACCCCGCTGGCCTGAAGGAAGCCCTGGCGGAAGGCATCCGCGGCTTCGAGGCCAAGGCGCGTGCCGAGGGCCTGCCCAACGAGCAGGTCATCGCCGGCCGCTACATCCTGTGCACCCTGCTCGACGAGTCCGCCGCCAGCACCCCCTGGGGCGGCTCCGGCGCCTGGGCCGCGCAGAGCCTCTTGGTGCAGTTCCACAACGAGTCCTGGGGCGGCGAGAAGGTCTTCGCGCTGATGGCCAAGCTGGCCGAGAACGTGCCGGCCAACCGCAACCTGCTGGAACTGCTCTACGTCTGCCTGGCCTTCGGCTTCGAGGGCCGCTACCGCGTCATCGACAACGGTCGTGCCCAGCTCGACGGCGTGCGGGCCCGCCTCGCCCAGATGCTGCGTCAGGGCAGCAGCCCCGACCCGGCGCTGTCGCCGCGCTGGCAGGGCGCTGAAGGCCGCGAGGCCGGCCTGCGCCACAAGTTGCCGGTATGGGCGATCACCGCCGCCACCGCCCTCGTGCTGCTGCTGGTCTATATCGGCCTGCGCTTCAGCATCAATGGCGCCTCCGACGACGTCTTCGCCACGCTGCGCGGCTATGACGTGAAGACCGCCGCCGTCGCCGCACCAGCGCCGCCACCGGCCGCGCCGCGCCTGGCCGGCCTGCTGGACAACGACATCAAGGCCGGCCTCATTCAGGTCAACGATCTGGCGGACCGCTCCGTCGTCATCATCAAGGGCGATGGCCTGTTCGGCCCCGGCAGCGCCGAGGTGTCGTCGGAGCTGCGGCCGCTGGTGCTGCGCATCGGCGAGGCCCTGCAGCGCATGAAGGGCCAGGTGCAGATCACCGGCCACACCGACAACCAGCCCATCCGCTCGCTGCGCTTCCCGTCCAACTGGCATCTGTCGCAGGCCCGCGCCGAGGCCTTCCGCAACCTGCTGGCCGAACGCGTCGAGATCGCCCGCCTGCGCGCCGAGGGCCGCGCCGATGCCGAAGCCGTGGCCGACAACGCCACCCCCGCCGGCCGCGCGAAGAACCGCCGTGTCGAAGTCACGCTGATGGTGCAGGACGGTAACAAATGAGGCCCCCACGCTCGCTTCGCTCACTGCCCCCCGCGGGGGCGCTTCAGCGCCTTCGGGCGGCCGGGCGGCACTGATCATGAAGAAAATCCTTTCCTTCCTGTTCCACCCCGTCACGCTGGGTGTGTTCTTCCTGGCGGTCATCTCGGCCCTGGTCTGGTGGGTCGGCCCGCTGATCGCCTTCGGCGAACACCGGCCGCTGGACACCAGCCTGGCGCGCTGGATCGTCCTCGCCATCGTCTGGCTGCTGGGCGGCCTGCGCCTGGTGTGGTCGCAGATGCGCCGCCGCCGCATCAACGCCGCTCTGGTCAAGGGCATGGGCGGTGGCCCGTCGGCCGCCGCCAAGGAAGAAGGCGTGCTGCAGGAGCGCTTCACCCAGGCCATCGATTTGCTGAAGAAAGCCCCGGGCGCCAAGAAGGGCCTGTTCGGCGGCAGCAATTCGCTCTACGAGCTGCCCTGGTATGTCTTCGTCGGCGCACCGGGCTCGGGCAAGACGACGGCGCTGCTGAACGCCGGCCTGAACTTCCCGCTGACCGAGAAGCTCGGCCAGGCGAGCGTCCGCGGCGTGGGCGGCACGCGCAACTGCGAATGGTGGTTCAGCGACGAGGCCGTCCTCATCGACACAGCCGGCCGCTACGCCACGCAGGACTCCGACAAGGACACCGACGCCGCGGCCTGGGACACCTTCCTCGGCCTGCTGCGCAAGGCGCGGCCGCGCCGCCCCATCAACGGCGTGCTGCTGACCGTCAGCGTGCAGGACCTGCTGGCCCTGCCGCCCGACCAGCGCAAGGAACAGGCCTCGCGCATGCGCGGCCGCATGCAGGAGCTGCAGCAGCGCCTGGGCGTCAAGGTGCCGGTCTATGTGATGGTCACCAAGTGCGACCTGCTGGCCGGCTTCAACGAGACCTTCGGCTCCATGGGCAAGGAAGACCGCGACCAGGTCTTCGGCTTCACCTTCCCGCTGGCGACGCAGCCGGGCGAGGAGATCATGACCAACTTCGGCGGTGAGTTCGCATCGCTGGAGAAGCGCCTGCGCGAGCGTCTCATCGAGCGCATGGAGGCCGAGAGCGACACCCTCAAGCGCGCCACCATCTTCGCCTTCCCGCAGCAGTTCGGTGGCCTCAAGGGGTTGCTCGGCGGCTACCTTGAAACGGTGTTCGGCGGTGGCGGCGCCCTGGACGAGGCCCCGCGTCTGCGCGGCGTCTACTTCACCAGCGGCACGCAGGAAGGCACGCCCATCGACCGCGTGCTCGGGGCGCTCGCCCGCACCTTCGGCGTCGAGCGCCGCCTCACGCCGCCGGCCGCGGCCAAGGGCAAGAGCTATTTCCTGAACCATCTGCTGCGCAAGGTCATCTTCGTCGAGCAGGGCCTGGTGGGGCAGAACGCGCAGGTCGAGCGCCGCAGCGCGCGCCTGCGCCTGATGGGCCTGGCAACCGTCGCCCTGCTCACGCTGACCCTGGCCGTCGGATGGGGCTTCAGCTACTTCGGCAACAAGCGCTATATCGCCGACATCGAAGCCAAGCTGCCGGCCCTGAAGGACACCGTCGCGGCCCTGCCGCCCACCAGCGGCAGCGACCCCTCGGCCCTGCCGGAGGCACTTGCCGCCATCCGCGATGCGGCCCAGCCGCCCGGCTTCGCGCTGGACAGCCCGCCGCTGTCCCTGGGCTTCGGCCTCTTCCAAGGCGACAAGCTCGACGCCGGCGCCCAGGTCTCCTACCACCGCCTGCTGCAGCGTGCCCTCGCGCCGCGTGTCGCGGCCCGGCTGGAAGAGCGCCTGCGCACCGCCAACCGCGACAACCTCGAGTTCGCCTACGAGTCGCTGAAGGCCTACCTGATGCTCTACACGCCCGAGCATCTGGACGCGCCGGGCCTGCAGGCCTGGGTGGGCCTGGACTGGGACGCCAACCTCGAAGGCAGCCTCGGCGCCGAGAAGGTGGCCCTGCTGAAGAACCACCTCGACGCCCTGCTGTCGCGCGGCGCCTTCGAAGTGGCCCAGCCCATGGACAAGACCCTGGTGGCCAGCGTGCGCGAGATGCTGGGCGCCTACCCGCTCGAGTACCGCATCTTCAGCCGCCTGCGCCGCGCCCAGATCGACGGCGACCTGCCGCCCTTCACGGTGGCGGCCGCGGCCGGCCCGCAGAGTCCCAACGTGTTCGTGCGTGCCAGCGGCGCCTCGCTGACGCAGGGCATCCCGGGCATGTTCACCAAGGACGGCTACAAGAAGGCCTTCCAGACCTCGGTGGACAAGACCGCCAAGCAGCTCGCTGAAGAGGAGGCCTGGGTGCTGGGCACCAACGCCGCCACGGCCAAGCGCCAGGCCGAGGACAAGACCCTCGTCAACCGCGTGCGCCGCCTCTACCTGGAGGAGTACGTCAAGGTCTGGGACAACTACCTCGCCGACGTGCGCCTGGTGAAGCTCAACGGCCTGGACCGCGGCATCGCGGTGTCGCGCCTGCTGTCGGCGGTGGACTCGCCGCTGGCGGCCTTCCTGCGCGCCGCGTCCCGGGAGACGACGCTGATCGACCCGGTCACGAACGACAACAGCGTCGGCAAGGAGCTGAACAAGCGCGCCGACGACGCCATCTTCGCCAAGGGGGGCGAGCTGGCCAAGCTCGCGGGCAACCAGGCCAAGGCGCCGGCCGCCATCTCGTCGGACGGCCCGCTGGAGAAGATCGTCGACGACCACTTCGCCGCGCTGCGCCGCCTCGTGACCGGCACGCCGCCGCCGCTGGACGACGTGATGAAGATGTTCAACGAGGTCTATGTGCAGCTCAGTGCCGTGCAGGAAGCCTTGAAGAGCAAGTCACCGCCGCCCGCGGGTGGTGGCGGTGGCAAGCTCAAGGCCGCTGCCGGTCAGCAGCCCGAGCCGCTGCGCGGTGCGCTGGAGACGCTGGCCGAAGCGGCCGACAACCAGAGCCGCCTCGTCGAGCGCCAGAGCCTGACCGGCGAACTGCAGCCCGTCAGCGAGTTCTGCTCGCGCGCCATCGCCGGCCGCTATCCGGTCGCGCAGGGTTCCAAGGTCGACGTGCTGCCCGAGGACTTCGGCCAGTTCTTCGCCCCCGGCGGCATGATGGACGACTTCTTCACGCGCAAGCTCGCTCCCCTGGTCGACGTCGGCACCAGCCCCTGGAGCTTCCGGCCCACCGGCGACGGCAGCAAGCCGGTGTCGCCGGCCGCCCTGGCCGACTTCCAGCGCGCCGCCCGCGTGCGCGAGGTCTTCTTCCGCGGCGGCGGCAAGGCCCCGGCCTTCCGCGTCGACGTGCGCGTGCTGGAGCTGGCCGACGGCCTGAAGGAACTCAACCTGGACATCGACGGTCAGGTCACCAAGTTCACGGCCGGCAGCAACCAGGCCGTCAGCCTGCAATGGCCGGGCGCCCGCCTGTCCTCGCAGATCAAGCTCAGCGCCCTGCCCGGCGGCGGCGCCCCCGTCACCTTCGACGGTCCCTGGGCGCTGTTCCGCCTCTTCGACCGCTTCGAGGTGCAGGGCTCGCCGCAGCAGCCCGAGCGCTTCATCGTCGTCATGAACCTGGACGGCCACCGCGCCCGCCTGGAAGTGACGGCCAGCAGCGTCTTCAACCCCTTCCGCCTGCGCGAGCTGCAGCAGTTCCGCTGCCCGGGGGCGCTGTGACCGGCGTTCCCGGCTGGTATGGGAAGTTGCCCGCGCTGGGCGACTTCGCCTCGCGGCGGCTGACGCCCGAGTGGATCGCGCAATGGGATGGCTGGCTGGCTGCCGGCCTGCACCAGCTGCGCGAGGCCGCGCCCGAGACCTGGCTGAACGACTACCTCGCCAGCCCGGCCTGGCGCTTCGCCCTGCTGCCGGGCTCCCTGCCCGATGGTTCAGGCGAGGGCCTGCGCGTCGGCGTCATGATCCCCTCGGTCGACCGCGTCGGCCGCTACTTCCCCCTCGTCGTCATCAGCCCGCCGCTGCCGCGCCCGCGCGATGGCGCCCAGGTCGCCGCGCTGTGGCAGTGGGCCGGCCAGCTCGAGGAGATCGCCGTCAACGCCCTGCATGAGGACTGGACGGCCGAGGCCCTGGACGCGGCACTGGCCGATGCCCTGCCGCCAACCGCCGCGGCCGACAACGCGCTGCCGCCCGCACTGGCCGACCTGCTCAGCCAGGCCGCCTGGGATGGCTTGCAAGGCTGCAGCTTGTGGCTGCAGACCGGCGCCGGTCCGAGCGTGCACTCCGCCCTGCCCCGAGGCGCTGCTTTCGCCGCCCTCTTCAAACCGAACTGAGAACGCCATGAGCGACTGGACCCCCAACTACGGCGAGCTCGATGCCGCCGCTCCCGCCTGGGCCGCCAAGCGGCCGGTGCGCATCGCCCTGCTCGGCGACTTCGGTGCCGGCGCCGCGTCCGGCCGGCTCGACACCGGCGGCGACCTCGCGCGCCACAAGCCCAAGTCGGTCGAGTTCGATTCGCTGGAAGACTGGCTGGGCCAGCAGGACCTGACGCTGACCCTGCCCATCGGCAGCAAGCGCGGCGGCGTCAAGGTGCCGCTGGCCGACCTGGAGTCCTTCCACCCCGACACCCTGTTCCGCGAGCTCGACCTGTTCAAGAAGCTCAACGACCTGCGCAAGCGCCTCAACAACACCGCCACCTTCGAGAAGGCCGCCGGCGAAGTCGCCAAGCTGGCCGGCGTGAAGCGCAAGGCCTCGCGCGCCGGCCGCGGCGTGCGTGCCCGCGGCGCGGCGCCGGCCGCGGGCGCCCGGCTCGACGACTTCGCCCGCCTGACCGGCCGCGCCAGCGTGCAGGCCGAAGGCGGCATCGACGCGCTGCTGCGCGACGTCATCGGCCCCTTCGTCGTGCCGTCGGCCAAGCCCGAGAAGGCCGGCCTGCTGAACACCCTGGACGCGGCGATTGCCGACGGCATGCGCGCCGTGCTGCACCAGGCCGATTTCCAGGCCACCGAGTCGCTGTGGCGCGGCGTGGACTTCCTGCTGCGCCGCCTGGAGACCGGGCCCATGCTGCAGGTGCATCTCATCGACTGCAGCGCCGAGGAGTTCGCCGCCGATCTCAGCAGCGGCGACGACCTGACGGACACGGGCCTGTACAAGCTCCTCGTCGAGCAGCCCACCCAGGCCAAGGACGGCGGCTACACCTATGTCGCCGGCCTCTACGACTTCGAGGCCACGCCGCCGCACACCGAGCTGCTGGGCCGCATGGCCAAGATCGCCCACGCCGCCGGCACCAGTTTCTTCACCGCCATGGCGGTGGACGACCTGAGCAACCCCAAGAAGCCGCCCCACCCGCTGGTGGCCGAGGCCTTCGACGCGCTGAAGGCCCTGCCCGAGGCGAAGCGGCTCAGCCTGCTCGGTCCGCGCTTCCTGCTGCGCCACCCCTATGGCAAGCGCAGCGATCCGATCTCGTCCTTCTCCTTCGAAGAGTTCACGATGGCCGACGGCCTCGCCGGCATGCTCTGGGGCCACCCGGCCCTGCTGGCGCTGACGGCCCTCGCCGGTCAGGGCGGCACGCCGACCATCAGCGACCTGCCCTTCCACTTCTTCGTCGATGCCGATGGCGACAGCACGGCCCTGCCCTGCACCGAACGCTTCATGTCGACCACCGCCGTCTCGGCCCTGAGTGGCTGGGGCATCGCTGCCCTGATCGCACACAAGGGCGAACCGAGTGTGCGCCTGTCGGGCCTCGGCGGCATCGCCGCTGCGGGCGCTGCCTCCAAGGCAGGCGCGCGGGCCGGCATAGAGATGAGCGTCAAGTCCAAGCTGCCCGAAGCCGCCGCCAAGCCGACGCGCGCGGCGCCTGCGGCGAAGTCCGCCAGCACCGACGACGACCTGCTCTCCACGCTCGACGTCGACAGCGGCAGCGACGACGGCACGGGGGGCAGTGCGGGCGGCGACGACCTCGACGCGCTGCTGGCCAGTCTGGGCGGCAGCGATGACGACAGCAGCGGCGACACCCCCGCATCCGGGGGCGACGATGTCGCTGCCGACGCCGCAGCGGCGTCTGATGAGGACATGGACTTCGATCTCGATGCGCTGCTGAAGTCGCTCGACTGATCCAGGCCTGCCACCACCATCATCACTTCATCACAAGGAACCAGCGATGACCGACTTCACCAAGGAATGGGGCGACGTGTTCAACAAGGCCGAGGCCATCTTCTCGCGCGACATCGCCGCGACCAAGAAGACCAATCGACCCATCGGGGAACTGCTGAGCGAGGAGCTCGAGCCGATCCGCAAGCCCACGCCATGGTTGAGCGCGCTGATTGCCATCGACAAGATCTCGCTGAATGCCGGCAACGACCGGGAGATCGCGGCACTGCCGGCCAATATCAAGCTCTACAAGGTGGCCCTGGCCAAGGCGAGCGACGAGGCCAAGAAGCTGGACAAGGTGCTGGCCGCCAGCCAGAAGCTGCAGCCGACGATGAAGGACAAGAACGGCCTGATGGTGCCGACGCCCATCAAGACCTTCCTGCCGGACAGCTACCGCCAGCTCAAGCTGGTGCAGACGGAGATGAACGCCATCGTCGCCCGTGCCGAAAACGGCCTCAAGGGCGCCCTCAACCAGGCCGAGATGGCCAAGATCGACGAAGCCAAGGAGAAGGCGAAGGCCAAGGCCGCCGATGACGAGGGGCGCAAGGCCGCCACGGAAGAGGCCAACATGAAGAAGCTGGTGCTGCAGTTGAGCGCCAGCTTCAAGAGCAGCATGGCCAAGGGCGCCGCCGTCATCCAGCGCATCAAGGCCAGCCCCGACGTGGCGACCTACAACACCGAGATGAATGCCGGCGGCCGCGACATCTCGCAGAACCTCGTCAACATCGACAAGCTGAAGAAGAACTCCGCGACCAAGGACAACGCCATGGTCAAGAAGCTGCCCGCTCCGGGCCGCCTGGCCACCGACATCACGCCCTTCGCCAACGGTGCCAAGCGCAGCCTGAGCCCGCCGGCCGGCCCGGTGGAGGTCAAGGAGCACCTGGTGGAGTTCACCAAGCTCTACAAGGACATCGCCAAGGAATACGCCGACCTGCTGTCCGGCAAGCTCGGCTGAACAGGCTCGCCCCGGTCTGCCAGATCACGTACGCCAACTGAAGGATTGCCGACATGGACGCATTGCTCACCGAAGCCAACTGGAAGGCCAAGGGCCTGCCGCTGCGCAGCCTCAAGGAAAAGGTCTCCACCACCAAGACGGGCATTTCCGAGGCTTTGCGCGCGCTGGCCCTGGCTGACAAGGCCCTGCTCGCCGAGGTGCTGAATGCCTCACTCGCCAAGAAGATGGACCTGGCGCTGAAGGCCGCCGAAGCCGCACTGAAGAAGCTCAAGGCCGAGGACAAGAAGCTGCAGAAGCTGCGCGACGACATGGTCAAGGCCATCGCCGACCACCGCCGCAGCCACAACGACATGCTGGGCAAGATCACCCGCGGCACCATCGGCGGCCTCCCGGGCGGCCTCAAGATGCTGCAGAAGCAGGCCACCAAGGAGTTCTCCACGGAGAACCAGCAGTTCATGGCAAGCGCCATGAAGGTGGCGGGCGACGCCGAGAAGATCATGGCCTACATGAAGACCATCGACGTGGGCTCGCTCAACATCTCCAACGCCAACCGCTGGAAGGCGCTGGAGGCCGAGCATGCCGAGTGGGAAAAGCAGGTCAAGCTCGCCATGAAGACGTCGCTGACCGATATCGCGAAGAACCAGGAAGACACCATCGGCCGCCTGCGCAACGAGTGCCTGCTGTGAGCCCGATGCCGGCGGCGGCGGCCGCCGGCTACTTCCTGACGTTGTCCAGGTCCGGTGGCGGCGTGTAGCCCAGGTCGCGGGCGCGCGCCTCGTACTGCGAGGCCAGCAGGGGCTGGCCGGTGCTGCGGAAATGCACCGCCAGCTCGTAGCTGGCGATGCCGTTGCCCAGCGCAACGGCGAACTGCATCCAGCCCTCGTAGCGCGACTGCGCCGACGAGGCGCCATAGCCCCCGGCGCCACTCTGGCCGCGGAAGCGCCAGCCCATGCGCGCCGCCGCATCCTTGTCGCCGCGACCACAACGCAGCAGGTCCTGGCGCTGGTCGACCGACATGTCGGCATTGAAGGCGAAGGCCGAGCGATACAGGCGCACGTCGTTGCGCTGCAAGGCTTTGATGGCGCTGCGCGCGCCGTCGCGGGCCACCTGCACGCCGGGCGCGAAGGGGCTCTCGGGCCGTGCCTTCAGGAAGGCCTCGGCCACCTGCAGCACCTCGGCCGGCCAGGCCAGCTGCTCCAGCTTCTTCAGCTCGGCCTCCTCGTCGATGTCGGGCACCGTGGGCGCCGCGGCGCCGGCACGCTTGGGCTCGACGGTCAGGCGCACCCGGGTGTGGTCGGCGATGAAGGGGTCCTGGGCCAGTTGGCGGATGGCGGCGACCGGATGGTTGAGCATGGTCTCGCGCACATCGCTGCGCACCAGCTGCATCAGCTCGGGAAAGGTGGTCTGGTCCGACACGCTGTTCATCAGCTTGACCAGGGACCCCGTGTAGAAGGTGTTCTGCGTCTCGACGGCCGGTGCGATGGCCGGCTTGCCGGCGCCGGTGGAGAAGGTGATGAGGCAGCCGGGCGGCGCCTCGACCTGGTTGAGCCCGACCACCTCGCCGGCGCGCAGGCCGGTGCGGCAGGCATCGACGACGGCGATGACCATGCCCTCGCGCCGCGGCGGCAGGCGGCGCACGACGTCGCCGAGCAATTGCATGCTGCTGTTCTGCAGCAGCTCGCCCTTGGCCGAAGGATTGAGTCCCGCCGGCAGCAGCAGATTGGACGCATCCACCTGCACGCCATGGCCGCTGAAGTAGAAGAACACCGTCGCATCGGCCGGGCTGGCAGCCGCCTCGGCGATGAAGGCTTCCAGCGCGCGGCGCGCGGCGGGCAGGTCCAGGTCCAGCGCCGAGGTGACCTTGAAGCCGCGCCTCTCCAGCACCGCCTCCAGGTCGCGCAGGTTCTTCGGGATGGGCGGCAAGTCGAAGGGCTGGGGATAGTTGCGGTTGCCCAGCAGCAGGGCCAGACGGATCTCGGTGCTGGGCAGCGGCGAATCGGTGGCGGCGCGCGCCACCGGCCGCACGGCCAAGCCGGCACCCAGCAGCGAACCCCACAGGAAGCGGCGACGGGCGAGATGGGGAGGGGGGACGGACAAGGCGCTCATGGATTCGCAGGCTTGCAGCCCAGCACCGGCTGGGCCGCGGGATCGCACAGCTCGGGCGGCTTCGCGCCTTCGCTGCCTTGGGTGGACGGCCGGCCGGGGCCGACCTCGGCGATGACGCCGGAACGCAGGCGCACGGTCACGTTCTCGGTGCGCACGGTCTCCTGGAAGCGGGCACGGCGGGCGTCCTCGGCGTCGCCGTTGATGGAGGACAGGGCTCCGGAGGCCGCAGGCGTCAGCGGCAGGACTCCGTTATAGACCACCGGGATCTCCGTTGCCTGACTGGCCCCATCGTGGAAGAAGCGATAGGTGGGCCCGCCGCTGGCCGGCTGGCTGCCGACCTTGGGGCCGACCAGCACCACGGCCGTCGAGCCCTGCGCGCCGGCCTTGGGCAGCACCGACACGTAGCCGGCATTCGGGCCGGTGCTGCGGTTGCCGGTCTCGGTGCTGCCGACCTGGATCTGGATGGGCTGGCCGTTGACGGAGCCGAAGCTGCCGGGCGTGCCGAAGGCGCCGGGCGCCAGCTCCAGCACCATGCCGGGGGCCGACAGCGCCTTGCCCAGCACGATCTCGTCGAAGGGCATGCGCGCGACCAGCTTGGCGTCACCGGCGGTGGCGAGCTGGTCGGCGCGAATGTAGATCAGGTCGGCCTCGATGCCGCTGCCGCCCACCATGACCTGCTGGCCGGACACACGCACTTCGGACTGCACCGCCTGCCCCCCCTTGGCATTCGGCGACCAGGCAGTGTTGAAGGCCGCACCGCTGAGCACGGACAGCTGGCCCTTGAAGCTGTTGGCGTCCTGGGCCAACCGCACCGAGCCGCCGCCGCTGGCTTGCACCTCGAGCCTGGCGCCTTCGGCCAGCGTGATGGCACCGGCGCTGCCCTGCAGCACGGTGGCCTCGGCGAGGGCCAGGGGCTGGCCCACGACCGGCACCTGGGCCGTACCCTGCAGCACGGCCTTGGCATCGTCGGGTGTGGCCTTGGCCACCAGGGCCAGGCTGCCGCCCGTGAGCTGCATCTTGCCGTTCAGGGCCAGGCGATCGGCCTCGACGCGCCCGCCGTTGGACAGCGTCACGTCGCCCAGCTGCAGGCTCTCCTTGACCGTCACCAGGGCCTGGCCGCCGGCGAGGCCCAGCGGAGCGGACCCGAACTGGTTGTTGCTGCGACTGGCGTCGATCTGCGTGCCGCTCAGCGTCTGGCCGGCGGCGTTGGTGAGGGTCAGGCTGCCGGTGTAGACCTGCTCGGCGCGCGTCGTCAGGTTGCCGGCCAGCTTGACGCTGCCGGCGGCCTGCAGCGCGGCGATGGTCTCGTTGCCGCCGAGCTGCAGCTGGGCGCCGGCAGCGACCTGCACCGCGCTGGCGTCGGACAGGCGCTCGGCTGCCGTCGTGATCAGGGTTCCGCCCTGCACCTGGGTGGCGCCGCTGTAGCTGCTGGCGCCATTGTTCAGCGTCACCTGGCCCTGGGTGATGACGAGGCCGCCGTGGCCGCTGATGGCCTGGTCCAGCGTCAGCGCATCGCTGCGCGACAGGCGCAGCACGCCCTGGTTCTGGATCTCGCCCAAGCCCAGGGCGCCATTGCCGCTCAACTGAACGGTACCGGCCTCGATGACGGTGGGCCCGCTGTTGGTGTGCGCGGCCGTCAGCGTCAGCGTGCCGGCACCCTGCTTGACGAGGCCGCCGCTGCCGCTGACCGTGCCGTCGAAGCGGCTGTCGCTGCCGTCTGCGCCGGTGGCCAGGCTGGCCCCGTTCAGCACCAGGGCGCCGTTGCCGTTCAGCGAGGCGACGGCCTGCCGTGCATTCGCCTGGACCTGGCCGGGCGCCTCGATGACGAGGGCAGTGGCGCCGGCCAGGGCTTGGGCCCCGTCCAGCACCAGCAGGCCGCCGTCGACGCGGGTGCTGCCGGTGTAGACGTTGGCGCCTCCGAGCGTCAACGTGCCGCCGCCGGTCTTGGTGAGGCTGCCGCCGCCGGCCATGACGCCGTCGAAGCGGCCACTGCGGCCACTGGCACCGACGGTCAGGGTGTTGGCGTTGAGCTGCACCTGGCCGGCACCGGTCAGCGCACCGAGGTCGATGTCGGTCAGCAGCTCCAGCGTCGCGCCGCCGGCCACGTCGACGTCGGCCGACGTCGGCACGACCGGCCCCGTCGCCGCGCCGGCCGCCAACGGGCGCACGCCGCCGCCTTGCAATTGCAGCGTGCCGGCGCCGACCTGGAGGTCGCCGGCCAGCGTGTTGTGGCCCGCCAGCGTGAAGACACCCGCGCCCAGCTTGGCCAGGCCGCCGCTGCCGGTGATGTTGCCGTCCCAGCGCGTGCTGCTGCCATTGCTGCCGACGCTGAGCAGCGGGGCCTGCACGTCCACCGTGCCGGTGCCCGCCAGCGAACCGAGGCGGATGCTCTGCCTCACCGTCAAGGCCGCGCCGCTGTCCACGGTCACGGCGCTGATGTCGTTCAGCGCGCCGGCGCTGGCGAGGACGAGTTCGCCGCCCGCCACCCGCGTCGCGCCGGTGTACGTGGCGCTGCCGCTGAGCGTGAGGCGGCCGCTGCCCAGCTTGGTCAGCCCACCGCTGCCGTCGAGGCTGCCGCTGAAGTCGGTGTCCTTGCCGTCCAGGCCCGCGCCCAGCGTGAAGCTGCCCAGGTCGACGTGGCCGGCACCGCTGAGCGAGCCGGCGTTCTGATCCAGGCCCAGGCTCAGCACGGCACCCGCCGCCAGTTGCACGGTGCTGGTGGACGGCAGGGCGCCGGCGCCGGTCGCACGCAGCGTGCCGGCGCTGATGTCGGTGACACCGCTGTAGCGGTTGCTGCCCGACAGGGTCAGCGTGCCGCCGCCCGCCAGCGTGAGGCCGAAGCCCGCATCCGCGTCGCTGATGGCGCCGCTGATCGTCAATCCGCCCGCGCCCGGCACGAAGCGGGTGTCGGCCTGCAGGGTCACGGGGCCGGACAGCCCGCCGCGGCCCGAACTGTTCAGCACGCGGCCGCCCTTGGCCACCAGCTCGGCGCTCATGACGGCGCCGTCGCGCAGGTCCAGCTGGCCCGCGGCCTCCAGTTGCACCGCGCCGCTGCCGGCCTGGGCATCCGGCCCCTGCAGCACGACGGTACCGGTTTCGATGCGCGTGCCGCCACTGTAGGTCTGCGCCGTCGTCATCGTCAGGCTGCCGCTGCCCTTCATGACCAGCTCGCCCGAGCCCGACAACGGGCCCACCAGGCTGATGGCCCCCGCGCCGCCCAGTTCCAGCCGCGTCGAGACGCTGCTGGCATTGAGGCTGTAGTCGCCCTGGCTGGACAGGCTGGCGATGCCGGCACTGCCGACCGTGAAGCTGGGCAGGCTGTTGTCGGACCTGGTCAGCGTGACGGTGCCGTTGCCGGCCTTGAGGGTCGTGAGCCCGGCGACCGTCAGCGCGCCGCTTTGCGTGATGGCGGCGCCGGTCGCGGAGGTGTCGGCCGACAGGCTGCCGTAGCCACCGCCGCCGAGATCCAGGGCCCCTGCCGAGATGATCTCGAGCTGGGCTGCATTGCCACTGACCTTGAGGCCATCGTGACGGCTGGCATCGCCGTCGCGCAGCTGCACCCGGCCGAAGCTGCCACCGGCCTGGGTCTGCAGCTCGACGCGGTTGAAATCGTTGGCCGCGCCCTTGGTGCTCATGTCGACCGGAACGGCCGTGCCGCCATTGGCGACCAGGGTCATCAGGCCGTTGACCTCCAGCGGCCCGGTCAGCAGGATGCCCTTGGCCGCGCCGGCCGTCAGCGTGGTGCTGTGGCCGCCCCCCAGGGTCAGCAAGCCGCCGCTGTTCAGCGTCAGCGTCTTCACGTCGCCGCTGAAGCTGAGGTCCAGGGCGCTGCTGATGTTGGCGCTGTTGAAGCTGCCACCGTTGATGCCGCGCATGGTGATGCCGCCCAGCAGCTGGTTGCCCGACTGGTCCAGCACCAGGGTCGCGGTGCCACCGTCGGCCACGAAGTTGGCCACGCCCTTGACCGTCAGCGGCGCGGATTGGCCGATCTTGCTGCCGCGCGTCGTGGCCGTGAGATCGCCATTGACGCTGCCGCCGCCCAGGTCGAGGTCACCGCCGGCGCTGACCTGCAGGGTCTGGGCCGTGAAGCTGCCCAGGTGCAGAGCGCCGCTGCCGTTCAGCGTCACGCCGCCCCCGCTCAGGCTGACCGCGCCGGCAAAGGCGTTGCTGCCTTCCGGCAGATCGATGTTGCCGGCGCCGGCACTCAGCGTAGACAGGCCGGACACCGACAGGCCGCCCGACACCTGGCTGATGCCGGCGCCACTGGCATTGAGGTCGCCACCCACGGCACCCGTGCCCAGGCGCAGCGCGCCGGAGCTGGAGGCCGTCAGCCCGGCCACATGGAGGTTGCCGAGGTTCAGCGCGCCGCTCGCCGTGATGACGGTGCCGCCCCCACGCAGGTCCACGCTGCCGGTGAACGCATTGCTCGACTGGTTCAGCGTGATGCCGGCACTGCCGGCATCCAGGCTGGTGCCGCCCGTCACCGACAGCGCGCCGGACTGGCCGATGGCAGCGCTGCTGGTCGCCGTCAGCACGCCGCCGACATGCCCGCTGCCCAGGTCCAGCGAGCCCGTCACATTCAAGGTCAGGCCGGCGGTGGACAGCGTGCCCAGGCGCAGGCTGGCAGCATTCGTGATCGCGCTGGCACCGCCACTCAGGTTGACGGTGCCGTTGAAATGGTTGGCCTCCGTCATCGTGATGACGGTGCTGGCCTGCAGCGTGGCGTTGCCGGCCACGGTGAGGCCGCCGCTGGTCTGCGTGATGGACCCGCCCAGGGCCCGTGCCGTCAGCGCACCGCTGAGGCTCCCGTGGCCGAGCTGGATGCTGCCGTTGCTGGTGGCGTCCAGGCTGTTGAAGCTCAGCGTGTCGAAATGCAGGTCGGGCTGGTTGTAGATGGTCACCGCGTTGCCGACCAGGCTCAGCGCGCCATTGAACTGGTTGCCCGAATTCGACAGCGTGATGTTGCCGGTGCCCGAATTGAAGCTGGCCGTGCCGCTCACATGCAGGGCCGCGGTCTGGGTGATGGCGGCATTGCCGCTGTTGGCGACGAGATTGCCGCTCACATGGCCCTGGCCCAGGTTCACCAGGCCGGAACCGGTCACGGTCAGGTTGCCGGTCGTCAGCTGCCCCAGCATCAGGTCTACCGCCGTGTTGAGCTGGGTAGCGCCGCCCTTCAGCGTGACCAGGCCGCTCAGATGATTGTTGCTGTCGGTCAGCGTGATGGCCGCATTGCCCGCATCGACATCGAGGGCGCCGGTCAGGCTCAGCGCCGAACTCTGCGTGACGGCGCCACCGGACTTCAGCACCAGCGAGCGGATGCCGACGCTGCCCAGGGCGATCGCGCTGTTGCCGGAGAGGTGCACGTCGCGACCCGTCAGTCCGACGGCGCCCGTCCAGCTGTTGCCCCCGTCGTCCAGCGTGATGTCGGCCGTGCCGGCATGGATGCTGGCGTTGCCGGCCACGACCAGGCCGCCATTGGCCTGGCCGATGGCGGCGTTGCCGCTGCTGGCATTCAGGTCGCCGGCGATGCTGCCATGGCCCAGGTTGATGACGCCCGCGCTGATGACCGTCAGATTGCCGGTGTCCACGGCACCCAGCGTCAGCGACCCCGAGGTCTTCAGCTGCGTGTCGCCGCCCTTGAGGGTGACCGTGCCGCCCAGCCCATTGCCGTTGTTGGCCAGGGTGATGGCGGCGTTGCCGGCATCCACGTCCAGACCGCTGGCCACGCCCAGCGTCGCCCCCGCGGCCTGGCTGATGACGCCCGTGCTCTTCAGCGTCAACGAGCTGCCGCTGACATTGCCGAGCGTGATCGGGCCCGCCCCCTTCAGCACCAGGCTGCTGCCCGTCAGCGAGACGGCGCCACCCCAGCTGTTGTTCACCTGGTCCAGCGCAATGCTGGCGCCGCCGGCGTTGAAGCTCGCCGCATTCGTCACGCTCAACGGCCCGCCGGTTTGCGTGATGGGGCCGGTGCTGCCGGCATTCAGCAGGCCGACGATGCTGCCGTTGCCCAGCTGCAGCGCGCCCTGGTTGCGGATCACCGTGTCGCCGCCCGTCAGGGAGACGGCGCCGTTGAACTGGTTGGCCGTCGAGCTCAGCGTGATGGCCTGGCCGCCGGACGAATTGAAGCTGCTCGTCCCCGCCACGCTGAGGCCGCCGGCCACCTGGTTGATCGTGCCGACGGCATCGACGCTGAGGTTGCCGCTGGCCGTGATGTCATGGCCCAGCGTGGCCGTGGTCCCCTTGAGCTTGACGTCGCCCCCCTTGAGCGTGCCGAAGGTGCTGAACACATTGCCGCTGGACAGCGTCAGCGCTGCCGTGCCGGTGTCGATGTCGCCCGTCCCGACCGGCAGGATGAGGTTGGCACCGGCGACGAGCTGCAGGCCCATGTTGGCCGCCTGGGTCAGCGCGAAGAGATTGAGATTGCCGGCACTGGCCAGCGAGACGGCGCCGCTGGTGACGGTGATGGGGCCCAGCAGGCTGTTATTGATCAGGTCCAGCGTGACGTCGGCGCTGCCGGCGTTCAGCATCGCGGCACCCGTCACGCTCAGGGCGGCGGTCTGGGTGATGGCAGCGTTGTTGCTGAACGCGTTCAGCACGCCGTTGATGCTGCCCTGGCCGAGGTTGAGGGCGCCGTGCGACGTGATGGTCACGTCGCCCGTGGTGTTCAGCACGCCCAGCGTCAGCGCGCCGCTGTCCGTCACGGTCGTGGCGGCGCCGGTCAGGCTGACGGCGCCGTTGAAATGATTGGTCGGCTGGTTCAGGCTGATGGCCGAGCCAGGCGCGGAGACCGTCGTCGCGCCCGTCACCAACAGGCTGCCGCCGGTCTGGTTGATGTTGCCGCCGGCCGTCGTCAGCGTCAGCGTGCCCGTGGCCGTGATGTTCTGGCTGAGGACGAGACCGGTCTGGGCCTGCAGCGAGATGTTCTTGCCGGCCAGCACCCCGCCCATGCTGAAGCTGCCGCCCAGGCTGGCCAGCGTCAGATTGGCCGAACCGGTGTTGATACTGGCGGCCGGGCCGAGGATGAGGTTGGCACCGGCGCTCAGCGTCAGGTCGCTGTTGGACGGCTGGGTCAGGGTGAGGATCTGCAGATCGCTGCTGGACTGCACGTTCAGCGACTTGCCCACCAGGTTCAGGCCATGCCAGATGTTGCCGGTGTTGCCCAGCGCTATGTTGGCGCTGGTGGTGGCGTTCAGGTTGGCGACGCCGGCGACCGACAGCGCGCCCGTCTGCTTGATGTCGCCGCCATGCGTGCTCGCGTCCAGCACGCCGCCGACGCTGCCACCCCCGAAGCTCAGATCGCCGCCGGCCGTGCTGACCGTCAGATTGCCGGTCGCCAGCGTGCCCAGCGTCAGCGTGGAGGCCGCGCTGAGGGTGCTGGTGAGCCGGGTCGCGCCACCGGTCAGCGTGACGCTGCCCTGCCAGTCGTTGTCGGTGTCGTTGAGCGTGATGCCCGCCGCGCCGGCATTGAGGCTGGCATTGCCCGTCACGACGAGGCCGCCGTTGACCTGATTGATGAGCCCGCCCCCCGTGGCGGCCGTCAACGTGCCGTTGAGGGTGCCGGTGCCCAGGGTCAGCGTGCCGCCGGAGGTCGTTGCGCTCAAGCCGCCGCTGCTGAAGTTGCCCAGCGCGATGCTGCCGGAGCCCGCATTCAGCGTGCTCAGGCCGCTCACCGACAGGTTGCCGGCGGCCTGCGAGATGTCACCGCCACTGCTGCCGACGGACAGCGTGCCCGTGACCGAGCCCCGCCCGAGGGTGATGGCCCCGCCACCGGTGCCGAGGGCGAGGTTGCCGGTCGTCGCCACGCTGTTCAGCGTCAACGCGTTCGCGCCGGTGTTGAGCAGTTGCACGTTGCGGCCGCTCAGGGTGACCGTGCCGTGCAGATCGTTGGCCTGGTCCAGGGTGATGTCACCCGCGGCTGCGCTGAAGCTGGACGTGGAGGTCACTGTCAGGCCGCCGGCCGCCTGGCCGATCGCACCACCGCTGGTCGCGGCCGTCAGCGTGCCGGTGACGGTGCCCGTGCCCAGGGTCAAGGCGCCGCCATTCGTCGTCGCGCTGAAGTTGCCGCTGTTGAAGCTGCCCAGCGTGATGGCACCGTTGCCGGCATCCAGCGTGACGCTGCCGTTGACCGACAGCGTGCCGGTCTGGGTGATGGCGCCGCCGCCGGTGCTGGCGATCAGCGCGCCATTGATGTTGCTCGTGCCCAGCTTGAGCACGCTGGCCGCCGTCAGGTTGCTGGTGATCTGCGTGGCGCGCCCCGTCAAGGTGACAGTGCCCTGCAGATCGTTGGCCTGGAGCAGCGTGATCGTGCCGGCGCCGGCGTTGAAATTGGCGCCGCCGGTCACCGTCAGGCCGCCCACGGCCTGCGTGATCGGCGTGCCGCCACTGTCGACGCCGAGGTTGCCGGTGATGACGCCGTTGCCCAGCGTGACGCCGCCGCCCGTGGCCGTGATGCTCAGGCCGTGGCTGTTGAAGCTGCCAAGCGTGACGCCGCGGTTGCCCGCCGTCAGCGTGGCCAGCCCACCGATGTTCAGGGCCCCGGCCTGGCCGATGGCGCCGGCGCCGCCGGTGCTGGCCGTCAGGCTGCCGTTGATGCTGCCGGATCCCAGCACGATGCCGCCCGTCGTCGCGCTGATATTGACGTTGCCGCCGCCGCTGAAGCTGCCCAGGCTGACGCCACCGCTGCCCGCCGCCAGCGTGACCGAGCCGTTCGCCGTCAGGTTGCCACCCAGCGTGATGGCGCCGCTGCCGCTGGTGAGGGCGGTCAATGTCGGCAGCGTGGCGTTGCCGAGGACGATGTCACCGCCGCCGGCGTCCAGCTTCACGCCGGTGGTGGCCGACAGGCTGACGAGCTGGTGGATGTCGCCACCCGTCGTCGACGCGTCGAACAGGCCGGTGACGTCGACGGCTCCCAGCTTCAAGGTGGTGCTGTTGATGCGCGTCGCGCCGCCGGTCAGCGTGACGGTGTCCTGGAAATCGTTGTTCTGGCTCAGCGTGATGGCGCCACCACCGACGCCGGCGTGGAAGCTGGCGTTGCCGGTAACGGTCAGCGCTCCCGTCTGGTTGATCGCCGCACCGCTGCTGCTGACGCTCAGATTGCCCGACGTGAGGCCGCCGCCCAGGCTGACGGCGCCATTGCTCGTCGTGATGCTGAGGCCGTGACTGTTCAGCGTGCCCAGCGTCACCGCGGCGCTGCCGGTCGTCAGCGTGGCGTTGCCGCCCACCGTGAGGGCCCCACCCTGACCGATGGTGCCGCCGGTCGCGACGCTGAGCGCGCCCGCCACGTTGCCGCTGGGCAGGGTCACGGCACCACTGCCGCCGTTGATGGTCAGCGCACTGCTGGTGAGCGCGCCCAGGCTGATGGCGCCATTGCCCGACACACTGAGGCTGCCGCCGCCGGTGTTGATGCTGCCGGTGCTGACGCTGCCGGCGGCGTTCAGCACGACGTCGAGGGCGCTGGGACCGGCGGCTATGCTGCCGCCGGTGAAGCTGATATTGCCCTGCGCCATCAGCTGCAGCGTGGCTGAGCCGGTAGGCACGATGGCAGTCTGGACGTCGATGTTGCCGGCGCCATTGTTGGAACCGGACGAGGTGGTCTGGATGGTCACCACCGTGTTGCCGGTCAGCGCGTTCTGCAACGCCCCCACATTGACCACGGCGCTGTCGTTGGTGGTGCTGAAATTGGGCGCCGCGTTCACGTTCGCGCTGTTGCCGGCGCTGATCACCACGTCATTGGGGTCGAGCAGCCACTGGCCCGGCCGGCCCTGCGGCGCGCTGGCGTCGACCTTGCCGAGCAGGTTGAGCCGCTGGCGGCCCGAGGGGGCGGCCGGGCCGCCCTCGCCCCCCAGCCGCCCCCCGCGCGCCAAGATGCAGCCGAACAAGGCGGTGCGCCCGGCGGCCCCCACGGAGACGCGGCCGCCATCCCCCTGGTCCGTGGCGTCGGCGCGCAACACGGCGCCGGCGCCTATCCAGGTCTGCTCGGCGTTGTGCTCGGTGCCCAGGCCGTGCAGGCCGCCGCCCACCTGCAGGCTGCCGCCGCCCAGACGCCCCGAGGCGTCCAACCGCGCGCCATCCAGCAGCGCCAGCTTCTGACCCAGCACGGTGATGCTGCCGCCGGTCTCACCGCTGGCGTCCACGCTGCCGTTGACGCTGGTGATGCCGGCCGTGCCGCCGTCGATGACGACGCGCCCGCCCTGCTGGCTGAAGCCCCGGGCCTGCACGATGCCATCCATGTTCAGCACCTGACCGGCCGCACCGGCGCGGGCCTGGGCACGGGCCTCGACGCTGCCGTCGGCCTGCACGCGGCCGCTGAGCTTCAGCGAGACATCACGGTTGTCGTCGTTGCGCAGGTTGAAGAGGACGAGGCCATCACCTTCGACGTCCACCTGCACGGTGGAGGCCGCAGCCAGACCGACCCGCCTTGCCGCGATGCTGCCGCTGGCGTTGAGCTGGGGCGCCACCAGCACCACGGTGCCGCCAGGCGCGTTGATGCTGCCGTCGGCCTGCAGCGCGCCCGCGCCGGGTCCGGCGGAGAAGCGGTAGTTGCCCGCGAGGAAGGCCGTGTCGGACAGGTCCAGCGTGGAGGCCACCAGGCTGCCCGCATTCACCTGCGAGCCGCGGCCGAAGACGATGCCGCGTGGGTTGACGAGGAAGACCCGGCCGTTGGCCTGCATCTGCCCGAGGATCAGCGAAGGGTCGCCACCGACGACTCGGTTCAGCAGCATCGAATTGACGCCGGGCTGCTGGATGCGCAACGTCTCGTTGGCGCCGATCGAGAAGCTCTGCCAGTTGATGATGGCCTTGTCGCTGCTCTGCTGGATCAGGCCCGGGTTGACGCTGACCTGGCCATTCACGACCTGCGCGCCTTGCGGCAGCCCCTGGGCGACGGGGTAGGCGAGCGCCAGGCTCAGGACCAGGCCCAGGGGCCGCATGCGGGACAGCGAGAAGGCGCGCATGGTTCAGTAGCTCCAGGAGCCCTGCGCATAAAAGCGCAGCTTGTGCGTCTCGGTCTCGCCGACGGCATGACCATGCGTGGGCGTGGCCAGGCTCATGCGCAAGGAGTAGTCGCTGCCCCGTGCCCAGACCAGGGACAGGCCCGCGCCGCCGAGGCGGGTGTGGTTGATGTAGCCGGGCTCGCGCAGCACGAGATTGGGATCGTGGCGGTACTGGATGAGGGCGCCGTCGTAGAAGGCCGCCAGCACCAGCTCGCTGGCCCAGCGGCCGAACAGGTTGGCCGGCGGCAGCCAGCGCAGCTCCAGGCTGCCGACGACGCCGTTGTCGCCCGTACCCTCGCCAGGCCCGAAGGCGCGCACGCCATTCGGGCCGCCGGCGCGGAACTGCTCGGTCGAGTCCAGGTTGGACAGGGCCCATTGCCCACGCATCGTGAAATAGGCCAGCAGCCGGTTGCTGAGCACGTTCTGCAGCCGCGAGGCCGCGAAGCTCAGCTTGCGGAAATTGGCCGCGTCGTCGCTGCCGCTGGGCGTGCCGGCCGGGAAGTTCAGGCGGCCCTGAGCCAGGTTGAACTCGAAGGTGTTGACGCTGCCGGTCAGGAAGCTGTCTCGGAAGTCGCCGCTGACCCCGATGCTGGCGTCGTCCACGCGCTTCTTCGTCGACAGGGCTGCGACGTTGTCGACATACCGCTTGGCATCGACGGCACCCAGCGCGAAGAGATTGAGGTTGCGCGAACGCACCCAGGGGTAGAGGGCAAAAAGGTTGAGCGTCGTGCCGGTGCCGTCCAGGCCGAGGGGGAATTCCTTCTTGTCCAGCTGGTAGCGCACTGCCGACAGCGAGGCGCCGGCCTTGAAGCCGTCGGCACCGATGGGGCTGGTGTAGCCCAGCAGCGCGAACAGCAGGCCGCCGCCGGTGGTGGCCAGCACCGAGCCCGACAGGCCGTCGCCGCGGCCCAGCGGGCTGGCCATGATGACCTGGGCCCCGAGGCGCTGGCCGCCGATGACCTTGGAGCCGTTCAGGTCGCCGTCGATGCTGCCGCTGTAGCGCGCCTCGGCGCGGGGCGTGAATTCGAGGATGGCCGTGCCGGGCGTCGAGCCGGCCTTGACCTCGGCCCGCGTGACGATGCCACGCAGGTCGTTGATGAGGAAGACCGTGCGCTCGACGGCTTCCACCGTCAGCACGTCGCCCGGCTTCAGGCGCGCCAGATAGGCCTCGACGACCTCGCGCTGGACCGGCAGCCCCTCGCTCCAGTTCAGCACGACGCGGTCCAGCCGGCCCTCCAGCACCCCGATGCGCACCGTCTTGCCGTCGAAGGCCTGCTCGGGGATGTAGGCATAGCCGAGGTAGTAGCCCAGATCGCGCTGCAGGAAGCGGGTCACCTCGTTGGCGGCATTGACCAGGTCCTCGAAGCTGCGCTCCTTGCCGACGAAGGCCGCCGTCAGCCGCGGCAGGGCTTCGCGCAGGGCCGCGGGTGCGTCGGGCGCGAGGCTGTAGGCGGTGACATCGATCTTCAGCTCGTCGTCCGGCTTGCCCAGCTCGCGGGCCACGGCGGGGCGTTCCGGCGGCAGCTCGGCGTTGCGAACCGGCTCCACGGGGCGGGCCAGCTCGGCGGGCGTCGGCACCACCGTCGGCGTGCCGGCGGCCCAGGCCGACGCGCAGGCCAGCAGCGCAGCCAGGAAGCTGAGCTGGGGCAGGACGCGACGGGAGCAGGGGGCAAGCAGCACGGGCGAGATCCGGAACAAGGCAAGGCGAACGGCGGCGCAAGGTCTGGCCGCCCCACGAAGCTCAAGTCCGGGTCGCGGCCTGCCATCGACCTGGCGGTCGCACCCGTGGTGAGTCACGAGGGCGGCGTTTGAGTTCCGCGCCCGTCCCGCAAATGAGCGGAGGCCCCTGGCGCAATGACGTAGGCTGGCGGCTGTGGGATCTCCACGGCTACCGGATCCGCCATGCCGAACTGGTTGGGAGCCGGCCTTGCGGCCGCCCTTCTCCTGCTGACGTCCCCCCTCAGCCGCGCCGGCGAGCCGCTGCGGGTGGCGACCTACAACCTGCGCCTGAACCTGGCCAGCGACGCGGCCAACGACTGGCCCCATCGCCGCGCCCACGTCAAGGCACTGATCCAGTACCACGACTGGGACCTGTTCGGCACCCAGGAGGCCCTGCCTGAGCAGGTGGCCGACCTGGAGCAACTGCCCGGCTATGCGCGGGTGGGCGTGGGCCGCGACGACGGCGCCGGCCGCGGCGAGCACGCCGCCGTCTTCATCCGGACCGCAAGGCTGGAACTGCTGCGCCAGGGAACCTTCTGGCTCAGCGAGACGGCGGAGCGCCCCTCCAAGGGCTGGGACGCGCGCTGCTGCAACCGCATCGTGACCTGGGTGGAACTGCGCGACCGCCAGGCCCCCAAGGCTGGCAGCTTCTACCTGTTCAACACCCATTTCGACCATGAAGGCGTGATCGCCCGGCGGGAATCGGCCCGGCTGCTGATCAGCCGCTGGAAGGCCCTGGCCGGCGACGCCCCGACGCTGGTGATCGGCGACTTCAACGCCGCGCCCGGCAGCGAGCCGGTGCAGTTGCTGCGCGCCGCGCTGCTCGACGCCCGCGACACCAGCCGCACCCCGCCCTATGGCCCGGAGGGCACCTTCCAGGGCTTTCGCATCGATGCGCCGCTGCCGGCCAAGGAACGCATCGACCACATCTTCCACACGCCAGGCATCGAGGTGCTGAAGTGGGCTGCGCTGACCGATTCCTACCAGGGCCGCTTCCCGTCGGATCACCTGCCGGTGCAGGCCGTCGTGCGCCTGCCCTGAGCTCGAAGGATCGGGCACACGGCCTGCCCTGCATCGGCGATGGCTGACCGGCAAGACCTCATCCAGCGCCGCCCCGAGGGCCTGTACTGCCCGTCGGGGGACTTCTACATCGACCCCTGGCGACCGGTGGCGCGGGCCGTCATCACCCATGCCCATGCCGACCATTGCCGAGAGGGACATGGCGCCTACCTGGCCCACCGGGATGCCGAGGGGCTGATGCGGCTGCGGGTGGGCGCAGACATGCCCTTTCAAGGGCTGGCCTATGGCGAGACGCTGCGCCTGGGCGACGTGGCGATCAGCCTGCATCCGGCCGGCCATGTGCTGGGATCGGCGCAGGTGAGGGTCGAGCATCGCGGCGTGGCCTGGGTGGTGTCGGGCGACTATTTCGTCAGCGGCGCCGGCGACACCAACACCACCTGCGCGCCTTTCGAACCGGTGCGCTGCGATGTCTTCGTCACCGAGGCCACCTTCGCCCTGCCCATCTACCGCTGGGCGCCGCAGGGCGAAGTGCTGGCCGAGATGCGCGCCTGGTGGACCGACTGCGCCGCCCAGGGCAAGCAGGCCCTGCTGATGGGCTACAGCCTGGGCAAGGCCCAGCGGCTGCTGGCCGGGCTGGCCACCGGCGACGCGCCGGGGCCGGTGCTGGTGCACGCGGCGGTGGCGCGGCTGAACGAAGCCTATCGCGCGGCCGGCGTCGCCCTGCCAGAAGTTGAAACCGTGACGCCGGAGACGAACTTCAAGTCGTTGCAGGGTGCCCTCGTCATCGCGCCACCGGCCGTGCAGGACAGCCGCTGGGCCAAGGCGATGGGCCCCCACAGCGACGCCTTCGCCAGCGGCTGGATGCGGCTGCGCGGTGCACGCCGGCGCCGCAGTGTGGATCGCGGCTTCGTCTTCAGCGACCATGCGGACTGGCCGGGCCTGCTGTCGGCCATCCGTGCCACCGAGGCCCAGCGCGTCATCGTCACGCATGGTGACGAAGGCGCCCTGGTGCGCTATCTCACCGAACTGGGCCTGCAGGCCGAGGCCTTCACGACCGAGTTTGGCGACGAGGGCGAGACATGAAGCGCTTCGTGGCGCTGTATCTCGCCCTGGATGCCAGCACCTCGACGCTGGCCAAGGTGGCGGCGCTCAAGCGCTATCTGGGCGAGGCGCCGCCGCGAGACGCGGCCTGGGCGGTCTATCTGCTGGCCGGCGGCACGCCGCGCCGCGCGGTGCCGACCCGCGAGCTGCGGTCGCTGGCCTGCGAGGCGGCCAGCCTGCCGGAGTGGCTGTTCGAAGCCGGCTACGCCGCCACCGGCGACCTGGCCGAGGCGATTGCCTATGTGCTGCCCGCCCCCGAGGACAAGCTGGACGAGCCGCTCAGCGAGTGGATGGAAGGCCGCATCCTGCCGCTGCGCCAGCTGGACATGGCCGGCCGCCGCGAAGGCGTGCTGGCGGCCTGGCGCGGGCTGTCGGCGGACGAACGCTTCATGTTCGTCAAGCTGGTGGGCGGGGGCTTTCGCGTCGGCGTCAGCAAGCTGCTGGTGCAGCGGGCGATGGCCGAATGGTCAGGGCGTGACGCGACCGGCATCGCGCAACGCATGATGGGCTACACCCACATCGACACGCCGCCCACCGAGGCCCGCTTCCTGGCGCTGCTGGAAGAAGACGCGAGTGGCGCGCGGGGCGGCCAGCCCTATCCCTTCTTCCTTGCCCACCCCCTGCCCGGCGAGCCCGCCGCCCTGGGCGAGCGCAGCGGCTGGCTGGCGGAATGGAAGTACGACGGCATCCGCGCCCAGGTGGTGAAGCGCGAGGGCCAGGTGTGGATCTGGTCGCGCGGCGAGGAACTGGTGACGGAGCGCTTCCCCGAGGTCGTGCTGGAGGCCGGCACCTGGCCGGACGGCACCGTCGTCGACGGCGAGCTGCTGGCCTGGCGCCACGGCGAAGCCGAGCCGGCCCCCTTCGCGCTGCTGCAAAAGCGCATCGCCCGCACCAAGCTGTCCAAGGCCATCCTCGCCGAGGCGCCGGTGCGGCTGCTGGCCTACGACCTGCTGGAGAGCGAAGGCGTGGACCGCCGCAATGAGCCCCTGCATAGGCGCCGCGCGCGGCTGGAGCAGTTGGGCATTGCGACCTCGCCCCTCGTCGACGCCATGGATTGGACCGGCCTCGCGCTCGCACGCGAAGGCTCGCGCGAGCGGCGTGTCGAGGGGCTGATGCTCAAGCACCGCGAGTCGGTCTACGGCATCGGCCGCACCGTGGGCGGCTGGTGGAAATGGAAGGTGGCGCCGCTCAGCGTCGACGCGGTGCTGGTCTATGCCCAGGCCGGCCATGGCCGCCGCGCCAATCTCTACACCGACTACAGCTTCGCCGTCTGGAACCGCGCGCCGCGCGATGCGGCAGAAGCCGAGGCCGCGCTGGACGCGACGGGCGGCGAGCTGACGTTGGTGCCTTTCGCCAAGGCCTATTCCGGGCTGACCGACGAGGAGATCAAGCGCGTCGACCGCGAGATCCGCAAGACGACGGTCGAGAAGTTCGGCCCGGTGCGGCGCGTACGACCGAGCATGGTCTTCGAGCTGGGTTTCGAAGGCATCCAGGCCAGCACGCGGCACAAGAGCGGCATCGCGGTGCGCTTCCCGCGCATGCTGCGCATCCGCGACGACAAGCCGCTGCACGAAGCGGATACGCTGGACAGCTTGCGGGCGCTGATGGAGATCGCAGCGAATGCCGGTGAAGTCGCCGACGACGAATGACTGGCTGACCTCACGCGGCTGGAAGGCCTTCGCCTTCCAGCGCGAGGTCTGGCGCGAGATGGCCAAGGGGCGCTCCGGCCTGCTGCATGCCCCCACCGGCTCGGGCAAGACTCTGGCCGTGTGGCTGGGCGCCCTGCAGGCCTTGGGCGACACCGAAGCGCCGCTGACCGTGCTGTGGGTCACGCCGATGCGGGCGCTCAGCCACGACACGCTGCTGGCCCTGCAGGACGCCGCTTCGACGCTGGCGCCTAACTGGACGCTGGCCGCCCGCACCGGCGACACGTCGACGAGCGAACGCGCCTCGCAGCAGCGCCGCTGGCCGACCACGCTGGTGACGACGCCCGAGTCACTGAGCCTGATGCTGTCGCGCGCCGATGCGCCCGACGTGCTGAAGCGGGCGCGCCTGGTCGTCGTCGACGAATGGCATGAGCTGCTCGGCAGCAAGCGCGGCGTGCAGCTGCAGCTGGCCCTGGCGCGACTGCGGCACTGGAATCCCGCGCTGATGACCTGGGGGCTGTCGGCCACGCTGGCCAATCTCGACGAAGCCCGCGATGTGCTGGCGCCGAATGCCGTCCTCGTGCGTGGCGCCCAGGACAAGAAGATGGCCATCGACACCCTGCTGCCCAAGCGCATCGAGCGATTTGCCTGGGGCGGTCATATGGGCCTGACCATGCTGCCGGCCGTCATCGAGCAGATCGACAAGGCCGACAGCAGCCTGGTCTTCACGAACACGCGCTCGCAGAGCGAACGCTGGTTCCAGGCGCTGCTGGATGCGCGGCCCGACTGGGCCGGCGCCATCGCCCTGCACCACGGCTCCATCGACGCGGAGCTGCGCCGCTGGGTGGAGGCGGCCATGAAGGCCGGGCAGCTGAAGGCCGTGGTCTGCACGGCGAGCCTCGACCTGGGCGTGGACTTCCTGCCCGTGGAGCAGGTGCTGCAGATCGGCTCGGCCAAGGGCGTGGCCCGCCTGCTGCAGCGCGCCGGCCGCAGCGGCCACGCACCGGGGCGACGCTCGCGCGTGACGCTGGTGCCGACGCACAGCCTGGAGATCGTCGAGGCTTCGGCCCTGCGCGCCGCCGTGCAGGCCGGACGCATCGAGCCGCGGCATGCACCCGTCGCCCCGCTGGACGTGCTGGTGCAGCACCTGGTCACCGTGGCTTTGGGTGGCGGCTTCCGGCCCGAGGAACTGCTGGCCGAAGTGCGCACCGCTCCGTCCTATCGAAGTCTGACCGACGAGGCCTGGTTCTGGGCCCTTGCCTTTGTACGCCATGGCGGCGACAGCTTGCGCGCCTACCCCGACTTCCGGCGCGTCGTGCCCGACGAGGAAGGCGTCTGGCGCGTGCCCGACGCACGGCTGGCGCGACGCCACCGCAGCAATATCGGCACCATCGTGTCAGACGCGATGATGAGCGTGCAGTTTCTGACCGGTGGACGCATCGCCAGCGTGGAGGAGAGCTTCATCGCGCGGCTCAAGCCGGGCGACACCTTCCTGCTCGGCGGCCGCGCGCTGGAGCTGGTGCGCACCGAAGGCCTGACCGCCTATGTGCGCGTGGGCAAGCCGGGCCGCGCCCTGCTGCCGCGCTGGAACGGCGGGCAGTTCCCGATCTCGGACACGCTGGCCGAGGCGATGCTGGAGCGCTTCGATGAAGCGGCACAGGGCCGCTATGCCGACAAGGAGATGCGCTTTGTCGCGCCGCTGCTGAAGCTGCAGGCCGAGTGGTCCGCCCTGCCCGGCCCGCAGCGCCTGCTGGCCGAGGTGCAGACGTCGGCGGACGGCCGCCACCTCTTCCTCTACCCCTTTGCCGGCCGCACCGTGCACCTGGGACTGGCCTGGCTGCTGGCCTGGCGCGTGGGGCGAGATACGCCGGCCACGTTCACCGTTGCCGTCAACGAGTACGGCATGGAGCTGCTCAGCGCCACCGATGTCGACTGGGCCGCGCGGCTGCCGGCGCTGCTCGCCAGCGTGGACCGCGACACGCTGAGGCAGGAGGTGCTGGCCAGCATCAACGCCAGCGAGCTGGCGCGTCGACGCTTCCGGCAGATCGCGCGCATCTCGGGATTGATCTTCCAGAGCCATCCGGGCGAGGTGCGCAGTCAGCGCCAGCTGCAGGCTTCGTCGTCGCTCTACTTCGACGTGTTTCGCCAGCACGACCCGGGCAACCGGCTGCTGCGCCAGGCCGAGGAGGAACTGCTGTCGGCCGAGCTGGACGAGGACGCGCTGGCGCGCACGCTGGATCGGTTGGCCTCGCTGCCGCTGGATCTGCGGCGCCCCACGCGCACGTCGCCACTGGCATTCCCGCTGCTGGTGGAAATGCTGCGGGAAAGGGTGTCGACGGAGTCGCTGGCACAGCGGCTGTCACGCATGCTGGCCGAGTTGGAGGAGGCGGCCGAAGGGCAGGCACCCGAGGACGTGGGCGCGCGGCTGGCCTTTGGGCGGGAGAGCGACAAGAAGATCGCCAGGCGCGGCGGCGGATCGCGGCGGAGGCGGCGATGAGCCTGGGCATCGAGGCGGCCGGCGAGACGTTGCAGCTGCTGCCGGATGGCGCCGTGTGGTGGCCGGCTGAGCGCACGCTGTTCGCGGCCGATCTGCATCTGGGCAAGGGCGCAGCCTTTCGCGCCCAGGGCCAGCCCGTGCCCGCCGGCAGCAGCGCGCGGACGCTGGCTCGACTGGAGGCGACGTTCATGTCACGCGGCGCCGAAAGGCTCGTGGTGTTGGGCGACTTCTGGCATGGCGCTGAAGGGTTGGCGCCGCGACTGCTGGAGGCCGTCGATGACTTCGCACGACGTGTGCCAACCGTGCTGGTGCTGGGCAACCACGACCGCCGCATTCATCCTCCGGGCTTGCCGCTGCAGGTGATCAGCGCGACCTTGTCGTTAGGGGTGCTGACTGCGGCCCACGAGCCGCCACCGCCCGGCTCACCCGGCTTCACGCTGGCAGGTCATCTGCATCCCGCCGTCTCTCTCGGCAGCCGCGCCGGCGACCGACTGCGCCGCCCCTGCTTTGTCCACTATCCGCACGCCCTGGTGCTGCCAGCCTTCGGCGGGCTCACCGGGGCGCTGACGCTGAAACGCTCGGAGCTGGCGCGCGATGGCGCCCGCGTGGCCGTGCTGGGTGAAGATGACCTGCACTGGCTGCCCTGGGGCGGCTAGATCTTGTGCTGGGGCGGTCCCTGAGGTGCTTTGCGGGTCGTGCCATCGGCCTCGCGCGCCGGCGCCTTGGCCTGCTTGGTCAGCGTCTGCCCTTGCGTCGCTTTGCTGGTCGCGAACTCGCTGGCGGTGTGCTTGACCGGGCCCGACTGGGCGTTGCGACTGCGACCGAGATGGGGCTTGCTCATGGTGCAGCCTCACTCACTGCCAGTTGAAGCCGTAATGGCCGTAGACGCCGCGCCCGTACTCCTCGGTATAGGTCGGCGCCTGGCCGCTGGCATAACGCGGCGCGTCGGTCAGCAGATCGCGGTTGATGTTGACGACATAGCCGTCCTTGCTGGTGTCGTACTTCAGCATGTCCCAGGGCAGCGGATAGCGGTCCGTGCCGATACCGAGGAAGCCGCCGAACTCCAGCGCGGCGTAGCGCACATGGCCGGTGCGCTTGTCGATGACGAGGTCGTCGATGATGCCGAGCTTGTCGCCGGCGAGGTCGTAGACCGCGGTGCCTTCGACCTTGGAGGAGGAGATGGTGGGATGGAGGCTCATGGCGGGCTCCTGCAGTTGAAGCGATCGCTTCACTGTGCGCGCGCCACCGGACCTGTGTCGTCAGGCCGGGCGCGAGCCGCGCGTAGGAGGGGGCCGACGATGCCAACGGCCATGAAAAAAGCCCGCACGAGGCGGGCTTTGCAGTTCAGCGAAAGCTGAGCTTATTCGGCGGCTTCGCCAGCGGTTTCGCCTTCCGGACGATCCACCAGTTCGACGAAGGCCATGGGAGCGTTGTCGCCGACGCGGAAGCCCATCTTCAGGATGCGGGTGTAGCCGCCCGGGCGAGCCGCGAAGCGCGGGCCCAGCACGTTGAAGAGCTTGGTGACGATGTCGCGGTCACGCAGGCGGTCGAAAGCCAGGCG
>CBHWBD010000027.1:0-37465 GCA_966111775.1 uncultured Comamonadaceae bacterium | reverse complement strand
GGCCCAGGCCGGCAGCGGCCTGGGCCTGGCCATCGTCAAGGCGGTGGCCGACCGCCATGGCGTGGCGCTGCGCCTGTCCCGTGGCGCCGACGGTCAGGGCCTGCGCGTCGAGCTGCGCTTTCCTGCGGCGGCCTGATCAGGCTTGCAGCATCTCGGCGAACTTCAGCGCGAAGGCATGGGCGTCGCCGGGCCAGCGCGCGCTGAGGTAGTTGCCGTCGCGCACCGTGAAGCCGCGGCCGAGATGCTCGAGATCGTCACGCGTCAGGGCGGGCGGGCCGACGTCGAAGTCCTGGGGCTTGGCCAGCAGGGATTGCACTTCGGTCTGCAGTGGCGTGGGATAGGTGCGGTAGTAGCTGCCCAGCCAGGCGGCCGTCATCAGCCAGGCCGTCATCTCCTGCTGCCTGGTCAGGCCGGTGGTGCGCCGGCCATGCAGCACGGACTTGCCATCGGCGCGCCTGGAGCGGGCTGCCAGCAGCACGCCGTGGCAGATGGCGGCGACGGGCTTGTCGGCCGCGAAATGAGCCGCCACCAGGGCCTGCAGGCGCGCTGATTCGAGATAGGCCTTCATGCCCGGCGCATGGCCGCCGGGCAGCAGCAGGGCGTCGACCTCGCCGGGGTTGACGTCGTCATACCGCAGCGGCTTCAGAAAGGCCTCGCTCTGCACCATGGCCGCATGCGCCTCGCGGGCATGGGCCTGGGCGATCAGCAACGGCTTCCAGAGCCCCAGGCCGTTTCCATCCAGCATGCGCGGGTCCGCCTGGGCGGGCCGGCCGTCGGGCGTCGCGAAGCGGAAGCTGTGGCCGCGCGCCGTGAGCAGCTTCCAGGGGATGGCGGCCTCGGAAGGGTCGTAGTCCTGGGCGGGCAGGGGAACAAGGATGCGGGCCATGTCGGGCATCTTAGGAGGGCAAGACAGACAGGTGTGGATGCTGCTAGGCTGCCCGCGCCCGCCAAGGGTGGCGGAGCGGGAGCGGCAGGCATGGCGGAGTTGACGGTCAACGGCAAGCGGGTGCAGTTCGAGGCGGAAGCCGACACCCCGTTGCTCTGGGTGCTGCGCGAGCAGCTCAGCCTCACGGGCACCAAATACGGCTGCGGCGTCGCCCAGTGCGGCGCCTGCACGGTGCACATCGACGGCGCGCCGGTGCGCAGCTGCGTGATGCCGGCCTCCGCGCTGACGGCGGCGCAGAAGATCACCACCATCGAGGGCTTGGCGCCGAACGCCGGCCACCCGTTGCAGAAGGCCTGGGACGCGCTGGACGTGCCGCAGTGCGGTTTCTGCCAGAGCGGCATGCTGATGGCCGCCGCGGCGCTGCTGAAGGCGAAACCCAAGCCGACCGACGCCGACATCGACGCGGCCATGACCAATATCTGCCGCTGCGGCACCTACAACCGCGTGCGCGCCGCCATCCATCTGGCCGCCGGTCAGGTGCAGCGCAAGCAGATCCCCATCGTCATCGAAGGGGGCCAGGCATGAGCGCCGCGCTGAATCGACGCGACTTCCTGAGCGCCACCACGGCCGCCGCCGGTGGCCTGATGGTGGGCTTCCACGTGCCGGGTCTCGCCCAGGATGGTGCCACGCCCGAGCTGAACGCCTGGGTGCAGGTGCTGCCCGACGAAACCACCGTCATCCGCATCGCGCGGTCCGAGATGGGGCAGGGCACGCTGACCGGCCTGGCCCAGCTCGTGGCCGAAGAGCTGGAATGCGACTGGAGCAAGGTCAAGACCGAGTACCCGACGCCCGGCCAGAACCTGGCGCGCAACCGCGCCTGGGGCAGCATGAGCACGGGTGGCAGCCGTGGCGTGCGCGAGTCGCATGAGTACGTGCGCAAGGGCGGGGCCCTGGCCCGGGCCTTGCTGATCCAGGCGGCGGCCAACCAGTGGAATGTGTCGGTGGTGGAGTGCGCCACCAACTCGGGCTGGGTGACGCATGCCGGCAAGAAGCTGAGTTATGGCCAGCTGGCCGCCGAAGCCGCCAAGTTGGCCGCACCGGCCGACATCCAGCTCAAGGACACCAAGGACTGGAAGCTCGCGGGTCGGCCCCTGAAGCGCCTGGACACCAAGGGCAAGCTCGACGGCTCCCAGGTCTACGGCATGGACCTGCAGCTGCCCGGCATGTTGAATGCGGCCATCAGGGACTGCCCGGTCTTCGGCGGCAAGCTGAAGAGCTTCGACGCGGCGGCCATCGAGAGCCGGCCCGGCGTCAAGAAGGTCGTCAAGGTGGGCGACTCGGCCGTGGCCGTGGTGGCCGATACCTGGTGGCGGGCCAAGACAGCGCTGGAGGCCTTGCCCATCGTCTGGGACGAGGGCGTCAACGTGTCGCAGAACAGTGCCGACACGGCGGCCACGCTGAAGGCAGCGCTGGATGCGCCCGAGGCCGCGGTCGGCAGCAGCCAGGGCGACGTGAAGGCGGCGCTGGCCGGTGCTGCGAAGAAGGTCGAGGCCGTCTACAGCTTCCCGCATCAGAACCACGCCACGATGGAGGTCATGAACGCGACAGCCAAGTGGACGCCCGAGCGCTGCGAGGTCTGGACGCCGACGCAGAACGGCGAGGCCGCGCTGGCCGCCGCCGCGGAGTCCTCGGGCCTGCCGCCGGCGCAGTGCGAGGTCTACAAGCTGCATCTGGGCGGCGGCTTCGGCCGGCGCGGCGCGGTGCATGACTGGGTGCGCCAGGCCGTGGCCATCGCCAAGGAAATGCCCGGCACGCCGGTCAAGCTGATCTGGACGCGCGAGGAGGACATGACGCATGGGCGCTACCACCCGGTCACCCAGTGCAAGCTGACGGCGGGCCTGGACGCGGCCGGCAAGCTGACGGCCCTGCACATGCGCATCTCGGGCCAGAGCATCATCGCGGGCCTCTTTCCGCAGAACATCAAGGACGGCAAGGACCCCGTCGTCTTCCAGGGCCTGAACGCCGGCGGCGCCGAGGGCGCGCTGGGCTATGCGGTGCCCAACCTGCTGGTCGACCATGCGATGCGCAACCCGACGGTGCCGCCGGGTTTCTGGCGCGGCGTGAACCTGAACCAGAACGCGGTCTACATGGAGTGCTTCATCGACGAGGTGGCCCATGCCGCCAAGCGCGACCCGCTGGAGCTGCGCCGCGAGCTGCTGGCCCATTCGCCCAAGCATCTGGCGGTGCTGAACGCGGTGGCCGCCAAGGCGGGTTGGGGCAAGCCACTGGCGAAGGGCAGGTATCTGGGCCTGGCCCAGATCATGGGCTTCGGCAGCTATGTGGCGGCCTGCGCCGAGGTGTCGGTGTCCAAGCAGGGCGAGCTGAAGATCCATCGCATCGTCGCCGCCACCGATCCCGGCCATGCGGTCAACCCTCAGCAGATCGCGGCCCAGGTCGAAGGCAGTTTCGTCTACGGGCTGTCGGCGGCGCTGTTTGGCGAGATCACCGTCAAGGACGGTCGCGTCGAGCAGCAGAACTTCGACACCTACCCGGTGCTGAAGATGGAGCACATGCCGGCCGTCGAGGCCATCGTCATGCCCTCGGGCGGCTTCTGGGGCGGCGTGGGCGAACCGACCATCGCGGTCGCGGCGCCGGCGGTGCTGAATGCCATCTTTGCGGCGACGGGCAAGCGCATCCGCGACCTGCCGCTGGCCAAGCACAAGCTGGCGTGAGAAGCGCGCTCTTCGCTCTGCTGTTGGCGGGCCATGCCCAGGCCGCCGACGTGGAGCGAGGCCGTGCCCTGATCGCCGACCGCACGCAGAGCCTGTGCCTGCTCTGTCACTCGCTGACGGCGGCCGGTGACCCCAACCAGGGCAATCTCGCGCCGCCGCTGGACAGCATCGCGACGCGCTTGAATGCCAAAGGCCTGCGCGACCGCATCGCCGACATGCGGCGCTTCAACCCCGACACCGTGATGCCGCCTTTTCGCTCGACGCAAGGGCTGCGCGACGTCGCGCCAACCTGGCAGGGCAGGGCGGCACTGACCGAAGCGCAGCTGGACGACATCGTGGCCTATCTGGGCACGCTGGGCAGGCCATGAGGCGCCGTGAGTTCGCGCTGGGTGCCGCGGCCTTCGCCCTGCTGCCCGAGGCGCAGGCGACCGATGACGCCATGCGCGCCGCCATCCGCGCCTGGGCGGGCCGCAACCCCGAGCAGGGCGCGTTGAAAGTCGAGATTGCCGAACTGGTTGAGAACGGCAATGCCGTTCCGGTGCGCGTTGCCGCCAGCGAGCCGGTGGTGGGCCTCGCGCTGTTCACGCCGCAGAACCCCGAGCCCGAGGTCCTGCATGCCAGCTTCGGTGCGGCCGTCGCCAAGCCCGAGTTCAGCACCCGCATGCGCCTCGCGCGCAGCCAGCGCATCGTCGCCGTGGCCAAAGCGGCGGACGGGCGCTGCTGGCAGGCCGGCGTCGACGTCATCGTGACGCTGGCGGCCTGCGTGGAACCCTGATGGCCACGCGAGCCGTCATCACGCTGCCCGCCGCCATCAAGGCCGGTGAAGTCTTCGAAGTGCGCGCCACCGTGGCCCATGCCATGGAAACCGGCTACCGCACCGGCGATGACGGCGCGCGGCTGGCGCGCGACCTGGTGCGTCGTTTCGAATGCCGGTTGGACGGTGAATTCGTCTTCGCCGCCGACCTGTATGCGGCCATCTCGGCCAACCCCTATCTCGCCTTCTGGATGCGCACGGACAAGTCCGGCGAGCTGAGCTTTGTCTGGCGTGGTGACAACGGGTTCGAGCATCGCGAGACGCGCGCGCTCAACGTCGCATGAAGGCCTGGCTGCTGATCCTCCTTGTCGCGCTGGCGGCGCAGGCCGACGAGCGCCGCTCCGGCCGCGACACCATGAGCCCGGCCCTGCGCACCCTGCAGGCCGACGACGCCCAGCACCCGGCCCAGCTCGCCCTGGCCCTGGGGCGGGAGCAATGGTCGGCCGGCGCCAAGTCTTGCGCCAGTTGCCACGGCGATCCCGAGAAGCTGCGCGGCGCGGCGACGCGCTACCCAGCCTGGGACCAGGGCCTGCTCGACCTGCCCGGCCGCATCCAGCGCTGCCGCGTGCGCCATCAGCAACTGCCCGCCTGGGCGTCCGAGGCCGAGCCGCTGCTGGCGTTGGCGGCCCTGGTCGCGCGGCAATCGCGCGGCCTGCCGCTGGCGCCGCCGCAGGGCCCGGAGCTGGACGCCGCAGCCCAGCGCGGCCAGCAGCTCTACATGACCCGTCTCGGCGCCCTCAACCTGTCCTGCGCCCAATGCCACGACGAGCGCGCCGGACTGCGCCTGGGCGGCAGCCTCATCCCCCAGGCCCATGTCGACGACTACCCGGTCTACCGCCTGGAATGGCAGTCGCTGGGCAGCCTGCAGCGGCGGCTGCGCGGCTGCCTGAATGGCGTGCGCGCCGTCGCGTGGGACTGGGACGGCGCCGAGCTGCTGGCGCTGCAGACCTATCTCGCGCGCCGCTCGGCCGGCATGGCCATGCAGCCGCCGGGCGTGCGTCCCTAACAAGCAGGATGACCGTCGCGCCACCTCCTTCCTAGGATGGGCCATGGCTGTCATGACACGGCGCGAGCCGACCCTGGACCGTCCGCGGCTGCCGGTGGGCGAAGCCCTGGTTTTCGTCGACCTGGCCAGCGGCGACCTCATCACGACGGGTCTGCGCTGCAGCCTGGTGCAGCGCGGCGGCGGCCGCTTGCTCGGCCGTTCTGTCGTCACGCCGTCGGGCCTGCATGTCTGGCCCGACCTGCCCGTGCGCTGGCGCCGGCCTCAGGAGGCGGTCTGTGCCGACGTGCTCGTGCGCGACGAGCTGCAGCGTTTCCAGCCGCTGAGCCTGCCGTGGCCCCTGCCGGCTCGACCGGTGGGCCAGATCCTCAGCGACCGGGTGCTGGGCGGCATGCGCCTGATGCGGGTGGGCCTGCTCAGCGCGCCGACGCGCAGGCCGCCGCCTGGCGTCTGCAGCGTCTACGGCCTGCTCAGCTGGCAGGCGAATGGCGAGCCCGTGGCCTGGGCGCGCGTGTGCCTGACCGATGACGAAGGCCGTGTGCACGAAGGCGCGAGCGATGCGGAGGGGCGGCTTGCCCTGCATCTGTCGCGGTCTCGCACGGGGGGCGCCGCGGCGGCGGCGCTGCAGGTCTTCGCCGATCCAGGTTTCGGCGCGGCTTCAACCGGCCTCGGTGCGCCCGACGTGCTGGCTTTCGCGGATCAGCCCGCGGCGGTCGCGCTGGCCGACGTCGCGGGGCAGACGGCTTTTGTGCCGGGGCTCCTGGCGGCGCACGAACCCCTCATCCTCGCCAGTCAAGGCCTTCCGCCTGCGCATCGCGAATTGCGCCTGGTGCCGGCCTGACTTCAGCGTTGCTCGAGCTGGCGCTTGCCGAACAGCACCTCGCGGGCCTTGTCGTCCGTCAGCGGCTTGCGCGCGCCGGCCAGCACCTCGACCCCGCGCTGCACGGCCGGGCGCTTGGCGATCTCGTCGAACCAGCCCTTCAGATGCGGGTAGTCGTTCATCTCCACGCCCTGGTTCTTCCAGGAGCGCAGCCAGGGGAAGACGGCGATGTCGGCAATGCTGTAGTCCCGCCCCCCCAGATAGGTGGAGTGGGCCAGGCGCTTGTTGATGACGCTGTAGAGCCGCCTGGCCTCGTTGGTGTAGCGGTCGATGGCGTAGTCGAGCTTCTCGGGGGCATAGATGCGGAAGTGATGCGCCTGGCCCAGCATCGGCCCGACGCTCCCCATCTGGAACATCAGCCACTGCAGGACTTCGTATTTGCCATGCACGTCGGCGGGCAGCAGCTTGCCCGTCTTGCCCGCCAGGTAGAGCAGGATGGCGCCGCTCTCGAACAGCGAGATGGGCTTGCCGTCGGGGCCGTCCGGGTCGGTGATGGCGGGGATCTTGTTGTTGGGGCTGATGGCGAGGAAGCTCGGCGCGAACTGCTCGCCGGCGCCGATGTCCACGGGATGGACCCGGTACGCGAGGCGGCACTCCTCCAGCATGATGTGCACCTTGTGGCCGTTGGGCGTGGGCCATGAATACACTTCAATCATTCGTCGCCTCCGTGCGGTGTGCCTAGCAAGCAGCCCCATTCTCAGACTTCCTCACGACTCATGGTGGTAAAGCAGGTCAAGCATTGGCTCGTGACGCGGGCCAATGCAGCGCGCTGGCGTCCGATCATGGATTGGGCCGAGGCGCGTGGCGCCGAGTTCTCGCAAACGCGGGATGGCATGGGCTTCCTGATCGATCAGCCCAAGGCGCTCCCCGGGCCGCTGCGCATCGAATGGGGCGCCTCCCAGCGCAGCTATCTGCCCGGCACCGAGCTGCGCATGCGCTGCGAGATGGGCCTGCATCATGACCTGCAGATGATGGTGGTGTGCCGTGCGCTGATGGAGAACCTCGAGCGCGCCGTCTTCGAGGCCTATACCGACACGCTGAAGACCCGGGTCGACACCGACACGCCTGAGGAGATGCGCTGGCTGGTGATGTTCCCCAAGTTCAACAACGCGGCCTCGCAGATCGTGCGCCAGCGCTATGGCATCGTCGGGGTCACCAAGGAGCTGGCCGCGTCGTGGATCGACGGTGAACTCGGCGAGGCGCTGGTGCAGGCCAGCCAGGACCTGCTGCCCGAGGGCCATCCCTTCGTGCTGATGAGCATGCGCGGCAACCTGTACCTGCGTACCGAGATGGGCGAGGCCGACCTGCCCAAGGTGCAGGCCCTGGTGCGCCTCATCGAGACCGCGGCGCGCGAGGCGCAGCGCATCAGCGGCCGCATGGCCGAGGGCGGCGCCTGGCCGACGACGACGTCCATCGCCTGGACGCCGTCGACCCGTACCGGGGACGTCTAGGCCTTTTGCGCGAAGCTCCAGGCCAGTTCGGCCAGGGGCTTGGCGCTTTTCGCCGTTTCCTTGGCCTGGGCGCTGGAGGCGGTGCCGTCCACGACGCGCTTGGCGATGCCCTGCACGATGGCCGCGATGCGGAACATGTTGTAGGCCATGTAGAAGTTCCAGTCGGCCATGACGGCGCCGGCATCGGCCCGGCCGGTGCGCTCGCAGTAGCGCTGCACATACTCGCGCTCGCCCGGGATGCCCAGCTCGGCGATGTTGACGCCGCCCAGGCCACGCGCCGCGCCCGAGGTCGGGATGTGCCAGCTCATGCAGTGGTAGCTGAAGTCGGCCAGCGGGTGGCCGAGCGTGGACAGCTCCCAGTCCAGCACGGCGATGACGCGCGCTTCGGTGGGATGGAAGACGACGTTGTCCATGCGGTAGTCGCCGTGGACGATGGACACTTCGCTCTCGTCGCGGGCCGAGGCCGGGATGTGGGCTGGCAGCCAGGTCAGCAGCGCGTCCATGGCCGGGTTGGCCTCGGTGACGGAGGCCAGGTATTGCTTGCTCCAGCGGCCGATCTGGCGCTCGAAGTAGTTGCCGGGCTTGCCGTAGGCCTCCAGGCCGCGGGCCTTGAAGTCGACCTGGTGCAGGGCCGCGATGACGCGGTTCATCTCGTCGTAGTGGGCGGCGCGGTCGGCATTGCTCATGCCGGGCAGGCTCTGGTCCCACAGCACGCGGCCGGGCATGAAGGACATGATGTAGAAGGCGCGGCCGATGACGGCCTCGTCCTCGCACAGCGCGTACATGGTCGGCACGGGCACGTCGGTACCGGCCAGGGCGCCCATGACCTGGAATTCACGCTCGATGGCATGGGCAGACGGCAGCAGCTTGGCCACCGGGGCCGGCTTGCTGCGCATCACGTAGTGCGCGCCCGGCGTCTTCAGCAAATAGGTCGGGTTGGACTGCCCGCCCTTGAACTGCTCGATCTCGAGCGGGCCGGCAAAGCCGTCGACATGGGCGGACAGCCAGGCCTCGAGGGCGGCGCTGTCCAGAGGCTTGGCGAGGGGGCGGGTGCCGGTGAATGCTTCCATGGATGTCGTCGTTTTGAAGGGCGCGAACTTTCCATTCTGAGAGGCAAGGGCCGGCAGGCGTGTCCCTACCGCGACGCGGCCGCCAACAGCTTCTCGCGGCTGAGCACCACCAACCGCGTCGGTTCGACGCGCACCGCGCCTTCGCGCTCAAAGGCCTTCAGCTCCTGGTTGACGCGCTGGCGCGACGCGCCGAGCAACTGGGCGAGGTCTTCCTGGGCCAGTTGCAGGCCGATGCGGGTCTCGTCCCCCTCCTGCACGCCATAGGAGCGCGCCAGCAGCAGGACCTGCTTGGCCAGGCGGGCGGCCAGGGGGCGGGTGTTGAGGTCCTCGATCATGTCGAACATCAGGCGCAGGCGGCGGCAGTTCAGCCTCAGCAGCGCGTCGTAGAGCTCGGAATGGGCCTGCAGCAGGGCGCGGAAGTCGGACTTGCGCACGCACAGCAGCGTGGTTTCGCCGTGGGCATAGGCATCGTGGGTGCGCGGCAGGCCGTCGAAGAGGGCGATGTCGCCGAACCAGGTGCCGGGCTCGACATAGGTCAGCGAGATCTGCTTGCCGGCCAGGGACACCGAGCTGACGCGCACGGCGCCCTTGGCAACCGCCGACCATTCCTCGGCGGGCTCGCCGCGGTGGGACAGCATGGTCTCGTCGGCCAGGCGGCGCACGAAGGCGCGTTGCAGGATGTCGTTGCGCAGCGGCTCGGAGAGCTTGGAGAACCAGGCGCCCTGGTCGATCTGCTGGCGTTCGGCGGGGGTGAGGGTGAGTGCGTTCATGGCTTGGCAGGCATTGTGCCGCCCGCGCATCCCCCGGGAATGGGGTCGTTGGCGAGTGCCCCCATGCTAGAGTGATCCGCGCTGTCTCCACCCCCTCGTTCAACTGATAGCTAGACGCCCGCAGTCAATGCCCTTCACGGCCCTGCGCCTGACCTTGGCTGGCGCCCTCACACCCGCTCTGGCACTGCTGCTTGGCTTGGCGCCGGACGCCCAGGCCCTGGGCCTGGGTCGGCCTCAGATCCATTCGGGCCTGGGCAAGGCACTGGATGCCAGCATCCCGCTGACGCTGGCCGAAGGCGAACAACTGCCGGATTCCTGCCTGCGTGCCGAGGTTTCGGCCGGCGATGCCCGCGTTCCGGCCGGTTTGTTGCAACTGCGCATCGAGGGCGAACCCGGTCAGCAACGCATCCGCCTGCAAAGCCTGGCGCGCATCGACGAGCCGGCCCTGCGCATGACGCTGGCCCTGGGCTGCCCGCTGCGGCTGACGCGCGAGTTCAATCTCTTCATCGACCCGCCGGGTGGCGTCACCGTGCCGCCGCCGGCGCCCACCACGCCTGTCCTGGCTGCCCCGGCCCCGGTCGCGCAGGCGCAGGCCGATGCGCCTGCACCGGCGCCGCGGCCGCGCCCCAAGCCGCGTGCCAGCGGCCCGCGTCTGGTGCTGGACAGGCCGGAAGTGCTGATGACCGAGGCGCCGCGGCCCGTGCAGCCCGCCGCCAGCGCCGCCGAGATGGAGCTGACGCCCGAGCTGGAAGCCCAGATCGCCCAGCTCGAGCAGACCGTGGCGCAACTGCGCGCCGAGATGGAGGCGCGGCTGCAGGCCGAAGCCGCCGCAGCCTCGGCGACGGCCGCCGAAGCCATTCCCAAGGCATCGGCGCCTGCCGTGGTGCCGCCGGCCGTGCCGGCGCCGCTCGTGCACGCGTCGCCCTACCGCGATCCCATGACCTGGCTGTTCACGCTGGGGCTGAGCCTGCTGGCCGGCGCCGCGGCCTTTTACGGCAGCCGCTGGCGCGACGACCGCGCGCGCCGTGAGCTGGCGTATTGGCGGGCCCTGCACGCCGCAGAAGGTGCGGCGGTGCCCATGGCGGCGCCGAAGCAGCCCTCGCCGGGCATGGCCCCCCCGGTCGTCAGCCTGGCCGCGTCCCTGCCGGACGAAGGCCAGCATCAGGTCACGCGGCCCCAGCCTCGCCCCATGCCCTGGCCACCGGCGCCACTCGTGTCGCCGCCCCATATCGCGCCGCCGATGGACATGCAGGCGACGCAGCCCATGGCGCCCCAGTCCGTGGCTGCGCCGGCGCTGGCCAACGAGCTGACCGTCGCGGACGAGCTGCTGGATCTGCAGCAGCAGGTCGACTTCCTGCAGCTGCTCGGCCAGCACGAGGCGGCGGCCGACCTGCTCGCCACCCGACTGGCGCGCGGCAATGCCGGCGCCATGTCCTATCTGATGCTGATGGAGCTCTGCCAGCAACGCGGCGAGCCCGAGGTGTTTGCCGAGCTCGTCAAGCAGTTCGAGCAGCGCTTCCGGGTGCTGGCTCCGTCATGGTCGCAAAGCCTGACGCGCGGGCGCAGCCTGGATGCCAGCGCCAGCGTCATCGCGCATCTGCAGGTGGTCTGGTCCGATCCGGGCTCCGCCATGCAGATGCTGCAGGACCTGCTGACCCGTGGCAGCGGCCCGGGCGCGCCCAGCTTCGAGCTGCCGGCCTACCGCGACCTGCTGACCCTCTACAGCGTGGCGCGCGACCTGTTCGAGGCGGGCCTGCGCGGCGAAGAGGTCGATCTGATGCTGCCGATCGACTCCCGCTTTGGCAACAGCCAGCTTTAGCGCTGGCAGTCGCTACAGGTCGAAGTCGTCGGCTTCGCCGTTCATGGCCTTTTCGATGAGCCTGCGGCTCAGCCGGTCCGACAGCAGTTCGGCAAAGGCATAGACGTAGTTGCGCAGATAGGCGCCGCGCTTGAAGGCGATGCGAGTCACGTTGCTGCCGAGCAGGGCGCCCAGCGGCTTGGCGACGAGGTCGCTGCCGGCCGGCTCCTCGCGCATGGCCATCTCGGCCACGATGCCCACGCCCATCCCCAGGCGCACATAGGTCTTGATGACGTCCGAGTCGATGGCCTCGAGCACGACGCTGGGCGTCAGGTGGCGCGCGGCGAAGGCCTTGTCGATGCGGGTGCGGCCCGTGAAGCTGGGGTGGTAGGACACCAGGGGCTCGCCGGCCAGTTGCTCGAGGCTGATGCGCTCGGCGCTGGCCAGCGGATGGTCGCGCGGCACCACCATCACGTGCTGCCACTCGTAGCAGGGCAGGGTGACGAGCTCCGGGTACTGGGCCAGCGACTCGGTGGCGAGGCCGAGGTCGGCGGTCTCGTCGAGCAGCATCTTGGCGACCTGGTCGGGGCTGCCCTGGTGCAGGCTGATGCGCAGCTGAGGCAGGTTCTTGCGCAGTTGGGCTACCGGTGCGGGCAGCACATAGCGGGCCTGGGTGTGGGTGGTGGCGATCGAAAAAGTGCCGCTGTCCTGGCGCGAATACTCCTCGCCGATGCGCTTCAGGTTGCCGACCTCGCGCAGGATGATCTCGATGCAGGCCAGCACCTGCTGGCCCGGCTCGGTGATGCGGCGCAGCCGCTTGCCGTGGCGCGAGAAGATGTCGACGCCGAGTTCCTCTTCCAGCTCGAGGATGGCCTTGGACACGCCCGGCTGCGACGTGAACAGGGCCTTGGCCGTCTCGGTCAGGTTGAGGTTGCGGCGGGCGGCTTCCTGGACGAAGCGGAATTGGTGCAGATTCATTCGAGGACGGCCAGGCAGGCCAGGCTGATGGCGTGGAGCACAGCTTCTTGTTCGCCGAGAGGGGCATGCAGCCGCCACTCGACGGCATGGCGTTCGCGCAGGCGGTCCAGCAGCGGCGGGATGTCGCGCCGCACATGGCCGCCGGTGCCGAGGAAGAGGGGCAGCACATGCACGAGCGTGCAGCCGGCGGCGACCAGCTGTTCGGCGGCTGTCTCGATGCCGGGCGACATGAACTCGAGATAGGCCACCACCAGCGGCGTGCCAGGCCGGGCCACGCGCAGCCTCTCGGCGATGGCTTCGAAGGGCCGGGCCCAGGCCGGGTCGCGCGCGCCGTGGGCGAAGAGCAGCAGGCCTTCCATCAGCGGTAGCGCACCAGCCAGGTGAAGGCCGCCATCGACAGGCCGAGGTAGAGCAGGCTGGGCGTGGCCGCGACGACCCAGGGCGTCCAGTTCTTCAGCAGGCCGAGATGGCCGGCCACGTTGTTCAGCAGGATGAAGCTGATGCCCAGCATGATGCCGCCGAAGACCTTGATGCTGATGCCGCCCGAGCGGCCGTGCAGATAGGCGAAGGGCAGGGCCAGGGCCACCATGACGAAGCAGGCGAAGGGATAGAAAGCCTTGCGCCAGAACTGGATGTTGTGGGCCTGGGCCGACTGCTCCTGGGCCGACAGATGCTTGGTGTAGCGGTAGAGCTCCAGCGTCGACATCGACATGGCCGGCAGCACGGCCGCGGCGATGACGCCGGCATGCAGGGAACTCTGCCAGTCGAGCTTGTCGAGCTGCTGCTCGCTGACGACGACATCGCCGACGCTGCCGCTGGCCGTCGCCGTGCCCGGGTTCCAGACCGTGCGCTTGACCGTCTGCAGATGCCACAGGCCCTGGGCATCGACATCGACCTTCTCCGCCTCGGTGCGCGACATCAGCCGGCCCTCGGCGTCGAATTCGAAGATGCGCACATCCTCGAGTTCACCGCCACCGCCGACGCGGCCGACCTTGACCGAATAGCTGCGCTCCTGGCCGTCGATCTTCTGGTGGTCCTTCAGCCAGGCGCCGCGCTTGGAAGGGCTGTTGTCGTGGGCGAAGTTGGCGCGCATCTCGTCACTCTCGCGCTCGAAGCGCGGCGCCACGTAGTCGCCGACGGCGAAGGTCAGAACGGCGAACACCGCGGCCAGGCCGGCGAGCAGGCCCAACGCCCGCGCCGGGCCGAGGCCACCCGTGCGCAGGATGGTGAATTCGCTGCTCTGCGCCATGCGGGCCAGGGCGACGATGGCGCCGATCAGCACGGCGATGGGGAACATCTCGTAGAAGCGGCCGGGCAGCTCCATGGCGGCAAGCAGGGCGGCCTTGCCCGCGCCGGCGCCGATGCGCGTCATGCGTTCGATCTCGTCGACGAAGTCGATGAAGAAGAACAGCGACAGAAAGGCCAGTGCGACAAGCAGGACGGCGCCGGCGATGTCCTTGTAGAGCAGGGCTCGGACGGTTCTCATGGGTGCTCCCCGGTCGCCGGGCACAGCGACCGACCCTCCGAGAGGGCAGGGCCTGGCTCGGGGCGGCCCAGCGCGTCGGCCCTCATGCCGTGGCCTCCTTGCCCGTGCGGCGGCGCAGGCAGAAGCGGTTGGCGTTGTCGCGCAGCCAGATGATGGCGAGGGCGAGCAAGAGGGCACTGCCATGCACTGTCACCAGGCCGCGGGCCAGGTCGGTGCGGCCATTGCCCACCCAGGACTGCGACAGGTTGATGAGGTTGAAGTAGACGATGAAGGCCAGCAGCGCGAACAGCAGGTTCCAGTTGCTGGCGCGGCGCGGGTTGGAGGCCGACAGGCCGATGCCGAGCAGGGCCATGTTGAAGCCGCCCAGGATCATGCCGAAGCGCCAGGCCAGCTCGCCCTGGTTCTTGGGGTTGGGCTGGCGCAGCAGGTCCAGCGTTGCCATCGCCTTGGGCGGCAGCTGGTTGGCATTGGCCAGCACCTGGGTGTCGGTCATGACCTTGTACTGCTCGAAGCGGGCCAGGCTTTTCTCGCCGGTCTTGCCCTGGGTCTCGTTGCGCTGGCCATGGTCCAGCACCAGGAAGCGGTCGTCGCCTTCCATTTCGAGACGACCGCGGGCCGAGGTGGTCACCGATTCGCGCTCATGCAAATTGGCGAGGATGAAGACATTGCGGCCGGTGGCGGCGTTGTCGCCGTCGCGCTCGATGAAGAAGACGCGGCTGCCGTCGCGGGAAGTCTGGAACTGGCCCGGCGCCACGCGCGAGAGATCGCCGCGCTTCTGGTAACGGTCGCGCAGCTCGGCGCTGTTCTGGTTGCCCCAGGGCCAAACCAGCAACTCCAGCACGACGACGCCCAGCAGCACCGGCCAGGCCATGCGCAGCACCGGCCGCACGAAGCGCGACAACGGCACGCCGCTGGCGAACCAGATCGTCATCTCCGACTCGCGGTAGGAGCGGCTCAGGGTGATGACGACGGCGACGAAGAGCGACAGGATGAGCATGGTCGCCAGGTGGGAGATGGTGGCGTAGCCCATCAGCAGCACGACGTCCTGCGGCGCGACATTGCCGCCCGCGGCCTGGCCCAGGGTGCGGATCAGGGTCGACGTCAACATGATGGTCAGGATGACCACAAGGGTGACGCCGAAGCTCTTGGCCAACTCCGATCGCGTGGATGAATCGAATAACATCAAACGCACTTCTATCTACTTCTAGTCATTATGGACTTCAAGATTCAAACCGCTGAGCTCGATGCGCTCGCGGGCGCAACGGCCGACGCCCTGGTCGTCGTGCTTGGCGGCGAAGCTCTCCCCAAGGGTCTGGATGCGGTGGTGGCCAAGCACGCCCAGGCTGCCATCAAGCTCGGCGACTTCGCGCTGAAGGGCGGCCAGGCGCTGACGCTGACGCACGCCGAAGGCATCAAGTCGCCTCGCCTGGTGCTCGCCGCCAGCGGCAAGACGTCGCTCGCCGCAGCGCGCGCCGCACTGGCCGCCGGCCTGGCCCAGATCAAGTCGCGTGGAGCGGTCAGCGCGGCCGTGGCTTTTGCCGGCTTCGACGTCGGCATGGCCGAGGCTCTGGCCGAGCAGGCGGCACTGGCTGCGACGGACGCGGTCTATCTCTACCGCCACACCAAACCCAGCGCACCCGCCGCATCCAAGCTGGACAAGCTGGCGCTGCTGGTGGGCAAGGCCGATGTGAAGGCGGCCAAGGCGGGCCTGGCGCGGGGCGAGGCCATCGCCGCCGGCGTCGAGCTGGCGCGCGAATGCGCCAACCGCCCGGCCAACTACGCGACGCCGACCTATCTTGGCCAGGTCGTGCAGGGCCTGGGCAAGACCCATGGCCTCAAGGTCGAGGTGCTGGACCGCAAGGCCGTCGAGAAGCTGGGCATGGGCAGCTTCCTGGCCGTGGCCCAGGGCTCCGACGAGCCGCTGCGCTTCATCGTCGCCCGCTACGAAGGCGCGGCCAAGACGGTGGCGCCGGTCGTGCTGGTCGGCAAGGGCATCACCTTCGACACCGGCGGCATCTCGCTGAAGCCGGGGGCCGAGATGGACGAGATGAAGTTCGACATGGGCGGTGCGGCCAGCGTCATCGGCACGCTGCGCGCGGTGGCCGAGCTCAAGCCCAAGCTCAACCTCGTCATGATCGTGGCGGCCTGCGAGAACATGCCCAGCGGCCATGCGGTCAAGCCGGGTGACGTCGTCACGTCGATGTCGGGCCAGACCATCGAGATCCTGAACACCGACGCCGAAGGTCGCCTCATCCTCTGCGATGCGCTGACCTATGCCGAGCGTTTCAAGCCGGCCGTCGTCGTGGACGTGGCGACGCTGACCGGCGCCTGCGTCATCGCCCTGGGTGGCGTGCGCAGCGGCATGTATGCCAGCGACGATGCGCTGGCCGCGTCGCTTGCCGCCGCGGGCGATGCCGCCCTCGACCCCTGCTGGCGCATGCCGCTGGACGACGACTACGCCGAAGGCCTGAAGAGCAATTTCGCCGACGTGGCCAATATCGCCGGCCGCGCGGGCGGCTCCATCACGGCGGCCAAGTTCCTGCAGCGCTTCGCCGGCAAATACCGCTGGGGCCATCTGGACATCGCCGGCACGGCCTGGAAGGGCGGCGCCGCCAAGGGCGCCACCGGTCGTCCGGTGGGCCTGTTGACCCACTTCGTGTTGAGCCACGCCAAGTAAGTGCCTATCCAGGTCAGCTTCTACAGCGACGCGGCCGACCCCCTGCAATACGCCTGCCGGCTGATCCGTCGCGCCCTCGCGTCGGGCAAGCCGGTGGGGGTCTGCGTGGGGCCGGCCCAGGCCACTCGTCTAGACGAGTTGCTGTGGAGCTTCGATGCGGCCGAGTTCATCCCGCATCGGCGTTGGGACGGCACCACGCCGCCCGCGCCGGGCGAGGTCCTCTTGGTTGATGACGCGGCGCGCCTGCCGCATCGCGGACTGCTGTTGAATCTGGGCGACGACATGCCTTCGGACGCGCTTGCTTTTGAACGCGTGTTGGAGGTCATCGGCCAGTCGCCCGAGCGCGTTCAGGCCGGGCGTGCGCGCTATCGCGTCTATCAACAGGCCGGTGCCAAGCTGGACCACTTTTCAGCGGCGGGTTGACAACGCTGCGTCCACGCTTTCCCGAATGAGAGCCCCCCGGATTTGGGGTATGTTCAATTGGTTGAAAAATCAACAGTTGTCTGTTTGTTCCTTTCCATTTCAAACCGGAGTTGATCCATGCAAGTCAAATTGAATGTGGTGGTCGGTGCAGTGGCAGCGCTGCTCAGCGGTGCCGCAATGTCTCAGGATCTGGTGGTCAAGATCGGTCACGTCGGCCCGACCAGCGGCGCCATCGCCCACCTGGGCAAGGACAATGAGCTGGGTGCTCGCCTGGCCATCGAGGAACTGAACGCCAAGGGCGTCATGATCGGCGGCAAGAAGGCCAAGTTCGAACTGCTGGCCGAAGACGATGCCGGCGATCCGAAGCAAGGCACCGCCGCCGCCCAGAAGCTGGTGGACTCCAAGGTCAACGGCGTCATCGGCCACCTGAACTCGGGCACCTCCATCCCGGCCTCCAAGGTCTACAGCGACGCTGGCATCCCCCAGATCTCGCCGTCGGCCACCAACCCCAAGTTCACCCGCAACGGCTACAAGACGACCTTCCGCGTCGTGGCTGACGACGTGCATCTGGGTGGCACCCTGGGCCGCTACGCCGCCAAGGACCTGAAGGGCAAGTCCATCGCCGTCATCGACGACCGCACGGCCTACGGCCAAGGCGTTGCCGACGAGTTCGAAAAGGGCGTCAAGGGCGCGGGCGGCAAGGTCGTCGGTCGCGAATTCACCAACGACAAGGCCACGGACTTCACCGCCATCCTGACCTCCCTGAAGGCCAAGAAGCCCGACGTGGTCTTCTTCGGCGGCATGGACGCCGTGGCCGGCCCGATGCTGCGCCAGATGAAGCAGCTGGGCATCGAAGCCAAGTTCCTGGGCGGCGACGGCATCTGCACGGGCGAACTGCCCAAGCTGGCCGCCGGCACCATGGGTGACGGCCAGGTCGTCTGCGCCGAAGCCGGTGGCGTCGAAGGCGAAGCCAAGAAGTCGATGGACGACTTCAAGGCCAAGTTCAAGTCCAAGTTCAATGTCGACGTGCAGATCTACGCGCCCTATGTGTATGACGCCGTCAACGTGATGGTTGCCGCCATGGCCAAGGCCGGCTCCGCCGAGCCGGCCAAGTACCTGCCGGTGCTGGCCAAGACCGCCGGCTACAAGGGCGTGACCGGCACCATCGCCTTCGACGAGAAGGGCGACATCAAGAACGGCGCCCTGACGCTGTACACCTACAAGGGCGGTGCTCGCGAGCAGCTCGCCGTGGTGCGCTGATCCAGCCGCTGCCAGGAGAACGTCCGCCGCGGCGGACGTTGTTCTCGCCCAAGGGCCCGCCTCCGGCGGGCTCTTTCTTTTGCGGCACGCCGTTTTGAAATAGGCTAATCAAGGACGACAAATGCCGCGCTACTGCGACAGGGCTTTTGCCGGATTCGTGAATACTGCCCAGATGGATTTGCCGCAGTATTTACAGGCGGCGGCGTGACCGTGGTGGCGATGCACGGGCCATAAACCGGTTTCGTCGGATTTCAAAGGAGGGCGTGTGCGTTTCGCACGCTTTGAAGCGCAGTGGCCCAGCTTGTCATGGTGCTGTCGCCCGCTTTCGGTTCTACTGCCGCCCGTTGTGAAAATGACCGGCGCGACGCGCCGCGGCGGCCGCGGCCGCGACACGGATTCAAGGGGCAAGCCCCCTCTAAACGGGGGGCTTTCAAGCCTGGGGGGCAGAGGCATGATGCCGGCGCGATCAAGGGCTGGTCGGATATGTCCGTTGCTGCGTCAAGCCCGGGACTTCCACAGGCCAGTCGGGCGGTCTCCGAGGCAGTCCGCGACTGTCGGGCTGCCGCAAGGTGGTGATGCGACAGGCGGCCTGCGTGCGAGGGTGAATGGAATATCGATACTTTTCGAATTTCGTTAATCGGATTGCAAATGCGGAAAACGCCAGGCAGTAGTGATCGGGGATGCAAATGATTCGAATATTCAACCATTACCTGCACAAGCAGACCTTACTTCAGGTCTTCTTCGATCTTGGCCTGATTGTTTTTGCGGTCATCGCTGTCGTTCTCAGCCAAGGCGAGTCGGCGCAGACGGTGCTGCCCTTCGCGGCTTCGCACGGCCTCTCGCTGGCCGGTTGCATGTTCGTGATCAATTCGGCTACGGGCTTCTACCAACACGTTCACAACCGCTCGATCACCGAGTCCTGTGCCCGCGCCCTGTTCGGCCTGCTCTTCGGTCTGCCGCTGGCCTATGCCATCTTCAGCCTGGTGCCTTCCAACACCAGCCACCGCGACCTGCTGACCGTGGTGGCCATGATGGCCGTGGCCGCGGTGATGGTGCACCGCGTCTACGCGGCCCATTCGGGCGCCCAGGCGCGCCTGCGCAGTCGCATCCTGGTCTTCGGTACCGGCGTTGCGGCCCGCACCGTTGGCAATACCCTGCGCGCCTCCGACCCGCATGCCCAGATCGTCGGCTTCTACGCCGGTCCCAACGAGGACCAGCCCGAAGTGCCGCGCGACGAGATCATCAATGACGGCGCCAACCTGACCGAAGCCGCGCTGAAGCACAACGTCGATGAGATCGTCGTCGCCCTCAGCGAGCGCCGTGGCGGCAGCATGCCGCTGCGCCAGTTGCTGGACTGCAAGCTGTCGGGCGTGCGTGTGGTGGACATCGCCACCCATTTCGAGAAGACGCTGGCCCAGATCAACATCAAGCACGTCAACGCCGGTTGGCTGGTGTTCGGCGATGGCTTCAGCCAGGGCATGCTGCGCGCGGCGATCAAGCGCGTCTGCGACATCATCTTCGCCGCCCTGATCCTCGCAGTGACCTGGCCCATCATGCTGGTCACGGCATTCGCCATCCGCTTCGAATCGCGCGGTCCGGTGCTCTACCGCCAGGAGCGCGTCGGCCTGAATGGCGTGCCCTTCAACGTCATCAAGTTCCGCAGCATGCGCACCGATGCCGAGAAGGATGGCAAGCCGCGCTGGGCGACCAAGAACGACGACCGCGTGACCCGCGTCGGCCGCTTCATCCGCAAGGTGCGCATCGACGAACTGCCCCAGCTCTTCAATGTGCTGTGGGGCGAGATGAGCATGGTCGGCCCGCGTCCGGAGCGCCAGTTCTTCGTCGACGAGCTGATCAGCAAGATTCCGTACTACGCCGTGCGCCACAGCGTGAAGCCGGGTGTCACCGGCTGGGCCCAGGTGCGCTACGAATATGGCTCGACGATCGAGGACTCGGTCGAGAAGCTGCAGTACGACCTGTACTACGTCAAGAACCACTCCCTCTTCCTCGATCTGCTGATCATGCTGGAGACCGTGGCGGTGGTGTTGACCGGCAAGGGCGCTCGCTGAGCGCGACGCCCCTTCGGCGTAAGCGCCGATGCCCGCCGGTCAGCGGCATGCTTGAATGACGCATGTCTTTTGTCTCCACTTTGGACTCTGCCCCCGGCGCCATGGTTGAGGCGCTGGCTCCTTTCTTCCCCTTGAGCAGCCTCGGCGATCTGATCTGCTGCGTGGCCTACGGGCTGTTTGCGCTCTATTTCGCGCTGCGTTTGCTGCGCGGCAACCTTCCCATCTCCCCGCTTGCCGTCGTTTTCCTGGCGGCGCTGGCATTCAGTTCGATCTGGGCCGGGACGGCCCTGGTGGACGAGCAGCGGCATTGGTCGGATCGCCTGCCGACCTGGGTCGTGCCCAGCCTCGATCTGCTGCGCTTCGGCCTCTGGTTCGCCTTCATGCTGATGCTGCTGCCGCCGCCACGGCGGGGCGGTGGCCTGGGCTGGATACGCCCCATTGCCGTCGCAGCCGTGCTGGCGCGCCTGACCCTGATCGCCTTCGGCGAGTCGCTGCCGTCGGAGAGCATGGCCCGGCCCCAGGCCTTCGCCGCGCTGGGCCTGGCGGTGCTGGGCCTGGTGCTGGTCGAGCAGATGCTGCGCAACGCGACCCCCGACGCACGCTGGAACGCCAAGCCGGTGTGCCTGGGCTTGGGCGCCATCTTCGTCTTCGACCTCTTCATCGGCTCTCAGGCGGCGCTGTTCCAGCGTTTCGACGGCGATGCCATCAGCGTGCGCTCGCTCGTCCATGCGGCGGCGGTGCCCTTGCTCTATGTGGCTTCCCGCCGGCACGCCGACTGGCTGGGCAAGTTGCATGTGTCGCGCGCGGCGGTCTTCCATTCCGCCACGCTGCTGCTGGTCGGAGCCTATCTGCTGGTCGTGGCTGGCGTGGGCTATTACGTGCGCTACACCGGTGGTGAGTGGGGGCGGGCCCTGTCGGTGGCGCTGGTGTTCGTGGCGCTGGTGGCGCTGACGCTGCTGATCGGCTCGGGCTCGATGCGTGCGCGGCTGAGGGTCTACATCAGCAAGAACTTCTTCAGCTACCGCTACGACTACCGCGAGGAGTGGCTGCGCTTCACGCAGTTGCTGTCGGGCAGTGCGGAGCCCCAGCACACGGCAGAGACGGTGGTGCGGGCGCTGGCCAACCTGGTCGAAAGTCCGAGCGGCATGCTGTGGCTGCAGCGCAGCGCGGGGGGCGATTTCGCGCAGGCCGCCCGCTGGAACCTGCCGGCCCATCCGGTCGTTGAGGCGCGTGGCGGCCCGCTGGCGACGTTCTGGCGCGAGCGGGCCTGGATCGTCGACCTGGACGAATACCGCCAGCGGCCCGAAGCCTATCCGGGCCTGGAGCTGCCGGCCTGGCTGGCCGAGGAGCCGCGCTGCTGGCTGCTGGTCCCCCTGCTGGTGCGTGAAGCCCTGATCGGCTTCGCCGTGCTGGGGCGGCCGCGCGCCGTGGTGGAGCTGAACTGGGAGGTGCGCGACCTGCTGCGCACGGCCGCCAGCCAAGCTTCAGGGTATCTGGACCAGGCCCAGGCCACCGAGGCGCTGCTGGAGGCGCGCAAGTTCGATGCCTTCAATCGCATGTCGGCCTTCGTGGTGCACGACCTGAAGAACATCGTCACGCAGTTGTCGCTGATGATGAAGAACGCCAAGCGCCTGCGCGACAACCCGGAGTTCCAGCAGGACATGCTGGACACCGTCGAGAACTCCCTGGAGAAGATGCGTCAGCTGATGCTGCAGCTGCGCGAGGGCGACAAGCCGCACGGCGTGACCAGCGGCGTTGACCTGGAACAGATCGCCAAGCGTCTCGCCGCGGCAGCATCCAGCAAGGGCAGGGTGCTGGAACTGGAGCTGCAGCCGGGCGTCAGCACGCGCGGCCATGCCGAGCGCGTCGAGCGGGTGCTCGGCCATGTGGTGCAGAACGCCTTCGACGCCACGCCGGCCAGCGGGCGCGTCCTCCTGATGCTGGATGCCGAAGGCAGCCAGGCCCGCGTTCGCGTGGAGGACAGCGGCTGCGGCATGAGCGAGGATTTCATTCAGAATCGACTCTTCAAGCCGTTCCAGACCACCAAGGCCAGCGGCATGGGCATTGGCGCCCACGAGAGCTATCAATACGTACAGGAACTGGGAGGCAAGATCAGCGTGCAGAGTGAATTGAACCGGGGCACCACGGTGACCCTGCTGCTCCCGCTGTTCCATGCGCAGGCGGACGCACCCCTGACGGCCCTGGACGTCCAATGAGCACGGCCCGCCACGCGCCGCTGCTCATCGTCGAGGACGATCTGGCGCTGCAGAAGCAACTCAAGTGGTCGCTGGACCGTTTCGAATCGGTCACGGCCGATGACGTGGCCAGTGCCGTGCTGCAGTTCCGCCGCAACAGCCCCGCCGTCGTCACGATGGACCTCGGCCTGCCGCCCGATCGCGACTCGGTGTCCGAGGGCTTCAAATGCCTGGAGAAGCTGCTCGAGCTCGACCCCGGCGTCAAGATCATCGTGCTGACCGGCCAGAACGACCAGGACAACGCCCTGCGCGCCATCCGCATGGGCGCCTACGACTTCCTCGCCAAGCCCGTCGATCCGGACGTGCTCAGCCTGACCGTCGAACGGGCCTACCGCCTCTATGAACTGCAGCAGGAGAACCGCCGCCTGCAGATGCAGCAAAGCAGCGATGTCTTCTCGGGCCTGATCACACGCGATCCGGGCATGCAGCGCGTCTGCCGCATGATCGAGAAGGTCGCGCCCAGCGATGCCACGGTGCTGCTGCTCGGCGAGAGCGGCACCGGCAAGGAAGTGCTGGCCCAGGGCCTGCACGACGCCTCCAAGCGCAAGGGCCGCTTCGTCGCCATCAACTGCGCGGCCATCCCCGAGACGCTTCTGGAGAGCGAGCTCTTCGGCTACGAGAAGGGCGCCTTCACCGGTGCCACCAAGTCCACCCTCGGCAAGATCGAGACCGCCCATGGCGGCACGTTGATGCTGGACGAGATCGGCGACCTGCCCATGCCTTTGCAGGCCAAGCTGCTGCGCTTCCTGCAGGAGCGGGTCATCGAGCGCGTGGGCGGCCGGCAGGAAATCCCGATCGACGTGCGTGTCGTTGGCGCGACCCACCAGGACCTCAAGGCCCGCATCGCCGACGGCCGCTTCCGCGAAGACCTCTACTACCGCCTCGCCGAGATCGTCGTGGAGATCCCGCCGCTGCGTGAACGCCTGGGCGACCCGGTGCTGCTGTCGCACGCCTTCGCGCGGCGCTTCGCGACCGAGATGCGCCGCCCCGTGCCGACGCTGGCCGACGATGCCGTGCGCGCGCTCGAGGTGCATCGCTGGCCGGGCAATGTGCGCGAATTGCAGAACATGCTCAAGCGTGCCGTCATCATGTGTGAGGACGACCGCATCGCCGCACTGGACCTCGGCCTGCGCGCCAGCCCTGAGCCGACCGACGACAACGCGACGCTGGACCTGCGCACTGTCCGGGAAAACGCTGAGCGCCAGGCTGTCATCACCGCGCTCGCCCGTACCGATGGCAATATCGTCCGTGCGGCCGAATTGTTAGGCATCAGCCGCCCGACCCTCTACGACATGATGAACCGGTTGCAGATCAAAACATGAGCAATATTTTCAAGCTGGGTCTGTTGCCTTGTGCCCTTGTCGCATCCGCGTTGCTGTCGGGATGCTGGGGAAAGAGTCCGGCTCAGTTGATCGAGTCCAGCAAGGTCCTGATGCAGAAGAAGGACTACGGGGCTGCCGCCATCGAGCTGAAGAATGCGTTGCAGCAGGACGCCAACAATGCAGAGGCGCGCTTCCTGCTCGGCAAGAATCTGCTCGAGGCTGGCCGTGCGTCGGAAGCCTTGATTGAACTGTCCAAGGCTCGTGAGCTTGGGTATCCCGTCGCGCAACTGGCCGCACCGATAGGCGCAGCAATGACGGCCAACGGCGAGGCCGAACAGTTCATTACCGAGTTTGCGGGCCTGCAGATCGACGAGCCCAAATTGCGTGCCGAGCTCAAGGCCACTTTGTCCAGAGCCTATGGCGTGCAGCGTAAGTACCAGCTGTCTCGTGAAGCCGCCGATGCCGCATTGCAGGCGGATCCGAAAAACGTCACGGCGAACCTGCTGGTGGCGCAACTGCTGCATGTCGCCGGCGACGATGCCGGTGCTCTGGCTCAGATCGAACGAACGATCACGTTGGCGCCGGAATCCGGCGATCCCTGGGTGGCCAAGGCTGAACAGCTGCTGGCCTCCGGCAGGGATTCGGCGGCGGTGCTTGCCGCTTATCGTGAGGCACTTCGGCGCATGCCCGACAACGCGCAGGTCCACGTCGGCATTGCCCAGGAGCTGATTCGTCAACGGGACTTTGACGGTGCGCAACGTGAACTGGCCCAGTTGGAGAAGGTGCAGCCCAGGAGCGTGCAGGGCCGCTACTTCTCGACGATGATCGCTTACGAGCGGAAAGACCTGAAGACCGCCTTCGAATCCGCCCAGGAACTGCTGCGCGTCGCACCGAACAATCCGCGCTTCCTGCATCTGGCCGGCGCGATCGAGTACGAACGAGGCAACTACCTGCAGGCGGTCGCTCATCTGGGCAAGGCGCTGGCCGATTCGCCGGCGCCGGATGCCGTCCGCCTGCTGATGGCTCGCGCTCAGATGCGGGCTGGCGAGCCGGCCAAGGCGCTGAGCTTCCTGCAACCCCTGCTCGACGGCAGTCGGCGTGTGCCCGCGGAGGTCTATTCGCTGGCCGCAGAGTGCTATCTGCAGAAGGGAGACAGGGAGGCCGCGAAGAAGATGTATGCCAGGGCGGTGGCGAGCAACCCGGCAGACGAGCGCGGGCGAACCGCAATGGCGTTGTCCGCACTGGAGGAAGGTCGTGCCGAGCAGGGCATGTCCGAGTTGAAGTCCATTGCTGGCTCTTCCCATGGCATCGACGCCGAGATCGCCATGGTCATGGCCCATGCGCGCAACAATCGCCTGGATGATGCACTGGCGGTTCTGGACGACGTGGAACGCAAGCAACCCGGTGGTCCTGTTGCTCCCTATCTGCGCGGCCGTATCGAACAGACGCGCGGGCACCGCGACAAGGCGCGCGAGTTGTACGAGCAGGCCGTCGCTCGCCAGAGCTCCTATTCGCCCGCCGTCATTGCGCTGGCCGTGTTTGATCTGGATGACGCCAAGCCGGCCAGTGCCGTGGCGCGCTACGAGAAGCTCGTCGTTGCGGCGCCGAAGGACGTCGGCGCTCGGCTGGGCCTGATTGCGGCCCGGGCGCGGGCGGGTGCCAAGCCGGAGGAAGTCCGCGCGCAGCTCGAAGAGGCTGTGAAGCTCTTCCCTGACTCCGAATCGGCTCGCGTCACTCTCGTCGGCACCCTGCTTGACCAGCGCGATTCACAGGCTGCACTGAAGGCGGCCCGGGATGGTCTGGCGCGTTTTTCCGACAGTGTGGGCCTGATCGAAGGCCAGGGGCTGGCTGAACTGTCGCTCGGCAATTACAACCAGGCGGCCCAGTCGTTCTCGAAAGCTGCCACGTTGAAGCCGAATGCAGTGGAGCCGCTGATGTATTTGGTGGACGTGGAAATGGCTCGCAAGGACCTGCCTGCGACCATTGCGCAGTTGCGCAAGGTGATCGCACTCAAGCCCGACTACATGCCTGCGCAGGTGCGGCTGGTTTCGCTGCTGGCCCGTTTGAGCAAGACAGAGGAGGCCATGAGCGTCGCGAAGGGTGTGCAGAAACAATTCCCGAGCGACCCGACGGGCTGGTCTCTCGAGGGGGATCTGCTGACGATCAAGGGTGATCGTGTCGGTGCCACGGCGGCGTTGAAGGCGGCATTCTCCAAGCGCCCTTCCGACGAAGCCATCGTCAAGTTGTACAAAGCCATGAAGGCTGCTGGTCAGGCGGCGGAGGCTGACAAGCTTGCCAACGATTGGCTGGACAAGCACCCGGACTCGCCCATGTTCAACGTCTATCTTGGCGAGTCGGCCGTCGGACAGGGGGACTATGAGCGCGCCGAGAAGCATTTCCGCAAGGCGGTCGCGACTCAGCCGGCAAACGCGCTCGTGCTGAACAATCTTGCCTGGGTGATGTATCGCACCGGCAAACCCGGGGCGCTCGAGATGGGTGAGAAGGCTCTGGCCCTTGCGCCTGATGTGGATGCAGTCCTCGACACGGTGGCTGAGATCCAGGCGGCTTCGGGGCGGCTTGACAAGGCTTTGGCTCTGCAAAAGCGAGCGTTGGAGCGCAACCCCAACATGCCGATCCTCCGCCTGCACTTGGCGCAGTACTTGATCAAGAATGGGCAGAAGCCTGAAGCGCGTGCGGAGCTCGAGCGCCTGGCCGCGTTGGGCAACAACTTTGAAGCGCAGGACGCGGTTCAAAAACTCCTCGCCTCCCTGTAGCAGATCTGGCGCGCGCACCTTCGAAAGCTGAGTCGAATGCAGATCAAGCAAGCGAGTTTTCGCAAGCGGATGCACCAGCTGATGCGTCGGGCATTTGCTCGGCTGCCTCGGGATACGCGCCACGGCATCTATCGCGCCATGATCGACTGCGATCCGGCGCCGGATGCGCGGCTGGAACTCAAGGTCGCCGAGACCCGCGAGGAACTGGAGGATTGCTTCCGCATCCTGCACGACGCCTATGTCGCCAGCGGCTTCATGAAGCCCTCGCCGTCGGGCCTGCGCGTCACGATGTATCACGCGCTGCCGACGACGACGACGCTGTGCGCCAAGTACGACGGCCGCGTGGTGGGCACGATGTCCATGATCCGCGAGGGCGTGTTCGGCTTTCCGCTGCAGTCGGTCTTCGACCTCAGCGAAGTGCGTGCCAAGCAGGGGCAGATCGCCGAGATCTCGGCGCTGGCCGTGCATCCGGACTTTCGCAAGACGGGCGGCGCCATCCTGTTCCCGTTGATGAAGTTCATGTACGAGTACTGCACCGAGTACTTCGATACCCGCCACCTCGTCATCGCGGTCAATCCGGACAAGATCGAGCTCTACGAATCGCTGCTCTTCTTCGAGAGGTTGCAGGAAACCGTCGTCGACAACTACGACTTCGCCAATGGTGCGCCCGCCGTTGGCGCGACGCTGGACCTGCCGGTGGCCAAGGAGATCTTCCGGCGCGTCTATGGCAAGCGCAAGGAACGCAAGAACCTCTATCACTACTTCGTGCAGCTGCGCCTGCCTCACATCAAGCTGCCCAAGCGCCGCTACTTCACGACCAACGACCCGGTGCTGACGCCCGCCATCCTGGACCACTTCTTCAACCAGCGCAGCAAGGTCTTCGAGGAGCTCGATGACCGGCGCAAGGCGCTGCTGTGGTCCATCTACGACCAGCCCGAGTTCCGCGCCGTGCTGCCCATGATGAGCGGTTCGGCGACGGGCTTTCATCCCATGCGCCGCCATCAGCGCTTCTCGCTGCGCTGCCCGGCCGAGCTGCGCTTGCGGGTTGACGGCGGCGAGCGCTCCATCGTGATGACGGTCATCGAGATCTCCCTGTCGGGTTTTCAGGCCCAGTCCAAGCTCGACATCCCGGTCGGCGTCGACGGCGCGGTCTGGGTCGAGCTGGGCGTTCAGGACAAGGCCTCCCTCGATGTGAAGGTGATGCGACATCACCACAGCGACACGGGTGAGTTCTACGGCTTCCGCGTGGATGAGCCTGACGAGGTCTGGCGCCGCGCCGTCAGTGCGCTGGAGACCGAATACGTCGCTGGTGAGCTGTGACAAGCGTTGACCGCAGATCGTTGCTCGTGCTTGCGGCTTGCTGCGCTGGTGCAGGCGCCTCGGCCGCCACATTGCCCGAGTTGGTGGTTCGGACCAAGCCTTCGGTCGTTCTCGTTGGCAGCTACGGCCTGATGGACAGTCCTCGCTTTGGGTTTCGTGGCACTGGGTTCGCTGTGGCGGATGGCTTGCACGTACTCACCAACGCGCATGTGATTCCGCCGGAAGAGCCGGGCCGTATCGACCGCAGCGTCGCCGTTCAGGTGTGGAGCGCGGCTTCGCAGTGGCAGCTTCGCAGTGCCAGGGTGATCGCCAGGAGGCCGGAGCGAGACTTGGCGCTGCTGCAGATTGATGGGCCGGCGGTGCCGGCATTGCGAATGGCGGTCCAGGAGGCCCCGGAAGGGCTGCCGATTGTGCTGATGGGTTTCCCGCTTGGGGGTGCCCTGGGCTACTCTCACGTCACACACCGGGGTATCGTCTCCGCACGTACCGCCATCGCGCCCCCGGCAGTCGGCGCCCAGAGCCTGAGTGAGCGGTCCGTGAAGCAGTTGCGCGAGGGCGGCTTCGACGTGCTGCAGCTCGATGCCACGGCCTATCCTGGCAATAGCGGTGGTCCTGTGCTGGATGCTGAAACCGGCGAAGTCGTCGGGGTGATCAGCATGGTGCTCGTCAAAGGCACCAAGGAGGCGGCCCTCAGCTTTCCGAGTGGCATCTCCTATGCGATTCCTGCCCGATTTGCCGCCGAGTTGCTGAAGGACGTCGCGGCGCCCTAGTTGCCGCTTCGCGGGATCTGGCTGGATTGTTGCGCTCGCGGCACTTCGCCGTGCGCTCCTCCGTCCGCCCCCCCCAATCGCGCCTCGCCGAAGGATGTCGAAATACTTTACAGCGATGCGAGCCGGCGACTTCGCCGCATTTGAATAGCTCTTTGTTTTCAACGAGTTAGCGGCAAAAAATAGTGTTGGCATGGGGTTTGCTAACTTACAGCCGAGTCCAACAATTCCCTCCAAGGAGTTCACCATGTCGATCCTGAAGCAAAGTTTGAAAGCTCTCGGCGCGGCCATCGGCATCGCCGGTGCCATGTCCGCCAACGCCTACGTGGTTGGTGGCGTCGATTTCGGCACGTCTCTCGGTGCCGCCCACCTGGAAACCGCGACGCTGGCCCAGACCTTCGTCAACGGCAACGGCCAAAACGCCATCAGCTATGGCTACGTGTCGACGGTGAACGGCAACAACAACTACTGCGCTGGTGGCGGCAACTGCGGCCTGTACTACATCACCACGCTCAACACCTCGCAGAACTTCACGGGCGCCTCCGTGGAATTCCTGTCGGCAACCACCACGATCTATTTCAACAATAGCTTCGTGAACCTGCTGGGTCAGAACTCTGTGGCCAACCTGGCTCAGATCTCGAGCATGTCGGCATGGTTGACCTTGTCGGGTCACGGCAGCCTGGGTGGCGGCGCTTCCTCCAACGCCGTTCAACTGATCGGCAATGGTGCCCTGACCGGTGCTGTGCTGAACGGTTTTGGCCGCGGTCTGTTCGACGTCAATCTGGGTGGCGCTGGTCAGGCGGCTGTCAAGACGGCCTTCGACACCAACACGGTGGGCGATGCTGGCGGCGGCTTCGCTGACGTCGAACTGAACTCTTCGTTCAGCAACTTCGTCCTGAATGCCAACGACGTGTCTGGCGGCCTGGCCAATGGTTGCAAGAACGGCACCGCTGCCGTCGGCGCCTGGTGCTATCAGGGCACGACGAATCTGCGCGGCGAAATCCTGACCGTTCCGGAGCCGGGTTCGCTGGCCCTGGTTGGTCTGAGCCTCGGCCTCACCAGCCTGGTGGTTCGCCGCCGCCGCTCGTCCAAGTAAGCTGGACAGCGCAGTTGTCGCCGACAAGGTGACAACGTCTCAAAAAGGCGTCCCGATGGGACGCCTTTTTTATTTTCCGGCGATCTTGCGCCGGATGTGACAAGGCGAGGGGATGGGACGGAGCGCGCTGAGTTTTGTCAGGCGCTATGGATCGTTGCGGCGCAGGGCTGCTTGAGGTCTCCAGCAAGCGGCTGCGGTCAACCGGCGGACCGTTTTGCTGCGTGGCGTCGGGCGCGGCTCCTTTGCCCCGATCCGTGTGGCGCTGGTGCAATGACCTGACTGTGGAGCGCCGTCAAACGTAGCGGTCGGGCGAAAGCAGGTTGTGCGGATCCAGCGCATGCCGCAACCGCTGGACGAGACGGGCGGAATGCGGATGGCGTTTTGCATGCGCCTCCATGCCGTCGATGTGGAGGCGATACGGATAAAAGCCAAGGGCCCGCCCGCCTTCGGTCAGTCGCGCAAGGCATTCACGTGCCGCTTCGCTGGCTTTGTCGTCTTTCAGATCAAACAGCAACGGGATGGTGCTGTCAAAGAGCCGATCGCCCTGGCTGGTCAGCGTGATGAGGGGTTCGAGGCGATGTTTGACCAGCTCCGCGGTTGCAAATTCAATGAAGCGGCGGACATCCTTGGCGCGCATCGGCACCAGCGGCGCATACCAGAGCAGGCCGCAGCCATCACGAGCGGGATTGCGTCCTTCGCCAGGCTGCGCGGTGTTGGAGCGCCAATATGCCAACGGCAAGGCCGTTTCGTTGGGCCGTCCCTCGACGAGTTGCAGCGACGAGCTCAGGGTGCGGGCTGTCTTGCCCAGGCGTTCGCCCAGTTGTCCTGGCAGGCGGGCGGCGATCAGGGACAGCCAGCGTGCCTGTGTCGATGACAGGAAGAGGAGGCGGGTTGCAACGCCCTTGAGGGCGCGCCGAATTTCCTTCTGGGCGGCGGAGACGACGCGCTTGCGGCCGTATAGCGTTGCGTATCCGGTCCATGGGCCAATCTGGTATTGCTTCCCCAGGGCGGCTACCAATTCGGGGGGCATCAAACCCTGTGCGTCGCGCTGTTCTGCAGGTGGGTAGGGCGCCGACATGGCCAGGACGCGATGCCGATTCATCAAGTTGATGCCGCCCAATATGCCGGGCAGTCCCCTGAGCAGTTCTCGAATACGGGTTGCGGCTTCGTCCAGAAGATCGTCGCTGGGCAGGTTGAAAACGCAAACTTTGCAGCACTCGGGGCGAGGAGCCAGTTGGATACTGACTTGCGTGACGACGCCGAAGCCGCTTTGGGAAAACAGGCCGTTCACGTATGGGCCGATGCCCCACCGGAAAAGTCGGGCCAGCTCCTTGCCGCCGGCCTCGTGCAATGCGCTCTGGTAGATGCTGCCGTCGGCCAGCACGGCTTCGAGATCGGTGACGGCACCGAAATGATCGACATAGGGCGTGATGCCGTAGCCACGTTCCAGTGCGTTTGCGAGCAAGCTGGCACTCGGACCGGCGCCCGTCGTGGGCACCATGTAGTCGTGCTTGTTCCGATCCAGAAACTCGGCCAGCTTGCCCTGGGTGACGCCCGGCTCCAGGGTGACGATGCCAAGATCTGCGTCGAAGTGCAGGATTTTGTCCAGTCCACTCAGATCGAGGATGGCGGCGCCACTGACCGGGGGGAGTGCGCTGCCGTACCCCCAGTTGTTCCCTGTGCTGATGGGGTGAATGGGAATGCCGTGTGCTTGTGCGATGCGAAGCACTTCAGGGACTTGCTTGGCCGTGCTGGCCTTCAGCACCGTGGCCAGGTGGCGAGGGGTCCTGCTCGTATCGGCCGTGAAACGCTGGGGAATATTGCCCTCCAGGTGCACGTGTTCTGCCCCGAGCAGTTGCTGCCAGGCCTGCTGGGCGGCGGCCATGGATGGCGTAGGCATGGAATCCCCTGTGTGCGATCGGCTCGCGTGATTGTCATTCAGTCGTGAGCTTCCATTCGTCAAACCAGCACGCCTCAGAGAGGGCGGGGGGCAATCTGCTGTTTGATGGCGGCGACTTGGTAGCTATTGCCACCGTGCCAGGGCTTTGGGGGGGCGGTATTCGATACGGCCAATCTCATGGCGCTGGGTCGCTTGAACCTGGCTCAAGCCCCCCTCGGCTGAGTGGGGTTTCGGGCCTGCAAGGCCCGTGTGAAAGTCCGCGATACGGGGGACGGCCCCCGATTTAGGTTGCCTGACATCGGGTAGGCCTATGGCATCATTCCAAGGCTTTGGCCCTTGGTGATGGCAGGTTTTGCCGTTCCCTCTCGATTGCAACGGTTTGCGAGGGCCTTCGATGAACAGACCCACAGAGGACTCGCCTTGAACGCTTCGAACACCCGTGATGCGCAATTGACGTCGGCAAGAGGCTCGCAGAAGGCGGGCAAGGCTGCCGGATGGCTGGGGCGTGCGTTGGCGGCTCTGGCCATCGGCGTGCTGGTCGGTTGCGCCAGCACCAGCTACCCGCCGGCACCGCCCGCGGTGGCCAGCGACGACTACAGCTACATCATCGGCGCGGGCGACAGCCTGAACATCCAGGTCTGGCGCAACCCCGAGCTGTCGATGTCGGTGCCCGTCCGCCCGGACGGCAAGATCGCCGCACCGCTGGTCGACGAGATGGTCGTGCAGGGCAAGACGTCGGTGCAGGTGGCGCGTGAGGTCGAGAAGCAGCTCAGCAAATATGTGCGGGACCCGGTCGTGACCGTCATCGTCACCAGCTTCATCGGCCCCTACAGCGAGCAGATCCGCGTTGTCGGCGAGGCTGCCAAGCCGCAGTTCCTGCCCTACAAGCAGAAGATGACGGTGCTGGACGTGATGATCGCCGTGGGCGGCCTGACGGACTTTGCTTCCGGCAACAGCGCCACCATCCTGCGCACCGCGGAAGGCAACAAGCAGTATTCGGTGCGCCTGAAGGACCTGATCAAGCGCGGCGACGTGTCGGCCAATGTCGAGATGCGCCCGGGCGACATCCTCATCATTCCGCAGAGCCTGTTCTGAATTGAAGGGGAGGGCGCAGGCCTGTACTCGCTCCCTCCTTGCGATAGCTTTAACCGAGACTGTTCTCCATGGAATTGCTGATTGGTCAGCTTCTGATCATCGTCCGGCGGATGTGGAAGTACCGCTGGGTCGGCCTGGTCGTCGCCTGGGTGGCCGGCCTGGTGGGTGCCGTGGTGGTGTTCGTGCTGCCCGACCGCTACGAGGCCAGCGCGCGTATCTATGTGGACACGCAGTCCATCCTGAAGCCGCTGATGTCGGGCCTGGCCGTCCAGCCCAATGTCGAGCAGCAGGTGACGATGCTGAGCCGCACGCTGATCAGCCGACCCAATGTCGAGAAGCTCGTGCGCATGGCCGACCTGGACCTGAAGAATCAGTCCAAGGCCCAGCAGGAAGCCACCATCGAGACGGTGACGAGCAACCTGTCCATCCAGAGCAGTGGGCGGGACAACCTCTACATCCTGGGCTATCGCGACAGCGACCCCGAAACGGCCAAGCGCGTCGTGCAGGCCCTGGTGTCGATCTTCGTCGAGTCCAGCCTCGGCCAGACCCGGCAGGGCACGTCGACCGCGACGACCTTCATCAACGAGCAGATCAAGGCCTACGAGGCCAAGCTGGAAGAGGCCGAGACGCGGCTGAAGGAATTCCGGCTGAAGAATCTGTCCAATGTGGGGGGCGGCGACGGCAAGGATTCGGCATCCCGTATCGCCGAGCTCGGAACGCAGCTCGAGCGTTCGCGCCTTGAATATCGCGAGGCCGTGAATGCCCGCGATGCCGCCAAGGCGCAGCTGGAGGCCGAAAAGGCCCGCGGCGGTGGTCAGACGACGGTGCAGAGCCTGATGCAGGAGTCCAGCGCCAACGTCAGCACGCCCGAGCTGGATGCGCGCCTGGCGGAACTGCGGCGCAACCTCGACGCGCTGTTGCAGCGCTACACCGACCAGCATCCCGACATCATCTCGACGCGCAAGCTCATCAAGGACCTGGAAGAGCAGAAGAAGCGCGAAATGGCCGAGCTGCGCAAGCAGGCGATGAACGTGCCGACGGCTTCCGTGGGCCAGAACAACGGTGGCAGCCTGGCTGTGCAGGAACTGGTGCGCATCATGGCCACCGCCGAGGTGCAGGTCGCGGCGCTGAAGGCGCGCGTGGATGAATATTCCAGCCGCTACGGTGCGGCCATGGCCGCGATGAAGACGGCGCCGCAGGTCGAGGCCGAGGCGGCCCAGCTCAACCGCGACTACGCCATCCACAAGCGCAACTACGAGGATCTCGTGCAGCGGCGCGAGCAGGCGTCGATTTCCGGTGAACTCGACGTGGCCTCCGGTGTGGCCGACTTCCGCGTCATCGACCCGCCGCGGGCCAATCCCAAGCCCGTGGCGCCCAACCGCCTGCTGCTGCTGGCCGGTGCCATGGCCGCCGCGCTGGGCGTGGGTCTGTTCACGACCTTCGCCGCCAGCCAGCTGCGCCCGGTCTTCCATGACGCCAACGACCTGCGCACCCGCGTGGAGCTGCCCATCCTGGGCGTCGTGACGCGCCTGGTGACCGACGCGGATCGTGCCCGCCAGCGTGTCGAGCTGATCCGTTTCTCCGCGGGTGCCGGTGGGCTGCTGGCGATGTTTGCCGTCGCATTGACGGTCTTGGCTGTGCAACTGAGCCGGCAGGTGGTTTGACATGACGAGCTTGATTGAACAAGCCGCCCAGCGGCTCGAGCAACTGCGCCAGGCCGGCGTGGTGCTGCCTGGCGACGAACAGGCCGCGCAGCCGGCAGCGGATCGGCCGCCCGTCGCCGCGCAGCCAGTGGCGCCCGTCGCCACGGCGGCCCGGCCCGCACCGGCAGATCCCGCCTCATCTCGGCCCCATGTCGGCATCTCGATCCAGGACGATGGCCATCATCCGTCGTCCAAGAAGGTGGAGCTCGACGTCGTGGCCCTGGCGGCCCAGGGCTTCCTGATGCCGCATACGCCGCGTTCCCAGACCGGCGACCAGTACCGCGTCATCAAGCGCCCGCTGATCAAGAACGCGATGGGCAAGGGCGCGGCCACCATCAATCATGCCAATCTGATGATGGTGACCAGCGCCCTGGCAGGCGAGGGCAAGAGCTTCACGTCCATCAATCTCGCCCTCAGCATTGCGGCGGAGCTGGACAACACGGTCATGCTGGTCGATGCCGACGTGGCGCGCCCCTCCGTGCTGCGCATGCTGGGCTTGCCGCAGGGCCCGGGCCTGCTGGACGTGCTGGAAGAGCGCGTCGACATGTCCGAGGTGCTGCTGCGCACCAACGTCGAGAAGCTGACCATCCTGCCGAGCGGCACGCCTCACCCGCGCGCGACGGAACTGCTGGCCAGCGACGCCATGAGTCATCTGCTGGATGACATGGCCAGGCGCTATCCGGACCGCATCATCATTTTCGATTCGCCGCCGCTGCTGTTGACGACCGAGTCGCGCGTGCTGGCATCGCACATGGGCCAGATCATCATCGTCGTCCATGCCGAGAAGACCGCCCAGAGCGCCGTTCAGCAGGCCCTCGCCGCGATCGAGAACTGCCCGGTGAAGATGATGCTGCTCAACCAGGCCAGCCCGAACGCAGCCGGTGGGTATGGCTATGGGTACGGCTACGGATACGGCTACGGCTACGGCTACGGTTATGGCAGCAATGACTCGGCTCAGACCTGAGCCGCGCCATCTGCCCCTGGCCCTCGCTTTCCTTGCGATAGCGGCCCAAGCCCAACAGGGCGAAGGAGGCGGCGCGTCCGGCTCCTCCATCCAGCCCCGCATCGGCTTCTCGCAGTCCTGGACCGACAACCTGCGCCTGAACGACCGCGAGAAGGATGGCGCCCTGATCACCACGGTGTCGCCCGGCATCAGCATCGTGCGCAACAGCGGCACGCTGCGCGGCAGCCTGGACTATTCGCTCAACGGCATCACCTATCTGAAGACCAGCTATGGGTCGCAGGTGCAGAACGCGCTGAGCGCCAACGCCCAGGCGGAGATCGTCCCGCGCACCTTCTATGTCGATGCTCAGGCCAACATCGGTCAGCAGAACCAGTCCGCCTTTGGCTTGCAATCCGCGCCCACGCTCGGCTCGCAGGGTTCGGTGTCTGCGCTGGACAACCCGAATCGCCGCGAGACCGGCACGCTGACGGTCTCGCCGCTGCTGCACGGCCAGCTCGGCGGCCTCGCCAGCGTGGACCTGCGCGGCAACTTCTCCATGACCGAGGTGCGCGGCAGCGCGCTGGGTGACAGCCACGGCAGTGGCGGCTCGCTGCGTATCGCCCAGCTCAGCCCCGGCCTGCTGAGCTGGTATGCGCAACTGAGCACCCAGCAGATGCGCCCCAAGAGCACGCTGTCCAATCGCAACAGCTCCGCAACGGCGGGCCTGAACTACCGGCCCAATCCCGACCTGGTCCTCGGCGCCAATGCCGGCCAGGAGCGCAACGACTACCTCAGCCGCAGCGGCAGCGAGCAGAGCGGCTTCACGGGTGGAGTGACGGCGGACTGGACGCCCACGCCGCGCACCCGCATCAACGGCAACTGGCAGAAGCACGCCTATGGCGATGGCCACGGCCTGAGCTTCGAGCACCGCATGCGCAACTCGGTGTGGCGCTTCTCGGACTCGCGCAACGTCACGCTGGGCAATGCCGGCGCGGCGGGCGGCGTGCGCACGAATTACGACCTCTACTTCCTGCTGTTCGCGTCGCTGGAACCTGATCCGGTCAAACGCGACACGCTGGTGCGCGCCTACCTGCTGTCGCAGGGCCTGTCGCCCGACGCGCAGGCCGCGGTGGGCTTCCTGTCCAGCGGACCGAGCCAGCTGCGCAACCAGATGTTCAGCTTCGCGCTGCAGGGCGTGCGCAGCAATGTGACGGCCACCATCAGCCGCTCCGTCACCACCCGCCTGGGCGAGAACCTGAACCAGGGCGACCTGGCCAACAACGCTCGCATCGAGCAGCGCTCCTATTCGCTGTCGGCCAGCTACCAGCTGTCGCCGGTCTCGGGCCTCTCCCTGACGGCCTCGCGCCAGGAGACCGTCGGTGATGCAAACAACCGGCAGGCGCAATTGACCAGCCTGATGGCCAACTGGAACACCCGGTTGGGCACACGCCTGAGCGCACAGCTCGGCGCGCGCCACAGCCGCTTTGAAGGTGTCACGCCGTATTCCGAGAATGCGGCCTACGCCAATCTGACCCAACAGTTCTGAACATGAAACGACAGTCCCGTTCACGTCGCATGCCGCCCCCGCAGGGGCAGCACGCGTGGGCGCGGGCGGCCGTCCCCCACTGACATGTATGAAGCCTTCTACGGCCTGAGCAGCAAGCCTTTCCAGCTCAGTCCGGACCCGAACTTCTACTACGGCAGCAAGCAGCATCGCCGGGCCAAGGCCTACCTGGACTATGGCGTGCTGCGCAATGACGGCTTCATCGTCATTACCGGCGAGATCGGCGCCGGCAAGACGACGCTGCTGCGCGGCCTGCTGGACAGCCTGAACCGCAGCAATGTCGTCATCGGCAATGTCGTGACGACCCAGCTCGACGCCGAGGACACGCTGCGCATGGTGGGCGCGGCCTTCGGCGTGGGCGGGGCGGACGCGCCCCACGCCCCGCAGCGGGAGGAGCGGGCAACCCGCATGGGCAAACCCCGCCCCCCC
>CBHWBD010000026.1:0-37858 GCA_966111775.1 uncultured Comamonadaceae bacterium | reverse complement strand
AGGACCCGAGCGTGGGCATCATCGTGGACGGCGTCTCCTACGCCTACAACGCGCTGACCTCCAGCTTCGACTTCGTCGACATCGACACCATCGAAGTCACGCGCGGCCCCCAGGGCACGCTGCTGGGCAAGAACGCCAGCGTCGGCAACATCATCTTCACGACCAAGCGGCCCAGCTTCACGCCGACGGCCGACTTCACGCTGGGCTTCCGCCAGCGCGGCGGCGTGTTCGCCACCGCGGCCATCGGTGGCCCCATCGTCGATGGCCTGCTGGCCTGGCGCGGCACCTTCTCCGCCAACCGTGGCGAGGGTGACATCAAGGACCCCTACAACCGCGACATCAGCTACACCAACACCGACCGCATCTCCGGCCGCGTGCAGTTCCTGCTGACGCCTTCGCCCGACTTCAAGGCCCGCTTCGCCTTCGACCTGCAGCCGCGCGCCGGCGAGACCACCAACGGCCGCAGCTTCCCCGTGGTCAACCCGCCGACCACCTATTCCAACGGCTCGGCCATCACCAGCCTGACCAATGAACAGCGACTGGGCCGCCGCTGGTTCAAGGACAACACCGGCTACACGCTTTCCGACTACCAGAACACCCTGACGACGGACTCCGTGCGCGGCCTGGTTACCGGCAGCGCCGGCGCCACCGCCGACCTGAGCTGGCAGGTGGCCGGCCACACGCTGACCTCCATCACCGCCTTCAAGAACTACCACTTCAATGCCGTGAACGACGACGCGACGCCGTTCGACGTCTATCGCAATGCCGGCGGCTTCTGGAACGACTACCGCCAGGCCACGCAGGAGCTGCGCCTGACCTCGGCGCCCGGCGGCTTCGTGGACTACCAGGCCGGCCTGTATTTCATCGCCGTCAACAACCAGGTGGACTATCGCCGCTGGTGGGGCAACGACGCCGGCGCCTGGTTCGCCAGCAACGCGCAGTACGCCCGCCTGGACGCCGACGGCGCCGGCCGCGACTTGCTGCGCAACAGCCTGGCCAATGTGAAGGCCTCCTACAACAGCCCGACCGGCGTGCAGGACATCCGCAACAAGAGCGCGGCCATCTTTGCCCAGGCCAACTGGCATTTCAGCGACGCGCTGACGCTGACCACCGGTGCCCGCGTGACGCGCGAGGACCGCCGCAACAACGGCACGAGCAAGATCACCAGTGACGGCAGCGCGCCCGAGCTGAACGCCTCCATCGTCAATGGCGTGCTGCTGGGCGGCTTCGACAGCTACCTGAACACCGGCGCGGCCAAGTGGGTGAAGAACGGCATCGTGGTGGCCGCGGGCACGCCCGGCGCGGTGCAGGCCGCGGCCGGCACCGCCGCCGCGCCCACGGTCACGCTGACGACGGACACCACCAACGCGGCCCTGTCCGCCAGCGCCAAGGCCGCGGCCGACAAGGCCGCCGCCAAATACTTCGGCGCCGCGAACTGGGACGCGCTGACCGTCGCCCAGAAGCGCCAGATCGCCGACGCCCAGGCCATCCGCAAGTCCAACATCGGCGTGCTGTTCGCGCCCACCGATGCCGAGCCCTACAAGGCGACCCAGCCCGCCTTCGTGCTGAGCCCGAGCTACAAGATCGATCGCGACCTGACCGCCTACGGCTCCTACCAGCACGGCGAAAAGGCCGGCATCTCGCAGTTCGTCAACGGCGTCTCGGCGCTGGTCAAGCCCGAGAAGACCGACTCCTTCGAGCTGGGTCTGAAGTCCGCGCTGTTCAACAAGACGCTGATCCTCAATGCCGACGTCTTCCTGACCCGCATCAAGGACTACCAGCAGAGCGTGCGCCTGGTGGACGCCTACACCACGTCGCTGAACAACGACGGCACTTTCTACTACACCAGCGCCACCGGCAACGTGCCCAAGGTGGAGGTCAAGGGGCTGGAGATCGACGGTGTCTACGGCGGCATCCGCGATCTGTCGGTGCGCTTCTCGGCGGCCTACAACGTGGGCAAGTACAAGAGCTTCCCGAACGCCGCCCAGCCGACGGAGAACGGCTACACCGGCGCGCCACCCTACCGCGACCTGTCCGGCCAGCCGCTGGCCGGCGCACCCAAGTACACGGGCAACGTCGGCGTGGACTACCGCCAGCCGGTCTGGGGCGACAAGGAGATCAACTACACGGCCAACGTCGCGTTCTCCTCCTCGTACTACTCGGACGTGGCGCTGTCGGCCTACTCCGTCGTGCCCAAGAGTACGACGGTGGACGCAGGCATCGGCCTGGGCACGCGCAACAAGAACTTCAACGTGACGCTGCTGGTGAAGAACCTGTTCAACGACGACACCGTGCGCTCGATCAGCAGCACCAGCTACACGCCCGCCATCCCGCGCAGCGTGGGCATCCAGTTCCAGGCCAAGTTGTAAGCACTGTTGATTCGCCAACAGCGTTTCAACAGCGCTGTTGGCGCGACCGCAAAGCCATCCCCTTTTTGCCGCGAATTCGCGCCTTTTTGCTGGCGCGTTTATTGCGCTGACCGTCTCAGCTCATCTCCCGGGAGACCTACGTGCCCAAGTTCCGGATTGCCCCACTTGCCGTCGCCGCCCTGCTGGCCGGCTTCACCACCCTCAGCCCTGCCGAGGACTACGCGCCGCCCGGCGGCTTCGTCAAAGGCAGCGAGCGCCCCTGGTCCTACACGCCCCTGAACACCCAGGTCGCCACGCCCACCGTCAAGGGCAAAGCCTGGGTGCGCCAGCCGCTGGACGCCTTCGTGCTGGCCAAGCTCGAAGGCCAGGGCATCGCGCCCTCGCCGGAGGCCGACCGCCACGCCTACATCCGTCGCGCCACGCTGGACGCCTGGGGCATCCTGCCCACGCCCGAGGAGGTCAACGCCTTCGTCGCCGACAAGTCGCCCAAGGCCTATGACAAGCTCGTCGACCGCCTGCTGGCCTCGCCGCGCTATGGCGAACGCCAGGCGCGCCGCTGGCTGGACCTGAGCCGCTATGCCGACAGCGACGGCTACAACACCGACGGCACGCGTCCCAACATCTGGCGCTACCGCGACTACGTCGTCAACGCCTTCAACGCCGACAAGCCCTTCGACCGCTTCGTCAAGGAGCAGATCGCCGGCGACGAGCTCTGGCCCGAGCGCACCGAGGCCCTGATCGCCACTGGCTTCCTGCGCAACCTGCCCGACGAGATCAATGCCCGCGACCTGAACCTGAAGAAGCAGGAAGTCGCCAACGACCTGACCGACACGGTCTCGGCCGTCTTCCTGGGAACGACGCTGGGCTGCGCCCAGTGCCACGACCACAAGACCGAGAAGATCACGCAGAAGGAGTACTACGAGTTCCAGGCCTTCTTCGCCAACACCAGCTGGAAGGACGACGTCTCGCCGCTGACGGGCAAGGCCAAGGCCGACTACGACGCCCAGCTGGCCAAGTGGGAGGAAGCGACCCAGGACATCCGCGCCCAGCGCGACGCCCTGCTCAAGCCCATCATCGAGAAGCTGGAGACCGACCGCCTGTCGGGCTTCGTGCCGGCCACGCGCGAGTCCATCAACAAGCCGGCGTCCGAGCGCAATGCTTACGACCGCTGGATCTACCACCGCAACCTGTGGACCCTGTCCGGCCGCACCCGCAACGCCGAGAACCAGCTCAAGACCAAGGACAAGGAGGCCTACGCCAAGTACGAGGCGCTGACGGCCCAGCTGAAGAAGTTCGACGGCCTCAAGCCCAGGGACCCGGGCAATGTCTCGACCATCGTCGAGCTGGGCAATGACGCGCCGCCCACCAAGGTGCTGTTCAAGGGCATCTACGACCGGCCGCTGCAGGAAGTTCAACCCGGCCTGCCGGCCCTGCTGACCGACAACACGACGCTGGACATCAAGCCCACGGCGACGTCCTCGGGCCGCCGCACGGCCCTGGCCAACTGGCTGGTCAGCCCCGACAACGGCCTGACGGCGCGCGTCTTCGTCAATCGCCAGTGGGCCCAGTTCTTCGGTCGCGGCATCGTCGAGACCAGCGCCGACTTCGGCAAGACCGGAGCGAAGCCCACGCATCCCGAACTGCTGGACAAGCTGGCGGCCGACTTCGTCAAGCAGGGCTGGAGCGTGAAGACCCTGCACAAGCAGATCCTGCTGTCCAGCACCTACCGCCAGGCCAGCCAGGCGCGGGACCCGGAGGTGGTCAAGAAGGACCCGGACAACAAGCTGCTCTGGGCCTTCCCGCGCCAGCGCCTGGAGGCCGAGCAGCTGCGCGACTCCCTGCTGGCGGCCTCCGGTCTGCTGGAGGAAAAGCGCGGCGGCCCCTCGGTCTATCCGCCCATCCCGCCCAACTTCGACATCGGCGGCCAGCGCAACCGCTGGCAGACCTCGGAGGACCCGCGCGACCACAACCGCCGCAGCCTCTACGTCTTCGTGCTGCGCAACTCGCCCTACCCGCTGCTGGAGACCTTCGACTGGGCCAACCCGCAGCTGCCCCACTTCAAGCGCGACGTGACGACGACGGCGCCGCAGGCCCTGGCCCTGGTCAACAGCGACCTGGTGCTGGGCTGGAGCCAGGCCCTGGCCGGCCGCGTCATCCAGGAGGCCGGCGGCAACGAGGCGGCGCAGATCGACCGCGTCTACGAGATCCTGTTCTCGCGCAAGCCGACGGCCAGGGAGAAGGAGAAGCTGGTGGCCTTCCTGAACGCCCAGGAGGCCCTGCAGACGGCCCAGGCCGGCGAGGTCAAGAAGCCGCATCTGCCCGAGGGCTGGGGCGTGGACCCCAAGCTCGCCAAGCAGATCGACGGCTTCTACAAGGCTGCCTACAAGCGCGAGCCCGACCGCTACGAGCGCACCGCCTTCCTGAGCTATCTGGACCAGCAGGCCGCCAAGCGCAAGAAGGGCGACGGCGAGGACGCGCCGGACGACGGTGGCGGCACGACGGTGGCCGCGGCCACGCCGACGAGCAGCAGCCCCGCGAAGGCGCCGGGCAAAGGCCCGAGCAAGGCCCGCGCCGCCGCCTTCGTCGACCTGGTCCACACCCTGGTCAACACCAATGAATTCACCTATCGCTTCTGAGGTTTGAGATGAGCCACAACGATCATTCCCGCCGCCATTTCCTCGGTACCGCCGCCGGTGCCGCCGCCGCAGGGGCCTTCGGCTTCGGTGGCCTGGGCAGCCTGAACGCCGCCTTCGCCAGCGAGCTCTTCGACCCGACCACGCCGCGCCAGCCCCACCATGCGGCCAAGGCCAAGTCCGTCATCTGGCTGCACATGGCCGGCGCGCCCAGCACCCTGGACCTGTTCGACTACAAGCCCGAGCTGATCAAGCTGGCCGGCACGCCCCTGCCCGACAGCTTCGGCAAGGACCTGAAGACGGCCACCGACGGCGGCGTGGGCAACCTCTACGCCAGCAAGCGCACCTGGAAGCAGCACGGCGAGTCGGGTGCCTGGGTGTCGGACCTGCTGCCAAATATCGCCAAGCAGGCCGACGACATCGCCTTCCTGAAGGGCAGCAAGACCGAGGGCAGCACCCACGTCATCGCGTCGCTGAAGCTGCACACCGCCGGCCTGGTGCCGGGCCGTCCGGCCCTGGGCTCCTGGGTGCAGTACGGCCTGGGCTCGGCCAACCCCGACCTGCCCGCCTTCGTCGTGCTGCCCACCGGCGTGGGCGCGGCCGGCGGCGGCCGTGGCGCCGTCATCTGGAGCAGCGGCTTCCTGCCCGCGGCCCTGCAGGGCACGCCCTTCCGCAAGGGCGACTCGCCCATCCTGCACCTGGCCCGCCCCGATGGCATCACCGAGAAGGAACAGCGCGCCCAGCTCGACCTGCTGCGCGCACTGAACGGCGAACACGCCGAGCGCTATCCCGGCGACACCGAACTGATCGCCCGCGCCAAGAGCTATGACCTGGCCTACCGCATGCAGTCCTCGGCGCCCGAGGCCGTGGACCTGACCAAAGAAACGGCTGCAACCCGCGCCGCCTACGGCATCGGCACCAAGGAAACCGACGAGTACGGCACCGCCCTGCTGCGCGCCCGCCGACTGGTGGAACGGGGCGTGCGCTTCATCCACGTCATCTCCGGCGCGCCGGACAACAGCGTGGATTCGTGGGACGCGCATAACAACCTGGAGAAGAACCACGCCGTCATGTGCAAGCAGGTGGACCAGCCGGTGGGCGCCCTGCTGGCCGACCTGAAGGCGCGAGGGCTGCTGGAGACGACGCTGGTGGTCTGGGCCTCGGAGTTCGGGCGCACGCCGTACGGCCAGAGCGGCAACGGCCGCGACCACAACCCCTGGGGCTACACGCAGTGGGTGGCTGGCGGCGGCATCAAGCCCGGCACCTATGGCGGCACCGACGAGATCGGCCTGCGCGCGGCCAGCGGCATCGTCGACACCTACGACCTGCAGGCCACGCTGCTGTGGCAGCTGGGGCTCAACCACAAGAAGCTGGTGTTCGCCCACCAGGGCCGCGCCGAGAAGGCGACCACCGTGTTCGGCGATGTCATCAAGGAGATCATTGCTTGAGACGCCCGCCGAAGCCGGTCCTGCTGGCACTGCTGCCCCTGCTGATCGCCGGCACCGTCCTCGCCGCCCAGGCCGAGATCAGTGCCGACGAGATGCGCAATGCCGAGGACACGCTGCGCGACCTGGACTCCAACCTCAGCCTGCAGAACCGCAAGGCCCTGGACGAGGCGCGTGAACTCGCGCGCTTCTTCCAGCAGGTCGGCGCCCACTACACCGCCCAGCCGAACGCGGCGCGCGGTGTCGACTTCGCGCGCCGCTCGCAGGACCTCGCCCAGGCCGTCGCCAGCGCCGTCGAGGCCGGCAACTACGACGCCGCCCAGGACGCGCTGAGCGACCTGACGCGCAGCTGCAAGACCTGCCACGAGGTCTACAAGCCCAAGAAATGAAGCAAGCTCGTCTTCTCATCGCCACGGCCCTGCTCGCCGCGCCGCTTTGCCAGGCCGCCTCCAAGCTCGACCTGGGCATCTGGATGCGCGCCATCGACCACAAGTCGGTCAGCGTGCAGAAGGCCCTGGCCGCCGGCCGCCACGACGAGGCGGCTGCAGACGCCCAGGCCCTGCAGAAGCTCTATGCCGACATGACGGCCTTCTTCGAGAAGGACTACCCGGCCGCCGACGCGGTCGGCTTCTCGCGCGACGGCGAGCGCCAGGCCAAGGCCATCACGACGGCGCTGGCCGCCGGCGACGTCACGGCCGCACGCGGCGCGGCCCGTGCCATTGCCCTCGCTTGCAACGACTGCCACGACCCCTACAAGCCTTTGCCATGAAGCAGCATCTCTTCGCTTTCTCGCTGCTGGCCTTCGCGGCCAGCGCCCATGCCGCGCTGAAGCCTGGCGACACCGCCCCCGACTTCCGCGCCGCCGCGGCCTTCGCCGGCAAGACAGTCGACGTGCAGCTCAAGGACGCCCTGGCCAAGGGCCCGGTCGTCGTCTACTTCTACCCCGCCGCCTTCACCGGTGGCTGCAATCTGCAGGCCCATGAGTTCGCGACCAAGCTGGAGCGCTTCGCGGTGGCCGGCGCGACAGTCATCGGCGTCTCCGGTGACGGCCTGGAGCGCCTGCGCGAGTTCTCCGCCGACCCCGAGACCTGTGCCGGCAAGCTGACCGTGGCTTCCGATGCCGATGGCCGCATCGCCCGCGCCTTCGACATCGCGACGACCGCCACGCCCGCCGGTCGCAAGACGACCAAGGGCCAGGACATCACCCACGCCCGCGCCGAGCGGACGAGCTTCGTCATCGACCGCGACGGCCGGGTCGTCGCAACGGTGGGTGGCCTGGGACCAGCCGCAAATGTCGATGCCGCCCTCGCCGAGGTCGAGCGCCTGCCAGCTCGTTGACCACTTTCTTCCCTCACTCAAAACCACGATGAAGAAATCTCTCCTACTGCTCACCGCAGCCCTGCTCGCGTCGACCGCCCAGGCCCAGCAGGCCCCCAAGCCCGAACAGCTGATCAAGTGGCGCCAGTCGGCCTACCAGGTCATTGGCTGGAACACCGGCCGCGTGAAAGCCAACGTCGACGGCGCCTACAACAAGGACGAGGTCATCCGCGCCGCCAACACGATTGCCGCCGTCGCCAACGGCGGCCTGCCAACGCTGTTTGCCGCCGGCACCGACAGCGGCAAGGGCTGGCACGACACCAGCGTCAAGCCCACGCTGTTCAGCGACGCCGCCGGCGCCGCCGCGGCGCAGGCCAATTTCGGCAAGGAAGCCAACGAACTGGCTCGCGTCGCCCAGACCGGCGACGTGGCCGCCGTCAAGGCCCAGCTCGCCGCCCTGCAGAAGACCTGCAAGGCCTGCCACGACGACTACAGGAACTCCAACTGATCATGAAGACGACGCTTGCTCTCGCCGTATTGCTATCCATCTCCGCCGTTCACGCACAGACGCCGCCAGCCGCTGCTGCGAGCGCCCCGCCGCCCCCGCCCTTCAGCTTCTTCGTCACCAGCACGGGCGGTGGCAACGGCGCCAACTACGGTGGCCTGCAAGGCGCCGACGCGCATTGCCAGAAGCTGGCCGATGCGGCCGGCACGCCCTTCAAGACCTGGCGCGCCTATCTGAGCACCCAGGGCGCGAACGCCGTCAACGCGCGAGACCGCATCGGCAAGGGCCCCTGGACCAATGTGCGCGGCCAGGTCATCGCCCGCGATGTGGCGCATCTGCACGGCGACACGCTGGAGCTGGCCCAGCTCGGCAGCAATCTGACGCGCAACACCGCGCTGACGGAGAAGGGCGAACGCCCCAGGGCCGCCGGCGACACGCCCAACGAACACGACATCGTCACGGGCTCCACGCCCGAAGGTCGGGCCTATCCGGACGGTGCCGACAAGACCTGCCGCAACTATTCGTCGGGCGCCGAGGACGGCTCGGTGCAGCTCGGCCATTTCGACCGCACCGGCGGCGGCAATGCTTCGTGGAACTCCGCCCACGGCAGCCGCGGCTGCAGCCAGCCCAAGCTGGTGGCCACGGGCGGGGCCGGTTTGCTGTACTGCTTCGCGGCGAACTGAGCCGCAGCGGTCAGGGTGTGGCGGGCGTCAAGGAGCGGAGGCCGCAGGCGCGGCACCCTTCACAACCGCGCAGTCATGCTCCTGGATGTCGTGCTCGGCGATGCCACTGGTCGGGTCGCTGTCGTCCCGGCGCGTGGCCATCAGCACGAAGCCCGGCTTGCCGTCCTTGAAGTTCATGGCCACGACGCCGATGCCGATGGCCCCCATGTCTGCCACCGCACCCGGCACATGGGCGGCAATGTCGGTGATGGGGTTGACGGCATCCAGCCTGTCGCCATCGACGCGCCGCACCAGCCAGGTGTGGCCATGCCAGCCGCCCGGAAGAGTCGACCAGTCCTGCTTGAGATCCGCGTCGGCCGACTGAAGCCGCGCCTGCAGATCCGGTCGGATGCAGGAGATGTGAATGTGGAACTGGTCCTGGCTGCGCCGGCGCACCGGGTTCAGCGTCAGCGACACGGCCTCGCGCGGCAGCGGGCGGCCATTGAGTTGGTCGAGCAGGTCGCGCGCATGCCAGGCTTGGGCGAAGAAGTTGGGCGCCCCGGGCTGCAGCAGCTCCGGGCTCTCGACGCCGCTGATGCGGGCCGTGGGCAGCAGCAGGTACTGCAGCACGCCGCGGCGGTCCTTCATGACGGCCCAGCCGTACTCGCGGCCGGCCGGCATCTCCACACGGGTGCAGGGCGGCGGCATCACGCCGCTGGCCGCCGCGGGCACACAGCCGCCGTCGATGATCTTCCACAGCACATCACGGTCCGCCGCCAGCGCCGAGCCGGAAGCGGTCAGGAAAAACAGGGAGGCGGCAAGGACGGGAGAACGCATCGGACGGACGGATGGTGAACTGCTTGAGCTTCGAGTTTAGGGGGCGGGGCGGGGCGGCACCCACGGCAATCGCAGTAGCTCAGTCGTTTTGCTTCGTTGGCTCGGACGGCGGCCCTGCCTAGAGTGCCGGCATGTCCACGCCACCGGCCGCCCTTTTTTCGTCGACCCCGCCCGCGCTGATCCTGCAGCGCGTCGGCCAGTCGCGCGGCGGCCGGCCGCTGTTCGACGATCTGGACCTGGCCCTGCATGCCGGCGAACTGCTGTGGGTGCGCGGCGTCAACGGCAGCGGCAAGACCAGCCTGCTGCGCCTCGTCTGCGGCCTGGCGCGGCCGCGTGCGGGGCGAGTGCATGTGGCGCGCGAGCTGCTCTACCTCGGCCACAGGCCGGGGCTCAAGGAGGTGCTGAGCGTCGTCGAGCAGGTGCGCAGCAGCGCGGCTCTCGCCGGGCATGCCTGCAGCGAGGCCGAAGCCCTGGCGGCCCTCGCGCCCGTCGGCCTCGATGAAGCCGCCGGCCTGCGCCTGGCGCAGCTGTCGGAAGGACAGCGCCGCCGCACCGCACTGGCCCAGCTGTGGCTGCCTCGCGTCGCGCCGCTGTGGGTGCTGGACGAGCCCCTGGCAGCGCTGGACACCGCCATGGCGGATCGCCTCGGCCAGCGCCTGGACCGCCATGCCGATGAAGGCGGCAGCATCGTCTTCACCAGCCACCAGCCGCTGCCGCTGAAGCGGCCCGTGCGCTGCCTGGACCTGGGGAAGCCTTGATGCGGCCCGGCCTGCAAGCCGCCGCGGCACTGGCGCGGCGGGAATGGCGCGCCACCCTGCGCCAACCCGCCGAATGGCTGACGCCGCCGGGCTTCGTCATCGGCGTGGCCGTTCTCTTTCCCCTCGGCCTCGGTCCCGAGCCGGCACGGCTGCGCGAATTGGCGCCAGGACTGCTGTGGATAGCGGCCCTGCTGTCCAGCCTGCTCGCGCTGCCGCGCCTGTTCGCCCCTGATCTCGCCGACGGCAGCCTGGAGCAGTGGTGGCTGGCGCCGCTGCCGCGCCCGCTGGCCGTGGCGCTCAAGCTCGGCGTGCACTGGGCCCTGGCCAACCTGCCCCTGGTGCTGCTGGCGCCGCTGCTGGGCCTGGCCTTCGGCGTCGGCGATCCCCTGCCGCTGGCCCTGAGCCTGCTGCTGGGCACCCCGGCGCTGGCCCTGCTCGGCGGCCTGGGCGCGGCCCTGGTGCTGCATGCCCGCGCCGGTGCCGGCCTGCTGGCCCTGCTGCTGCTGCCGCTGCAGGTGCCCGTCCTCGTCTTGGGCACGGCCGCGGCCCAGGGTGGCGCCCATGCCGACACCGCCCTGCTACTGCTCGGCGCCTGGCTGGCCGTGCTGCTGGCGCTGGTGCCCTGGGGCACGGCCGCCGCCCTTTCCCTGATGCTCGACTGATGACCACGCCCCATCCCCTCTGGCGCTATGCCAGCCCTGGCCATTTCCTTGCGCTGACCGCCCGCCTGCTGCCAGCCGCGTGGAGCCTCGCCGTTCTCGGCATCGCGACGGGCCTGACCCTGGGCCTCTTCATCGCGCCCACCGACGCCCAGCAGGGCGAGGCCTATCGCATCCTCTATCTGCATGTGCCGGCGGCCTGGATCGCCATGGTCTGCTACGGCGCCATGGCCTTCTGGGCGCTGTGGGGCCTGGCCTGGAAGACGCGCCTGGCCTTCGTGCTGATGCGGGCACTGGCGCCGACGGGCGCGCTGTTCGCCATGCTGACGCTGCTGACCGGTTCGCTGTGGGGCAAGCCCATGTGGGGCACCTGGTGGGTGTGGGACGCGCGCCTGACCTCGGCCCTGCTGCTGGCGCTGCTCTATCTCGGCTTCATCGCGCTGACCACGGCCGTCGACACGCCCGACGACCCGCGCCGCGGCGACCAGGCCGGCGCCCTGCTCGCCCTCGTCGGCGCGCTCAACCTGCCGGTGCTGTATTTCTCGGTCAGCTGGTGGAACACCCTGCACCAGGGCGCCTCCCTCGGCCCGCGCGGCAGCGCCATCGCGCCCGAGATGCTGGCCGGCCTGCTGCTCGCCACGCTGGGCTTCTGGGCCTATGCCGGCGCGGTGGTGCTGACGCGGGCGCGGCGGCAGCTGCAGGCGCGCGTCGAGGCCGAAGCGCGCTGGCCACGGGCGTTGGGGAGCCTGGCATGAGTGAACTGTTTGGAGCCCACGCACCGTTCGTCTGGGTCTCGCTTGCGGCGGTGGCCATCGGCATCCTCATCGAGCTTTGGAGCCTGAGGCGATGAAAGCCCGCCACATCCGCCTCGCCGGCCTGCTCGCCACGCTGGCCCTGCTCGCCCTGGCCGGCGGCCTGGTGCTGAAGGCCTTCCGGCAGAACCTGGTCTTCTTCGTCACGCCCAGCGAGATCGCACGCGGCGAGGCGCCGGCCGGTGCGCGCTTTCGCCTCGGAGGCTTGGTGCAGGCAGGTTCCGTGCAACGTGACGGCAGCGACTTGCGCTTCACCGTGACCGACGGCGCCCAGGCTGTCCACGTGAGCTACCGAGGCCAGGTGCCGGATCTGTTCCGCGAGGGCAAGGGCGTCGTTGCCCAGGGCCGGCTGGCCGGCCTGAACTTCGTGGCCGATGAGGTGCTGGCCAAGCACGACGAGAACTACATGCCGCCCGAAGCCGCCGCGGCCCTGAAGCAGGCGAGCGCGCGATGACGGCGGAGCTCGGCCTGTTCGCGCTGCTGCTGGCCCTCGCCGTTGCCATCGCGCAGGCACTGCTGCCGCTGTGGGGCGCACAGCGCGGCAATGCGCGCTGGATGGCGCTCGCCCGCCCACTGGCCGCCGTCAGCTTCGGCCTCATCAGCATCGCCTTCGCGGCCCTGGTGTGGGGCTTTGTGCAGCTCGACACCTCCATCGCCTACGTCACCGCCAACGCCAGCCGCGAGCTGCCGCTGGGCTATCGCATCACGGCGAGCTGGGGTGGGCACGAGGGCTCGCTGCTGCTGTGGGTGTGGATGCTGTCGGCCTGGGGTGCCCTCGTGGCCGCGCGCAGCCGCGCCCTGCCCGCCGCCTTCGCCGCGCGCGTGCAGGGCGTGCTCGGCGCGGTCGCGGCCGGCTTCATCGCCTTCATCGCCTTCACATCCAACCCCTTCGCCCGCCTGCTGCCGGCCCCGGCCGACGGCCGCGACCTGAACCCGCTGCTGCAGGACCCCGGCATGGCCGCCCATCCACCCCTGCTCTACATGGGCTATGTCGGCTTCGCCGTGGGTTTCGCCTTCGCCGTCGCGGCCCTGCTGGACGAAGCGCCCGATGCCCGCTGGACGCGCTGGGCCCGCCCCTGGGTGCTGGCGGCCTGGTCGGCCCTGACCGGCGGCATCCTGCTCGGCAGCTTCTGGGCCTATTACGAACTGGGCTGGGGCGGCTTCTGGTTCTGGGACGCGGTCGAGAACGCAGCCTTCATGCCATGGCTGCTGGGCACGGCCCTGATCCACTCGCTGGCCGTGGCCGAGAAGCGGCCCGGCTTCCTGCGCTGGAGCCTGCTGCTGGCCCTGCTGGCCTTTGCGCTGTCGCTGCTGGGCACCTTCCTCGTGCGCTCGGGCGTGGTCAGCTCGGTTCATGCGTTTGCGAGCGACCCGGCGCGCGGCCTCTTCATCCTGGCGCTGCTGGCAACGGCTGTAGGCGGGTCGCTGGCGCTGTACGCGCTGAACGCGGCCCGCCTGCCCGCAGCCGAGCGCTACGTGCTGGGCTCCCGCGAGTCCCTGCTGCTGCTGAACAACCTGCTGCTGGCCACGGCCACCGGCACGGTGCTGCTGGGCACGCTGTATCCGCTGGCGGCCGAGGTGCTCAGCGGCGTCAAGCTGTCGGTCGGCGCGCCCTATTTCGACACCGTCTTCCCGCCGCTGATGCTGCCCCTGGTCGCCCTGCTCGTCATCGGGCCGCTGGCGCGCTGGCGGGCCGTGAGGCTGTCGGCGCTCAAGCCGCTGCTGCCGCTGGCCCTGGCGGCCCTGGCCAGCGCGGCGGCCCTGGTGCTGGCGCTGCAAGCCTCGCTGTGGATGGCCGCCGGCATTGCCACCGGGCTGTGGGCCCTGGGCGGCACCGGGGCCCTGGCCTGGCGCCAGCGCGAGGCCTGGCGCCAGAGCCTGCCGCTGTGGCTGGCGCATGCGGGCATCGCCGTCTTCGTGCTCGGCGTGACGCTGGTACGCAGCCTTGAGCAATCGCATGACCTGAGCCTGGCGCCTGGCGAACAGACGCGCATCGCGGGCCATCTGCTGCGCTTCGAAAAGCTCGAGGCCACGCAGGGCGACAACTACCGGGCCGCACGGGCGACGCTGGTCTGGCATCGCGGCGGCGAGCCCGTCGTGCTGCAACCCGAGAAGCGCGTCTATGCCCGCCGCCAGATGGCCATGACGGAGGCGGCCATCGCCCGCGGCCCCTGGCGCGACGTTTACGCCAGCCTGGGCGAGGCCGACGTCAACGGCCGCTGGGCCTTGCGCGTGCAGGTCAAGCCCTTCATGTGCTGGGTGTGGATCGGCTCGCTGCTGATGGCTCTCGGTGGCCTGTGGGGGGCATTGGCCCGCAGCCGACGCCAATCACCTCGGCCTGCTGTCGCAACAACCGCTCTCGTTTTCGCATGAAGCTTCACCTTTTGCCCCTGGCGGGCGCCACCGCCCTCGTCGCCCTGCTCGGCCGCGGCCTGGTGCAACGCGACGCCCAGGCCGAACCCATCTCGCCTCTGGTCGGCAAGCCCGCGCCCGCCCTCGCCCTCGAACGCCTGGCCGGCGAGGCACGGCCGCTGCAGGGCGAGGTCTGGGTGCTCAACGTCTTCGCCTCCTGGTGCGCGCCCTGCCGGGCTGAGCTGCCGGTGCTGGGCCAGCTTGCCGAACAGGGCGGCGTGCACATCGTCGGCCTGGACTACCGCGACACGCCCGAGCTGGGCCTGGGCTTCCTGAAGCGCCATGGCAACCCCTATGCGCAGACCTGGCGCGACCCCGAGGGCAAGGGCAGCCTGGCCTGGGGTGTGACCGGCGTGCCCGAGACCTTCGTCATCGACCGCCGCGGCATCGTGCGCCTGCGCCACACCGGGCCCGTCACGGCCGAGGACCTGAGCCGGCGCTTGCTGCCACTGATCGAGAGGTTGAAGCGTGCGTAGCGTCGCTGCTCTTGTGCTGCTCATCGCCCTCACCGCGCGGGCCGACGACCTCGACAACCGTGTCGAACACCTGGCCCAAGAGCTGCGCTGCGTGGTCTGCCAGAGCCAGAGCGTGGCCGAGTCCAATGCACCGCTGGCCGTCGACATGAAGCGCCAGCTGCGCGCGGGCCTGGCCGCCGGCCGCAGCGAGGAGGAGCTCAAGGCCGAACTGGTGCAGCGCTATGGCGAGCAGGTGCTCTACCGGCCGGCCCTGCATGCCGGTACCGCGCCGCTGTGGTTCGGGCCACTGGCCCTGCTGGCCATCGGTGCCGTCGTCTACCTGCGCCAGCGTGGAGGCCCGCGGTGACGGCGCCCTTCCTGCTCGCCGCCGTCGCGCTGACCCTGGCGGCCCTGCTGCCGTTGGCGCCGGCCTTGCTCGGCCCCGGTTCGCCACGTGCCTGGCGCACGGCCTTGACCCTCGCCCTGTCCCTTCCCCTTGTCGCCGGCCTGCTCTACGCCCGCCTCGGCCGGCCCGATGCCATCGCCCCGCCGCCCGCCGACCCCGTGCAGCAGATGGTGCAGCGCCTCGCCGACCGCCTGCAGCGCAGCCCCGACGACGCCGAGGGCTGGACCCTGCTGGCCCGCGCCTACGAGCAGCTCGGCCGCCCGCAGGACGCCCTGCCCGCCTACGAGCAGCTCGAGCGCCTGCGCCCCGACGACCCGCAGCCCCTGAGCCAGCACGCCGTCACGCTGGCTCTCGTCCGGGGCCAGGGCCTGACGGGCGAGTCCGAAGTGCTGCTGCAGCGCGCCTTGAAGCTGGACCTGCACCATGTGCCGACACTGGCCCTGCTCGGCAGCGCCGCCCATGAGCGCGGCGACACGGCGAGCGCCGCGCACTACTGGCGCCGCGTGCTGGCCGAGGTGCCGCCCGACAGCGACATGGCTGCGTCGCTGCGCGACAGCATCGCGAAGGTTGAGGGGCGCTGAGGCGTGCCCACACGTCGCGAGCTGCTGGTCGCGGCCGTGACTTTGCCCCTGCATGCGCATGCCGAAGAGGCCGACATCGCTCGTCGCCTTGCCGACCTCTATCCGGTCAACGCCTCGCTCGGCTATGTCACTGCGCTGATCTGGTCGGCCCAGCGACAATTGACCGGGGGCCAACTGCCGCCGCGAAGTGCACAGGCTCTGCTCGCTCTGCGCCAGGTCGCACCCGCCACACCGCTGACCGAATGGCCGCTGCGCGCCGGCTACGCCGCTTTCGCCGAGGCGGCGCGCCATGACGGCGACGCGGCCGCAGGCGAGTTGGCGCTGCAAGCCATCCGCGGCGCCATCGTCGACACGTCCGATGGGCCGCGTCTCGCCGGACTGCGCCCCTGGACCGATGACCTCTTCATGGCGACACTGCTGTTCGACCGCACGCTGCCGCTGCTGCCGGCGGCCGAACACGCTCGCGCGACCGAGGCCTTGGGCTCGTCGCTGCTGGAATTGACGGAGCGCCTGCAACGGCGCGACGGCCTCTTCGACCACGCCGTGGGCTCGCCCGTGGCCTGGGGGCGCGGCAATGGCTTTGCGGCGCTGGGCCTTGCAATGGCCCTGGCCGGGCCGCTGCCGGCGCACGCGCAGTTGCTGTCGCGGCTGCGCCTGCATCTGAACCGGCTGGTGACTCTGCAAGGCGAGGACGGGCTGTGGCGCCAGGTGCTGGACGATGCCACTTCCCGCGACGAACTGACGGTGACAGCGATGAGCCTTGCTGCGCTTGCCATGGCGCGCCGGCACGACTGGCTGCAAGCCGATGCGGTCGACAAAGCCATCGCTCGCGCCTGGGCCGGCGTGCGGGACCGCATCGATGCGAATGGCGATTTCAGGGGTGTCTGCGTCGGCACTCCCGCTGGTCCGACACTGGACTTCTATCGTCAAAGGCCCATCGTCAACGGGCAAGACAATCGCGCGGCAGCGATGGTGCTGATTGCGGCTGGGTCGTTGGCAACATGCGGCGCTGGATCAAGGCTTCTCCGTCCGAAGTCATACTGATGGCGCCACCGGGACTGCTGTCTTTTCAGAGCACCAAACTGTGACTCGATTCAACCTACTTCTGCCGGTCGTCGGCATCGTGATCGCTGTCGTCGCGTGCGGCCCCAAATACTCGGCGGCGGACATCGAGAGCGCCAAACTTGCCGGCCAACCGGTAGTTCAGAGGCTCATGGACTATCGAAGAATGCATGGGCACTACCCATCATCCCTTCAAGAAGCTGCTGTTGATCCTGTGATCACCAAGCTTGGTGTATTCGAGTACGAACGATTCGGCGGCGCGAAAGGCGAGTACTTCGTACTGCATCTTGGGGACCACGGAAGAACCGGGTTCTCGATGTTCTGGAACAGCGATATGGCCTCCAAAGGATGGCTGTTTGAGGAGTAGCTCCGTCGACAGCGCAATTCGCCGCTTGCTCACGCCCCCGGCCTGTCCGCCTGCACCTTCGGACTGATCTTGTAGCTCTTCACGTCCTCCGTGATCGGCAGCATGCCGGCGTTCCAGGCCTCCCAGTCGGCGCGCAGCCGGGCCAGCCGCTCGGGTTCGCGCTCCGCCAGGTTGGCGCGCTCGCGCTGGTCCTGGGCGAGGTTGAACAGGAACTCGTTGCCGTTGATCTGCAGATACTTCCAGTCGCCGTCGCGCAGCGCGCGCTGGGCGTTGGACTTGTAGCGCCAGAACAGCTTGCGTTCGACTGGCGCGGCCTGGCCGAGGACCTGCGGCAGCACGCTCACGCCGTCGCTCGGATAGTCGGCCCGCGGTGCCGTGCCGGCGGCCGCAAGCAGCGTCGGCAGCCAGTCCATGCTGATGACGACCTGGTCGCTGACCTGGCCGGGCTTCACGCGCGCGGGCCAGCGCAGCAGCGTGGGCACGCGGATGCCGCCTTCGAGCAGCTCGGACTTCTGGCCGCTGAAGGGCCAGGTGTTGGAGAAGCGCTCGCCGCCGTTGTCGCTGGTGAAGACGACGAGGGTGTTCTGGGCCAGGCCCTGGGCCTCCAGCGTGGCGAGCACGCGGCCGACGGCAGCGTCCAGCGCACCGACGATCTCGCCGTATTTCTTCAGGCTGCCGCCGTCGCTGTGGTTGAGGGACTTCAGCTGCCGCGACACCGGCTCGTCGCCTGGCCCCTCCCAAGGCCAGTGCGGCGCGGTGAAGTGCAGCGACAGCAGGAAGGGCTGCGCCGCCGTCTGCTTGCGCAGGAAGGCCTGGCCGTGCTCGGCGATGAGGTCGGTGTAGTAGCCGGCCTTGTCGACGCGCACCTCGCCCTCGAACAGGTCGGGTGGCAGGTTGGCGCCTACGCCGGCCTTATGGGTGAAGTAGTCGACCGCGCCGCCGGTGTTGCCGAAGAACTCGTCATAGCCGCTCTTCAGCGGGCCGTATTTGGGCAGCGCGCCGAGATGCCATTTGCCGAACAGCGCCGTGCGGTAGCCGCGCGCCTTCAGCAGCGAGGGCAGCGTGGGGTGCTCGGGCGGCAGGCCGAGCTGGTCGCCGCCGACAGGCTCCTCCAGGCCGCCACGCAGCCGGTATTGGTAGCGCCCGGTGATGAGGCCGAAGCGCGTGGCCGAGCAGACGGCCGAATTGGCATAGCCCTGGGTGAAGCGGATGCCCTGGGCCGCGAGCCGGTCGAGGTTGGGCGTGGCGTAGTCGCGCGCGCCGTAGACGCCGAGGTCGGCGTAACCCATGTCGTCGGCCAGGATGAAGAGGATGTTGGGCGGTGTGTCGGCTGCCCGGGCCGAGGCCGGCAGCAGTGCGAGTGCACCCAGGCCTTGGAGCAGGCCGCGGCGGGAAGAGGAAGGCATCAGGAGAAGATGACGGGGAGAGAGACTTGGACTTCATCGGCACCGCCGGCCGTGCAGCGCATGCGCTTGACCGCGGCCTGCACGTACTTGTGGTATTCCTTGGGGCCCGAGGTCGGCGTCACTTCGACAACTTGGTTGCCGCGGATCTTGATCAGCGTCTGCACGGTGCCCTTGAGGCCGACGCGGTCGATGGCCTCCTCCAGCGCGGAGGCCAGCACTGCCTCGTAGCCGGGGCAGGCCAGGCTGATCTCGCGCTTGACGATGGCGGGTGCAGGCGGCGGCGCGGGCACGGCGACCGGCGCGGGCACTGCGGCCACGACGACCGGCTCCTTCGGCGGCTGCGCCTGGACGACCTGGATGGGCGGCGGAGGCGGCGTCACGACGGGCACGACCTCGGGTGGCGGCACATAGGCCGGCGGCGGTACCACCTTCTGCACCGGCTCGATCTTGACGACCTTGGGCGGCGGCGGCGGCGGCGGGGGCAGCACCTCGGGCAGCAGCGCCATGTCGATGGGCTTCTTGATCGCCTCGATGGCCTTGGAGGCCAGGCCCGTGCTCAGGCCCCAGCCCAGCGCGATGTGCAGGCCGACGACGACGGCGATGCCGGTGCCACGGTTGGCGCTGACCGGGGGCTTCAGCTGCGAACGCAGTGGTGCCGTCGGGGTCTGGGGCGAGGGCGCCGCGCCAGGCCCAAGGCGGCGCGGCGCGGGGCGGGTGTCGTCCAGCGTCAGGCCGCCGGGCAAGAGAACTGCACTCATGGATGACTACTCCTGGTCGAGGAACTGCTCGCTGCCCGTCACGCCGAGCTGGGTCAGGCCGGCCTGGTGGGCCGCCGTCATGACGGCAGCGAAGGCGTCGTACTTGGCGCCGGGCTGGGGGCGCACATGCACCTCGGGCTGGGTGGCCTGCCGGCCGGCGGCGTTGAGGCGCTCGCGCAGCGCAGCGGGGTCGGCGATGGCCTCGCCGTTCCACAGCACTGCGTCCGGCGTGATGTCCAGGCGCACGACTTCAGGCGGGACCGGTGGTGGTGCCGACGGCGGCGCGAGGGGCAGGTTGAGCTTGACGCTGTGCAGCTGCACCGGGATGGTGATGATGAGCATCACCAGCAGCACCAGCATCACGTCGATCAGCGGCGTGGTGTTGATGTCGGGCACCGGCAGGGCCGACGTGACCTGGCGGCGCGCGCGGGCCGCCTTGCGCAGGGGACCGGCACTCACGGCGACCTCGCCGGCGGTTCGGTGATGAAGCCCACCTTGGCGATGCCCGCGCGCTGGGCGGCGAGCAGCACGCGACCGACCGGGGCGTAATCGCTGCCGGCGTCGCCGCGCACATGCACTTCGGGCTGGGGCTGCTGCCGGGCAATGCCCTTGAGCCTTTCGAACAGCGCGTCCTTGTTGGCCACCGGCGCGTCGAACCAGTAGAGCCTGCCTTCACGCGAGACCGTGATGACGATGTCCTTGGGCTCACTTTCGCGCACCTCGTTGCGCTGCTTGGGCAGCTCCACCGGCACCGAGAAGTTCACGACCGGGATGGTGATGAGGAAGATGATGAGCAGCACCAGCATGACGTCGACGAGGGGCGTCGTGTTGATGGACGAGACCGCCTCGTCGGCGCCCTGGGCGAGCTGGATGGCCATGGCTTGCGAAGGATCAGGCCAGGGCCGGGGTCAGGCCGGCAGGCTGTTCGTCAGCCGCGGCGGGTTCCGCGTGGCCCGAGCCCAGCAGCACCGAATGCAGCTCGCCGGAGAAGTCGCGCACCTCGTCCAGCACCAGGGCATTGCGGCGCAGCAGCGCGTTGTAGCCGAGAACGGCCGGCACGGCGACGGCCAGGCCGATGGCCGTCATGATCAGCGCCTCGCCCACCGGGCCGGCCACCTTGTCGATGGAAGCCTGGCCGGCGACGCCGATGGCCGTCAGCGCGTGATAGATGCCCCAGACCGTGCCGAGCAGGCCGACAAAGGGCGAGGTGGAACCGACGGTGGCCAGCAGGCTCAGGCCGGTGGAGAGCTGGCGCTGCACGCGCTCCGTCGCGCGATGCAGGGACAGGTCCACCCAGTCGGCGAAGTCGACCTTGGCGCGCAGGCCGTTGTGGCGCTGGGTGGCCTCCAGGCTGGCTTCGGCGATGTAGCGGTAGGGGCTTTTCTCGGACAGCTTTTCGGCGCCCGCCTTGACGGTACCGGCGCTCCAGAAGTCCTTCTGCGCGGCGCGCGACTGGGCGCCGAGGCGCGCCTGCTGCAGCAGCTTGGTGATGATGACGTACCAGCTGCCCGCGCTCATGGCGACGAGGGTGAAGAGCACCGCCTTGGTGACGGCATCGCTCTTCTCCCAGACGGAGCCGATGCCATAGGGGTTGTCGCCCTGGGCATGGGCGGCGGTGGCGACAAGGAGCAAGGCAAGCGGCGCGAGCGCGCGGCGGGCAAAGTTGGAGGCGTTCATCGGCGTGTGAGGGGGATTCAGGGAAGACGGCTCAGTGTGCGCAGCCGACGTCGGCGCGCGAACTAAGCTTTTCGCCTTAGCTCATGCAGCGGCTTGCAGCTGGGCGGGCGGCGGTGCGTCGTGGTCGATCTGCGACACGGCAGCCGGGCGGGCAGGCGGAAGCAGGTCCAGTCGCTTGAGGTGGGTTCGCAGCACGTTGCGCGTGATGCCGAGCAGGGCCGCGGTGTGCACCTGGTTGTGGTGGCAGTGGCGGTAGGCGGCGCGGATCAGCGCGGCCTCGACGCGGGCATGCAGGGCCTGGGGCGCCTCGTCGAAGAGGCGCTCGAAGACGCGCTGCAGCACCTCCTCCTCGTCGTCGGCGACCGGCACCGGCACGGCCGCCGCGATCTGCGGGCGGGCCACCGCGTGCAGCTGCAGGTCGTCGCGCGTGACGCGGCCGTCGCGGCAGATGATCAGCGCGTAGTGGATGACGTTCTCCAGCTCGCGGATATTGCCGGGCCAGGCATAGGCCAGCAGGGCCTCGCGGGCGTCCGAGCCCAGGCGTACGTCGGCCAGCCCCAGGCGCCGGCTGTAGACCTCGATGAAGTGCTGGGCCAGGGCCAGGATGTCGCCCGGCCGCTGGGCCAGGTTGCTGAGCTGCAGCGTGGCGACGCTGAGGCGGTAGTAGAGGTCGGCACGGAAATGGCCCGCGGCGACGGCCTGCTCCAGCCTCACATTGGTGGCCGCGACGAGGCGCACGCGCACGTCGATGGGCTTGCGCGAGCCTATGCGCACCACCTGGCGCTCCTGCAGCACGCGCAGCAGTTTGACCTGCACCGACAACGGCAGGTCACCCACTTCGTCAAGGAAGAGGGTGCCGTCGGCGGCGGCCTCGAACCAGCCGGCGCGCGCACTCGTCGCGCCGGTGTAGGAGCCGGCTTCGTGGCCGAAGAGTTCCGCTTCGACCAGCTGCTCGGTGAAGGCGCCGCAGTTCACCGCCAGGAAGGGGCCGCGCCGGCCGCTGCTGTTGTGGATGTGGCGGGCGATCAGCTCCTTGCCGGTGCCGGTCTCGCCGATGATGAGGACGGTGGCATCGCTCGCCGCCACGCGCTCGGCCTGCGTCAGCAGCGCGCGCGAGGCGGGGTCGTCGAACACCAGCGCCTTGGCGCGGATCGACAGCACCTGGTGCTGGGAGTCGGGAAAGGTGAGCAGGCGGGTCATTGCCCGGCACTCTAGGCAGTCACACTCGCGGCGTGAACGCCGCTTTTTGCAGAACGATATGCGTTGGGCCGGCGAGCCCTATCCCTGCCCGCCAAGGAGGGCAGGCATGCCGCCTGCCCGCGCGCAACGATGACGAGGAGGCATTCCCAATTGAACACGCCGACACAGACCCCGCGCCAGGGCGAGGAGAGTTTCCGCCTGCTGGTCGACAGCGTGCGCGACTACGCCATCTTCATGCTCGATCCCGACGGCCTGGTCCTCACCTGGAACATCGGCTCCGAGCGCATCCAGGGCTATCGGGCCGACGAGGTCATTGGCAGCCATTTCTCCCGTTTTTACCCACCGCAGGCCCTGGCCCGCCGGTTGCCGACGCACGAACTGGCAATGGCGCGACGCGACGGCGCCTTCGAGGACGAAGGCTGGCGCATGCGCAAGGACGGCTCGCTGTTCTGGGCCAACGTCGTCATCACCGCCCTGCGCGACGCCTCCGGCCAGCTCGTCGGCTTCGCCAAGATCACGCGCGACCAGACGCAAAGACGCAGCCAAGAGGAAGCGCTGAAGCGCAGCGAGGAGCGTTTTCGTCTCCTCGTCGAAGGCGTGGCCGGCTATGCCCTGTTCATGCTCGACGTCAACGGCCGCGTCGCCTCCTGGAACGAGGGGGCCCAGCGCATCAAGGGTTACGCGGCCGACGAGATCCTCGGCCGCCATTTCTCGATCTTCTACCCACCCGAGGTCACGGAAAGCGGCTGGCCGGACTACGAGCTGCAACAGGCCCAGGAAACCGGCCGCTTCATGGACACCGGCTGGCGGCTGCGCCAGGATGGCAGCCGCTTCTGGGCCCAGGTGACCATCACGGCCCTGCGCGACGAGGGTGGCCAACTGGTCGGCTATGCCAAGCTGACCCGCGACATGACCGAGTCCATGCGCATCGAGGCCATGGAACAGGCCAACCGGCAGCATGAGGAGATCCTCGACGCCGAGCGCAATGCCCGCATCGCCGCCCAGCGCGCCACGCGCATGAAGGACGAATTCCTGGCCACCCTGTCGCACGAGCTGCGCACGCCGCTGAGCGCCATCCTCGGCTGGACCCAGGTGCTGCTGCGGGCCAAGCCCGGCGACACGCGCCTGGACGTGGCGCGCGCCATCGAAGTCATCGACCGCAATGCCCGTGCCCAGGTCCAGCTCATCGACGACCTGCTGGACCTCAATCGCATCATGACCGGCAAGCTGCGCCTGGACCTGCAGCAGCTGGCCATGGCCGACGTCATGCAGGCCGCCATCGAGTCCGCGGCGCTGGCGGCCTCGACCAAGGGCGTGCAATTGCAAGCGCTGCTGGACCCGGCGCCCGCGCGCGTCAATGGCGACGCCGGCCGGCTGCAGCAGGTGGTGTGGAACCTGCTCACCAACGCCATCAAGTTCACGCCCGCGGGCGGCAAGGTGCAGGTGCTGCTGCAACGCATCAACTCCCACGTCGAGTTCAGCGTCAGCGATACCGGCATCGGCATCCCCGCCGCCTTCCTGCCGCGTGTCTTCGACCGCTTCACCCAGCAGGATGGCTCGGCCTCGCGCGCTCATGGCGGCCTGGGGCTGGGCCTGGCCATCTGCAAGCAGCTCGTCGAGCTGCATGGTGGTCGCATCCGTGCCGAGAGCGCCGGCGAGGGCCAGGGCGCCAGCTTCTTCGTCACGCTGCCACTGTCCATCCTGCAGACGGCCGAGGAGCGCGCCGGCGAACACCCGTCGGCCGAGGAGGGGCGGCCCAGCGACAACCTCGCCCTGCCGCGCCTGGAGGGCGTGCATGTCTTCGTGCTGGACGACGAACCCGATGCGCGCGGCCTGATGTGCCGCATCCTGGAAGACCAGGGCGCCCGCACGACCGCCTTTGCCTCGGCCCAGCAGCTGCTGGACGCGGTGCAGAGCTCGCGGCCCACCGTCATCGTCAGCGACGTCGGCATGCCCGGCATGGACGGCTACCAGATGATCCGCGCGCTGCGCGCCACCGAGGCACGGGAGGCCCGTATTCCGGCCCTGGCCCTGACCGCCTTCGCGCGGCCCGAGGACCGCAAGCGCTCGCTGATGGCGGGCTTCCAGGCCCATCTGTCCAAGCCCTTCGACGTGGCCGAACTCATCCTGCTGGTGGCCGGCCTCGCCGAGAAATAGCGGGGCTCTCTCCTCGCCCAGGGCCTCGAGGGAAGCGCTCGCCCCTCGTCCCTTGAATCGCTAGGCCTGCTGCTCCAGCTGCAAAGCCTGCTCCACGATCGCCACTTCCTCGTCAGTCAGCGACACGCCGTTGGCCGCACCGAGCGCATCGTCGATCTGCGCCAGCCGGCTGGCGCCGACCAGCACCGAAGTCATGCCCGCGTGCCGCAGCACCCAGCTCAAGGCCAGCTGCGGCAGGCTCTGGCCACGAGCGTCAGCCAACTCCTTGAGCCGACGCACGACGGCCAGGCGGCCGGGCGTGATGTCGGTCGACTTCAGGAAGGCGCCGCGCGCGGCGCGCGAGTCCGCCGGAATGGCCGAGGCCAGATAGCGCTCGGTCAGGATGCCCTGGGCCAGCGGCGAGAAGGCGATGCAGCCTATGCCTTCTTCGGCCAGCGTCTCCAGCAGGCCCGCCTCGATGTGGCGGTCCAGCATGCTGTAGCGCGGCTGGTGGATGACGCAGGGCGTGCCCAGCCGGCGCAGGATGGCGCTCGCTTCGCGTGTCTGCTCGACCGAGTAGTTGGACAGACCGGCGTAGATCGCCCGCCCGCTGCGCACCGCGTGGTCCAGCGCACCCATGGTCTCCTCCAGCGGCGTGTGCGGGTCGGGGCGATGGGAATAGAAGATGTCGACATAGGGCAGGCCCAGCCGCTTCAGGCTCGCGTCCAGACTGGCGAGCATGTATTTGCGCGAACCCCATTCGCCATACGGCCCCGGGCTCATGCGGTAGCCGGCCTTGGTGGAGATGATCAGCTCGTCGCGATGGGCCTGCAGGTCCTCGCGCAGCAGCCGCCCCATCGTCAGCTCGGCCGAGCCGGGCGGCGGCCCGTAGTTGTTGGCCAGGTCGAAGTGCGTGATACCACGGTCGAAGGCGCCCAGCACCATCTCGCGCGCGACGTCGTAGCGGTCGACGTCACCGAAGTTGTGCCACAGACCGAGAGACAAGGTGGGCAGCAGCAGCCCGCTGCGCCCGCTGCGGCGATAGGGCTGGCGGTCGTAGCGCTGGGGGGCGGGGATGTGGGTCATGCGGGGCATCCTATGTCGGTACCCGCATGTAATGCCGGCCCTGCCGGCAAGTCAGTCGTTTTGCATTGCTGGGCGGTCGGAAGAATCGCGCCTCCTACTTCTCCGGCGTCTTGCGCAACTTGGCGGGTTCCTTGCTGGCCCTCTCGACGATGTCATTGATGCTTGCCGCTGCGTCGACAGGATTGAACCTGGACAGTGGCTTCGGCGGTGCGGGCGGCGTAACCGCAGAGGCCGGTTGCGCGGCCGCCGAGGCCGCCTCGGCGGGTTTCGCCACCTGCTGGGCCGGCTTGGCCGGCTGGGCGGCGGGCGCTGGCTTGGCATCCGGCTTGGCGGCTGGCTTGGCGGCTGGCTTGGGCGCTGCCACATGCTTGGGCGCTGTGGACTGCGGCGCTGCACCCTGGGCCTGCGTCCGCGCAGACGCTGCAGCCACTTCCACATCCCGCTTCAGCTTGGCGAGTTCCAGCTCTTGCGTCTGCGCCAGCTTGGTGAGCGTCAGCTCCTGGGTCATCTGGCGCTGTTGCGTGCAAAACGCAATCTGCAGCTGGAGCATTCCCAAGTCACGCTTTTCGCCATAGGCGATGGAATCTCGAACCGCTTTCGAGAGCATCCAGTCCATGCAGCCTTCCGTCGAATAGTCGTGCGAGACGATGGTGGTGACGATGTTCTCCACGGCCTCGGCGACGCGCTTGTGACCTTCGCCATCGGCCGGCCCCTGGGCTGCATGGGTAGCGCCCACCAGTTGAGCGCTGGCTGAGGTCACGGCGCTGGCCCGGTCCATTTCCTTGCGCAGTTGCTCAAGGCTCTCCAGGTCTCCGGTCGCCAGGGCGGCGGCCTGCTTGGCCTTGGTGAGTTCGGCTTCGGCGGTGGCCAGTTCACCGTTCTTGGCGGCGTGGGCTTCCTTGGCAGCCTTGAGCTCGGCGGTCTCCTGGCCTGCGGCAGCGGTGGTCGCTTTCTTCAGGTCGTCCTCGGCCTTCGCGACTTCTCCCTTCGTGGCCTCGACAGCGGCGGCCTTCGCCTTCGCCGTGTCCTGGGCGACGATCTGCTTCTGGCGTGTGTCGGTGATCAGGGCTGAGACCTGCCCGAAACTGTTGCCGAGCCTCGCTGCCCCGTTGCCGCCGATGGTGGCCTGGTTGGCCACCGTCGCGCCGGTGAGCTGCTCGATGGCCAGCAGCCCTAGCATGACGGCCTGGTAGCGCCGCTGCAGTCGGACGAAACCGACGTCGTCGAGCGCGCCGCCGGCATAGCCTTCGCACAGACGGTACATGGCGTCGCGCAGGGTCTGAATGGTCTGCGTCCTCAGCCCGATGCTCGCGGCGCCTTCCTGGGTGCCATAGGCGACACCCAGTGACTTCGCGGCCACCGTGAGGTCGACGCCCAGGTTGGCTGCCAGGGCGGACAGCGCATCGGGGCTGGGCTCCGCACAGACAACGTTGCGCGGCGGGCTGCCGTCGGTACCACCGGGCTGCTTCACGCTGAAGATGGCGCGCTGCTTGGCGTCGATGCTGACCGACGCTCCCTCGGTGAGGACGAAGTCCTTCTTGACGGCGTTGAAGTTGGCACAGCCGACCAGTGCGGAGGCGCCCAGCATGCTGGCGATGACGTTGAACCTGCTTCTCATTGCTCACTCCCTTGTGGCGCCAGGACGCCGATAGGTCGCAACATTAGGCGTCCCAGCGTGGACGTCATCGTCAGTGTTGTGGGGTTCAGCGCATATCGGCAGAGCTGTGCGGGGTTTGCTCCAAGTGCCTGTCATGCCCACCGAAGTGGGGGCGGCGGCCACGGCCGGGTGGGTTGGTGGGGGTCGGTGGGAGGCCTGACTCGGCCCGAGGGGCGCTGTGGTGCGTGGGCCAGGCTTGTGGTGCCCGCAAATAGGGCAATGCGGTGTCAGCCGGCCCGGGAGGCTTCGGCATCCGCCTCGATGACCTCGCACGCCGAGACAGTGATGTCCGCCTGGGCCTGAGACCTTCCGCTCAAGCGTCCAGCCACTGCATCGCTGCGGACGGCAGGGCCAGGTCGAGCTGCATGCCCGGCGGCGGCGCCGGTGTGCCGGAAGACAGTTGCAGCGTGAGTTGCTGATCGTTCCAGGCCAGCAGTTCGACAGCCGTGTGCTGAAGCCCGGGGTGGACGGCCTGCACGCGGGCGCTGAAACGCCAGGCATCGGCAGGCGCATCCGGCGCGGCGATCTTCAGCGCGGTGATCGGAGCGAGCCAGCAGCCTGCCTCGCGTCGCCACGGCTCCGGCAAGCCACGTGCATCCAGCCGGTTGAAGGCGCCTAAAAAGTCGGCGACGCGAAGCGTGCGCGGACGCTGCCACAGCTCGGCCGGCGGGCTGCACTGCTCGATGCGGCCGTCGAACATCACGGCGACCTGGTCGGCCAGCTCGAAGGCCTCGTCGCGGTCGTGGGTGACCAGCACGCAGCTCTGGCCCAAGTCGCGCTGCAGCTGGCGGAAGGCGCGGCGCAGCGGGATGCGGAAGGACTCGTCCAGGGCCGAGAAAGGCTCGTCCAGCAGCAGCAGCGAAGGCCGCGGCGCCAGGGCTCGCGCCAGGGCCACCCGCTGGCGCTGGCCGCCCGACAGCTGGGCGGGTCGCTTGGCAGCGTGTTCGCTCAAGCCCACCAGGGCCAGCAGCTCGGCTATGCGCGCCCGTTGCGCTGCCTCGCCCTCGCCGCGGGCCTGCAGGCCGAAGCCGATGTTGTCCTGCACGCTGAGGTTGGGGAACAGCGCGTAGTGCTGGAAGACGACGCCGATGCCGCGCCGGGCCGTGGGCAGGGCCGACACGTCGCGACCATCGAGGGCCACGCTGCCGCCATCCAGCGCCTGCAGGCCGGCGATGGCGCGCAGCAGCGTGGTCTTGCCGCAACCCGAGCCGCCCAGCAGGGCCAGCACCTGGCCGGCGGCCAAGTCGAGGTCGATGCCTTGCAGGATGTCGCGGCCGCCGAGGGCCAGCCGGGCCTGGTGGACTAGGAGCGCGCTGGGGTTCGCCATGAGGTGAGCAGATGCACAAGGATGCCGAGCAGGGTGACGATGACGAGGCTGACGACGATCAGCGCCGCCGCGAGGTGGCCGTTGGCGCCGCGCAGCCCGTTGACCAGGGGTTGCAGCAGCTCCAGCGAGCCGGCCAGCAGCAGGTTGGCGATGGCGAACTCCATGGCCGCCGTCGTCCAGGCCAGCAGGCCGGCGGCGGCAAACGACGGCAGCAGCAGCGGCAGCAGCACGCGGCGCAGCAGCAGGCCGTCGGAGGCGCCCAGCGTGCGACTGGCGTCGATGAGAGGTTTGGCGTCCAGTTGCTGCAGCGCAGCCGACAGCGTCTGGTGCACCAGCGGGAACAGCAGCGCGGCCAGCACGCCGATGTAGACGAGGCGCAGGTCCAGCACATCGCCCCAGCGGCCGACGAAGAGGTCCAGCGCGCCGATGGCGACGACGACCGGCGGGATGGCATAGGGCGTCAGGGCCAGCGCGTCCAGCAGCGACTTGAGCCGCGGCGATGCGAGGTGGCCGGCCAGACTGGCCGCACCGCCGAGCACGACGGCCAGTGCGGCCGAAGCGCCGGAGATCCACACCGAATTCCACGCCGCGGTGCGCACGCGCTCGTCGGCCGCCAGGCCCGCCAGCCAGTGCAGCGTGGCGCCCTGGGGCAGCAGGCCCTGGTCCCAGCGCTCGCTGAGCGCGTAGGCGAACACGGCCAGCGGCGGCAGCAGCACCAGCAGGGCGGCGGCCCAGAAGGCGAAGGCGGGCAGGCGCCAGGAGCGGTTGACGCTCATGCCGAACGCCTCAAGCGGGCGGACCACCAGCGGCCGCCGACGATGACGACGAGCAGCAGGATGGCCATGACGAGGGACAGGGCCGTGGCCAGCTCGGGTTGGGAAAAGATGTCGCCGCTGACGGCCGCCGCGATGCGCACGGCCAGCACGGGGCTGGCGGTGCCGGCCAGCGCGAAGGGCGTGGCGTAGGCCGCGGCGGCGTTGGCGAACAGCAGGCTGGCCGTCTCGACGAGGCTGGGCGCCAGCAGCGGCAGGCCGACGCGGCGCCAGAAGGTGGCCGGCCGCGCGCCCAGCGTGGCGGCGGCTTCGGCGAGGGCCGGGTCCAGCATGCGCACCGGCGCCATCAACAGCACGACGGCCAGCGGCACCTGGAAGGCGGTGAAGGCCAGCAGCAGGCCGGCGTCGCTGTTCAGGTCCCAGCCCAGCGGCAGGCCGGCCAGGCTGAGGCTCTTTTGGGCCAGCGTCGTCAGCACGCCCTGGCTGCCGAGCAGCAGCGTCAAGGCCAGTGCCAGCGGCACGCCGGCGAAGTTGGCACCCAGGCCGGCCAGCACGGCGACCGGTTTCTCCCAGCGCGGGTGGGCGACGAGTTGCAGGGCCGCGCCCAGGCCCAGCATCAGGCCGAGGGCGGTGGAAGCCGCCGACAGCGCCACGGTGCGCGTGATGGCGTCGATGTAGAAGCTGTCGGCCCAAAGGTCTTGCAGCGCGCAGCCAGCGCTGCCTGCGCAGGCCTGCAGCATGACCACGCTGCGCCAGCCGAAGGGCAGCAGCAGGGCCGCGGCCATCAGCAGCAGCAGCGGGCCGGCGGCCAGCCAGGCGCGGGCCGGGGTCAACGACATCCGAGGCGCTGCGTGACAAAGCCGCGGATGCCGGTCTGCGTCGTGGGCCAGCCGGCGGGGGCTTCGGCGCCACCCGCGTGCGGCAGCCAGACCAGGGGCACGTCGCGCTCCACCGGCAGCGGGCCGCCGTGCCAGTGGTCGGCATGCATGCCGTGGTCGCTGGTCAGCAGCAGGTCGTAGCCGGCGGCATGCCAGCGCGGCAGGGCCTGGGCCAGCACCATGTCCAGCTTGCGCGCGGCCATGCTGTAGCCGTCGGACTCGCCGCCATGGCGGTGGCCGGCCAGGTCCAGGCCCATGGGGTGGACGAGGAGGAAGTCGGGCGATTGCGCCTGGCGCAGGGCCTCGGCGTCGGCCAGCAGATGGGAGTCGGGGTAGTCGTCTTCCCAGTACCAGCGCGCGGCCTCGATGCCGAGCTGGGGCAAGGCGGCCTCGCGATGCATCAGCGGGTCGAAGACGGCGCCGGCCAGCAGCTCGAACACCCAGTGGTAGGCCGCCACGGCCGAACTGCGGCCGGCGGCGGCGAGGTCATCGAACAGGGTGTCGCCGCAGCGCTGGCCGGCCTGGCCGTTGCCCAGGATGCCGTGCTGCAGCGGCGTGCGGCCGTTCAGCACGGTGGCGTAGAGCGGGCGCGACAGGCTGGGCAGCTCGCAGCGCAGCGAGGTCCAGTGCGCACGGCCGGCCTCGTTCAAGGCCTGGACATAGCCCATGTAGTCGCGGGCGGTGTCGGCGCGCAGGCCATCGACGAGCAGCAGGACAAGTTTGTTCATGTGGTGTCTTTGGCGAGCCGAGCGCTGGGCCGCTCCCGAGCCGGCTCGCTCATGACGATGTGCTTGCGGCTCGATGCCGCAAGCATCGTCGTCCCCTCGGGGGCTGAGGCCGGATACATGGCGCCCGGTGGGCGGCATGTGCCTGCCGAAGCTCTGCGGCCGGTGGCCGCAGAGCGGTCCCGGCCAAGGTACTCCTTGGACGAGGGGCTCACGCGAGCACCTCGCGCTGCCAGGCGCGCGGCAGCTTCTTGACTTCTTCGGTCCACAGCTGCGGCTTCAGCGCCCGGGCGGCCTGGTACTGGGCCGAAGGCAACAGCTTCTTCTTCACGTCGTCGGGCAGGGCCAGGTGGTCGACGCGGATGGGCCGCGCGTTGCCGCGGGCCAGGTTGAGCTGGCCGGCGTCGCTGAAGATGTGCTCGCGCGCCAGATTGCCGGCGTTGGGCCGCTTGGAGTAGGTGTTGAGCAGCGTCGTGTAGCCGCTGGTGATGGAGCCGTCGCTGGGGATGAAGACCTCGTAGTCGGCTGCATTGGGCAGCTTGTCGCGGTAGCTCAGCGCGTTGAAGTCCCAGAGCAGGAAGACCTCGGCCTCGCCACGCTCCATCAGCGCGGGCGAGGGGTCGGTGCTGAGCAGCTTGCGCGCCTTGGCGAGCTGGGCGAAGGCCTGCAGCGCGGGCTGCAGCCTGGTCTCGTCGCCGCCCAGCGCGTGGGCCGCGGCCAGCACAGCCGCATTGGCCTGGGCCGCGCGGCCGACGGCGCCGATCATCACGCGCGGCTGGGCCGCGAACAGCGCCTTCCAGCTGCGCGGCACGTCCTTCAGCAGCCGCTTGTTGACGGCGAAGGCGATGGTGCCGGTGTAGGCCAGGGCCCAGTGGCCGTCGGCGTCCTTGGCCCAGTCGGGCACCTGGGCCCAGGTTGCGGGCTTGTAGGCGCGCGTGATGCCGCGGGCCTTGGCGATGGGGCCGAACTCAAAGCCGACGTCGCCGATGTCGATGCTGGCGTTGGCACGTTCGGCCTCGATCTTGGCGATCTCCTCGGCGCTGCTCATGTCGGTGTCGACATGGGCCAGGCCGTAGAGGCGCTGCAGGTCGGCCCAGGTGGCGCGCCAGTTGGCCCAGTCGTCGGGCATGCCGACGCTGGCGACGCGGCCCTCGGCGCGGGCGGCCGCCAACAGCGCCGGGGTCTGCGAATGCGCAAAAGGCGCGAGGCCGGAAGCCGCCAGGCTGGCGAGGAGATGTCGGCGGGTGAAGCTGCTCATGCCTTGCTGGGGAATCGAAGTTGGTCGAGGCTCAGGCGCCGCTGCAGCCGCGTCTCGCCCTGGACGTCGCGGATGCCGAGGGTCAGCTCGGGCACGGGCTTGGAGAAGTCCAGGTCGACGAGGCCGAAGTTGATCGCAGCATAGACGTCGGAGACGCGGCGCGCATTGGGCGTCGGGATGTCCCACACCTCGGTCAGGCCGCTGGAGGTGAGGTCCCACAGCGGGTAGCAGGCCGGGGTGTCCCAGCGCGACAGGTCGGCGTAGTGCATGTCGCCGCTGATGACGACGACGCCTTCGGCCCGCTTCTCGCGGATCAGGTCGACCAGGCGCTGGCGCTCCAGCGGGAAGTTGCTCCAGCCCTCCCAGCCCGTGCCCTCGGCGGCCAGCTGCACGCTGGAGACGATGAGGCGCACGTCGGCCGGCTCGGCCAGGCGCTCGGCCAGCCAGGCCCATTGCGTCTCGCCCAGCAGCGTGGCGGCGGGGTCGAGATTGGGCTGGTACCAGCCCTTCATGGCGCCGCCGCCCAGCTTGGCCTTGGCATACATGGCGGCATAACCCTGCTTCAAGGCGGGGTCGGCGACCAGCGGCGTGCGGTTGAAGCGCAGGTCCAGCATCAGCAGCTGCACGCTGCGGCCGCCGCGTTCGATGCGATAGGCCTCGTAGACGCCGGGCCGCGTGCGGCGCGGGGAGTCGGCGGGTTCGTTCCAGGCGTCGCAGAACAGCTGCTGCGAGAGCGCCTTCAGTGGGTAGTCGCCACCGACGTCGTCGTCGCCGAAGTCGTGGTCGTCCCAGATCGCGAGGTGCGGCACATCGCGGCGGAAGGACTGCAGGGCCTCGACCTGGCGGAACTCGGCATAGCGCTGGCGCAGCGTGTCGGCGTCCTTGGCGTCGGCATAGAGGTTGTCGCCGAGGAAGAGGAAGAGCTCCGGCCGCGCGGCCCGCACCGCGGCCCAGATGGGCTGAGGCTTGGACTGCTTGGCGCAGGAACCGAAGGCGATGCGGAGCTTGTGCGGGTCGGTGGGCGCGGCCAGCGCCAGCGGGCGCGAGCCCGCCTGGGCGCCGACGCCCACCGCCGCCAGCCCGGCGGCCAGCATCAGCTGGCGCCGGTCGAGCTGGGCGGGCGTGCTCATCAGAGCTTGCCAGTCAGCGTGATGAAGAACTGGCGCGGCGTGCCGGTCAGCAGGGTCTGGCTGTCGCCGCTGTTGACGAAGCCGTTGCTGCCGATCGTCGAGATGTATTTGCGGTCGCCCAGATTGGTGATGCCGACCTGAACGCTGCCCTCGGACAGGAAGCCCAGCGACTTGGTGCGCAGGCCGCCGCTGACGTTGAACAGGGTGCGGCCGCTCACGGCAGCGTCGTTCAGGTAGCTGAAGTAGCGCTTGGACATGTAGTCGGCGCCGAAGTTGCCGAACCAATGGCCGTCGTCATAGCTCAGGATGGACTTGAGCATGGTGTCGGGCGCGTCGACCACATGCTTGCCGGCGATGGCGACGGTGGTCGTCTGGTTGTTGGCGTCCTTGCTGACGACATTGTCGCGGTAGGTCGAGTTGCTCAGGCTCAGGCTGTTGTACCAGCTGAGGCCCGGCTGCAGGCGCAGCGACAGCGCGCCCTCAAGGCCCTTGGTGCGCACGCCGCCGACGTTGCTCAGCACCGTGGGGTTGCCCTGGATGCCCGAGCCCTGCGTGACGCCGAGCAGGCGGTCCTTGAAGTCGACGACGTAGGCGGTGACGGCGGCTTCGTAGAGCTTGCTGGTGGTGCGCCAGCCGGCTTCGAAGTTGGTCGAGGTCTCGGGGCGCAGCGAACCCTTGATGGCGTCGAAGCCGACCTGGGTGGTCGCGAACGGCGTGGTGCCGGTGGCGGCGCCCTGGTAGGCGCGCATGTTCTTGGACACGCTGGTGAAGAGTTCGTCGTTGCGGCTGAGCTGGTAGTTCAGGCCGACCTGGGGCAGGAAGCCCTTGCTGGCCGTGATGCTGCCCACCGGGCCGCTGCCGACCTGGCGGTCAGCGTCGATCTTGGCGTGCAGCGACTTGAAGCCGGCGCCCAGCGTCAGGTTCTGGGCCAGGGCGACGGTATCGGACAGCGAGAACTGGTCGGTCTTGGTCGTGAAGGCGTACTGCCACTGCGTGAAGAAGGGGTTGCTCGGGAAGCTGTAGGGGTCGGGAATGGCGTTGGTGCTGGTGGCGTAGAAGCGGCGGGCCTGGTCGAAGTCGTTGTTCTCGTGCCAGAAGGAGGCGCGCAGCTGGTGGCCGGCGATCTCGTAGTCCAGCACGGCGTTCAGGCCGTTGCGCTTGATGGCGTACTCGGTGGTGCGCAGCGCGATGGGCGTGCCGTCCGGAGACTTGGTGTAGGGCGTGAACCAGAGGCCGCGGCCGTCGTTCTTGTGGTGGTAGACGGTGGTCTTCAGGCGCAGGCCGTCGGCCAGCTTGGCGTCCAGCGTGGCACCGGCCAGCGTGTCCTTGCGCAGGCCGGAGCCGGCGTAGTAGGCGTCGTCACACTGCGCGACATAGACGCTGCCGTTGTTGCCGCACAGCGTGTTGGAGGCCTTCACGGCGGCCGTGAAGTCGGGATAGAAGTTGTCCCAGTTGTAGCCCAGGCGGTTGACCATCTCCAGCGACATGTCCTGGTAGTCGATCTCGCGGCGGTTGGACGTGTTGATGAAGGCCGACAGGCGGGTCTCGCCGAAGTCCTTCACATACTTCAGGTTGAACTGGTCCTGGCGCTGTTCGCCGTGGCCCTTCCACTTGTCGGCGTTCTGGTGGGTGAAGCTCAGGTAGACGGCGCCGAGCTCGGACTGGCCGCTGTCCAGGCGCACGAAGGTGCGGCTGTTGCTCTCGCTGCCCAGGGTCTGCGAGGCCTGCAGGCCGAAGGCCTTGGCCGGGTCGGAGGAGTAGAACTGCAGCGTGCCGCCGAGGTTGCTGGACGAGGGCGTGTCCAGCGAGCCGGTGCCCTGCGACAGGTCGGCGCGGGCCACGTTCTCGCTGGAGATGGCGCGGCTGATGTGCAGGCCGTTGAGGTTGCCGTAGCTCATGTCACCCAGCGGCACGCCGTCCAGCGTGAAGCCCAGCTGGTTCTGCGAGAAGGCGCGCACCGTGAAGCGGGTGGACCACTCGTAGTTGCCCAGAGGGTCGGCGGATTGGAAGTTGACGCCGGGCAGGCGCGACACGGTGGCCAGCGGGCTCTGGCCGGCCGCGGCGGCGGCCTCGAAGTCGGCCTTGGTCAGGCCTTGCACCGAGCGGATCTGGCCGCGGCCCAGCGTCACGGTGACGCGTTCGAGCTCGGTGGTGTCGCTGCTCTGGGCCAGGGCCGGCACGGCGGTGAAGGCCAGAGCCAGCAGGGCGGCCAGGGGGGAGAGGGCGTGGGCTGCAGATCGCATGATGTGGGGCGCATTGCGCGTGTGTGGAGGCTGAGGACACCGGCCCGGGGAAGACCCGAGGTCGGCCGCGTAACGGGCCGCAATGTCACAAAAATCCACGACAGTTCCGCGACAAATCGCTGTCCGTGGGCTGATTTCCACGGATATCCACATCCAACCTCGAATTCACACAATCACAACGCAGGACGGGCCCACTCGGGCCGCGCTCCATCCATCTTCTCTTGCCTCACATGTGGGTTGCCGAAAGACATCAACGCATCCTGGACCTGCTCCAAGCCCATCAGCGGCTGACGACCGAACATTTCGCCGAGGCCTTGGGCGTCTCCAAGGAAACCGTCAGGCGCGACCTGATCGAGCTCGAACGATCCGGGCAGCTGGCGCGCGTGCATGGCGGCGCAGTCCCGCCGACGACCGCCGCGCCCGCCGTGCCGCCCGAGCCGGCCTACTCGGAACGCACCGGCCTGAATCTGGCGCAAAAGCGTGAGATCGCCCGGCTCGCCGCTGCGTTGATCCAGCCCGGCCAGGCCTGCTTTCTCGACGCGGGCTCGACGACCCTGGCCCTGGCGGAGGAACTCGCACGGCGCGAAGGCTTGATCGTCGTCACCAATTCGCTGCACGCAGCGACCGTGCTGGCCCGCAGCGGTGCCCACGAGGTCAGGCTGCTGGGTGGGCAACTGGAGACCGAGGTTCCCGCCACCTATGGCGAACAGACCGTCGCCGAGATCGGCCGTCTGCAAGTCGACTGGGCGCTGGTCTCGCCGGTCGGATTCGATGCCGTGAACGGTGCGATGGACTATCTGTGGAACGAAGCCACCCTGGCTCGCGCCATGCTCTCCCGCTCACGCCAGCGGGTCGTGCTGGCTGATGCCAGCAAGCTGGGGCAGACCAGCCGCATTCAGATCTGCCCGCCGGCGGAGGTGGATCTGCTCGTGACCGACCCCGGCGCCGATGCGCAGGTCGTGGAGGCGTTGAAGGCAGCGGGGGTGAAGCAAGTGTTGGGAGATCACTGAGGCCATGTCGGCCCGGGCCTGAGCCGATCTACCGCCCTCAGTCGCCGCGACGAACGCGGGGGCGTGGCGGACGCAGCAGGGCCGCAGCACCCGCCAAACCCAGCAGCCACCAGCCCGAGGCCGCACCGCCACCACCGCCGCCCGATGAAGGCGCCGGGGCCGGCGGCGTGGGAGCCGGCGGAGGCGGAGGCGGGGGAGGAGGAGGAGGCGGCGGCGTGATCGGAATGGGCGTGCTGCCCTGAATCTGGCCGCAGCGGCTGAGGTTGTCGCTTTGCAGACCGAGGGAGGTGCGCGTCGGCGCGATATAGGTCGTTGGCGTCAGCGCGAACTTCACGGCCTCGGCGGCGTCCAGCAGGCCGGCGCCACCGGTGGTGGCCTGCAGTGTGCAGCGGCTGTTGTTGGCGGTCGTGCAATAGCCCAGGGCGTAGGCCGTCACATGGGGCCGCGCACTGGCCTTGAGGCCGGCTTCGACCTGGGCCAGCGTCAGGGCCGGGTTGGCCGCCCACATCAGCGCCGCCGCGCCGGCCACCTGCGGTGCCGCAAAGCTGGTGCCGCTGACGGCGCCGTAGCCCGCGACCAGGGGCGTGGTCTTGCCGGTATTGATGGTCGACACGACGCCGCTGTCGGCCAGTTCGGTGTCGCAGCTGCGGCCGTAGTCGGCGTCGCCGCCGGGTGCCAGCAACTGCACCTCGGGGCCGAAGTTGGAATAGATGGACTTGAAGCCCTGGCGGTTGGCCGCGGCGACGCCGAACACGCCGCTGCAATTGGCCGGGCGGCCCACGCTGCTGCGCAGATTGCCGGCCGCCGCGACGATGAGCACGCCCTTGGCGCGCAGCTCGGCGATGGCGTCCTGGTAGAGCCTGGCGGCGGCAGCGACGTCGGGGTTGCTGTCCGTCGCGCTGCAGGAGGTGACACCGGCAAAACCGATGACGAGGATCTTGGCCGGATTGGCATTGGCCGGCACGCCAGCCACCGACAGGCCTGCAGCCCAGCGCATGCCGTCGACCATGTCGGCGACGGACGCGCCGCATTTGCCCGACACCCGCACCGGCAGGATGCGAGCATTCCAGTTGATGCCCGCCACGCCGCCGGCGTTGTTGGTGACGGCGCCGAGCTGGCCGGCCACCAGCGTGCCGTGCCAGCTGCTGTTCGCGTTGACGAGGCAGCCGTCCCACAACGCGAGGTTGCCGTCGTGCTCGGCCTGACTCAGCGCATCACCGGGGTCGTTGGCACCGGCGCTGCGGCCGGTGCCGCCCGTGTTGGGGGACGCGGGCGTGCGGTCGGAGGTGTAGCCCGGGAGCAGATTGGCGTTCA
>CBHWBD010000025.1:0-37865 GCA_966111775.1 uncultured Comamonadaceae bacterium | reverse complement strand
AGAGCATCCTGACCGAGGAGCGCATCCCGGCCACGGTGCGGGTCTGGTTCGCGCGCCTGCAGATGCCGGTGCTGCGTGTCGCCGTCAGCGAGCCCGACTTCTTCGCCGCCGCCGACCATCCCGCGCGTCGTCTCATTGACCGCATGGGCGCCTGCGTGATGGGCTTCAACACGGCCCATGTCAGCGGGCCGGGCTCGGAGCGCGCCAGCAGCGATGCGCTGGAGCGCGAGATCAAGCGCGTCGTGCAGGTCGTCGAGGCCTACCCGGACACCGGCCGCCGTGTGTTCTCGACCGTGTTGACCGAGTTCGAGAAATTCCTCGACCACTATTTCGAGAACGAGAACCAGGCCTCCAAGCGCGGCGTGTCGCTGGCCCAGCAGGTCGAGCAGCGCGAGACCCTGGCCATCCAGTACACCATCGAGCTGCGCAAGATGCTGTCCGAGGTGCCGGTGCAGGACGGCGTGCGCGACTTCCTCTTTCACGTCTGGGCCGACGTGCTGGCCGTCACGGCTGTGCGCGCCGGTGCCCAGTCCGACGTCACCAAGATCATGAAGCGGGCCGCCGCCGACCTGATCTGGAGCGCCAGCGCCAAGGCCTCGCGCGAGGAACGCGCCGACGTCATCCGCCGCCTGCCGCCGCTGCTGAAGACGCTGCGCGACGGCATGAGCCATGCGGGCCTGCCGACCGACAAGCAGGACGAGCATGTGCGCTCGCTGAACAACGCGCTGGCCGCGGCCTTCACGGCCAAGACGGCCGCCATCCCGCGCGAGCGCCTGGATGAGCTGATGGACCAGCTCGAGACGCTGGAAGCCATGCTGCCTGAGGACGTCGAGGGCGGCGACAGCCACGTCGACGAGATGCTGGTGCGCGACCTGTCCGGCCACGAGTCCGAGGGCATGGAAGTCGTTGCCGAGGGCGGCTCCGCTCCGACGCCGGCCATGGTCGCCTGGGCCCGCGAACTGCAGGTGGGCGGCTGGTTCATGCTGGACTACCGCGGCCGCAACGAGCAGGTGCAGCTGGCCTGGCGCGGCCTGCGCAAGCAGCTGGCCCTGTTCGTCACGCCCAAGGGCCGGGGCGTGCTGTTCTCGCTGAACCGCATGGCTGCCTTCCTGCAGGCCGGCCTGCTGCTGCCGGCCCAGGACGAGGCGCTGACGGTGCAGGCGACGCGCAAGGCGCTGGCCAAGCTGGATGCGGATCCAGGCCAACTGCTCAAGTGACGGGTGGGCTCTGGAATTGAAAACGGCGCCTCGGGCGCCGTTTTTCATGGGGGCGAGCGGCCTAGTGGATCAGCCGGTCTTCCGGGGCGACGAAGAGTTCGTCCAGGATCAGCGCATCGGGCTCCTCGCCCAGGCTCCAGAACACCATCAGCACGATGATCTTCAGGTCTTCCAGGTCCATGGGGGCGCCGGGAATGGCCATCGCACGGTCGATGACCATCTCGCGCATGGGGCCGGGCAATACGCCGGCGGACTCGAGGAAGCTGATGAAGCCGATGGAGGCTTCGCCCAGGTGCTCGATCTCGGCCGCCGAGTAGACGCGCAGGGCATGCTCGCTCTGCTCGCCCTGATAGGACTCGCCAGCGGCGGCCAGGCCTTCCAGCCAGTTCAGCGCCTCCTGGATCTCATCGTTCTCGAAGCCCACCGCGGTCAGCTTGCGCGTCAGTTGCGCCGCGTCGGGGCAGGCGTCCGGGCGCCAATAGGTCTCGTAGAGATAAACCAGGACATCGAACATCGTGAGGGGATGATAGCCCAGGGTTTCGCCGCCCTCGGCCGCGAATAACCCCTCGGTTCGGGCTCTGATATCCGCGGTTAAGCTCGTCACCCCTGCCTGCGGCGCTGGAAAAGCTGGCCCGCCAGGCGGGCGACATGGCCGTCGAGCTCCAGCTCGAGCAGGGCCGCGCTCAGCTCGGCCGCCGGCCAGCCACAGCGGGCCATCAGGGCGTCCAGGCTGACGGGATCGAAGCCCATGGCGTCCAGCAGCGCCTGCTGCTGGTGGGGTGTTTCCTCAAGCTCCACCGTCCCGCGGTCTACCGAGCCCAGCGGCGGCAACTCCTCCAGCACGTCCTGGGCCGATTCGACCAGCTTGGCGCCCTGGCGTATCAACGCATGGCAGCCGCGTGACTGGGGCGAGTGGATGGAGCCAGGAATGGCAAATACCTCGCGGCCGGCCTCGGAGGCGAGCCGCGCCGTGATCAGCGAGCCCGACTGCAGGGCCGCCTCGACCACCAGGCAGCCCAGGCTCAAGCCGGCAATGATGCGATTGCGCTTGGGAAAGTTGCCCTGCGTGATCGGCGTGCCAAGTGAGTATTCGCTGACGATCAGGCCGCCCTCGGCCAGCAGGCGGGCCGCCAGCGCGCTGTTGCGCGGCGGGTAGACCTGATCCAGCCCGGTGCCGACGACGGCGATGGTGGCGCCGGCGCCATCCAGCGCGCCCTCATGGGAGGCGGCGTCGATGCCCAGCGCCAGCCCCGACACGATGGTGTAGCCGGCGCCGGCCAGGGCCCTGGCGAAGGCGCGGGCGTTGTCCCGGCCCTGGGCGGTCGGGCTGCGGCTGCCGACGATGGCCAGCGATGGCGTGCCCAGCAGCTCGCGGCGGCCCTGCAGCCACAACAGCAGCGGCGGGTCGGCCGTGGCCAGCAGGCGGGGCGGGTAGTCGGCGTCGCCCAGCGCCAGCAGCTCCTGGCCCGGCTCGGCCAGCCAGGCCTCGGCCTTGGCGATGAGTTCGGCCAGATGTTCGGGCGGCCGGTTGAAGGCCTCGCGCTGCTTGCCCGACAGGGCCTGGTCCAGCGCCGCTGCGGGCAGCTCGAAGACGGCCTCCGGGCTGCCGGCCATGGCCAGCAGCCGGCGGGCCGCCGCCGCCCCCATGCTCTCGGTGAGCCGCAGCCAGGCGGCGAGCTCAGCCGAGGCCAGCATGGCCGGCGGTCAGGGTTGTGTGAACCGATCGCCGGGCTTGGCCGGTTCCTTGACCGTGATGATCAGCGCATAGGACACGCGCTCATAGACCTCGAAGACGAACAGCACGCCATGGCGCTCGTCCGGCAGCTTGATGGCCTCGGCGCGGTCCTGGGTCTTGTCCAGCACCCGGGCGCCGTCGCGCCACAGCGCGAACACATGGCCACGCTCCACGCCATCGCGCTTGCCGCGGTTCAGGGCGACGATCTGGTTCTGGCCGGCGATGATGGAATCGCCATAGACAGCCGCGATTTGACCCGCCATGTCCTTGTCGGGCGCATGGGGCACATAGCGCTCGAGGTTGCGGGCCGGCGCGGGCGCCAGGCGGTCGCCGATGCCGACTTCCTGCTTGACCTGCTTGACGGACAGCGTGGCCGGCACGATGTCGACCTTGCCGTCGCCGTTGGGGCGCTCCTCGCCGGCGCGGGTCAGTTCGGCCGTGCCGACATAGGGCGCTTCGTAGCCCAGGATTTCCTTGGTGGTCGGGTCGACCAGCGGGCGGGCGGTACGGAAGATGCGGAAGTCGGTGCCGCCGCCGAGGTCGCCGCGGGCATAGGCAAGGTCGCCCTGGCCCAGCACCACATGGCCTTCCTGGGCCGCCACGATGCGCGGCGCGCTGGCCAGGGCATCGGTGTCGAAGACGATGGCGTCGGTCAGGAAGGGCTGGATCAGGTGCATCGGGATGGTGGGGATGGGGTTGCCATCCAGTGCCGCGATGCGCATCTGCGGGCGCAGCTTGACCACGCCGTTGCTGCCCTGGCCGACGCCCTGGGCCAGCTGCAACCGGGCGCGGCCGTCGATCTTGACCAGCATCAGCACCTGGCCCGGGTAGATCAGGTGGGGGTTGCGGATCTGGTCGCGGTTCATGCCCCAGAGCTCGGGCCAGCGCCAGGGGCTCTTCAGGAACAGGGTCGAGATGTCCCACAGGGTGTCGCCGGCCTTGACCACATGCTGGTCAGGCGCGTTGGGCGCCAGTTCGGACAGGGGTATGCCGACGCTGGCGACCTCGTCGGCCACGCGCCGCTGCTCGGCGGTGACGGGCAGCTTGCTGGTCTGGGCCCAGGCTGAGGTCGTCGACGCGAGGGCGAGGCAGGTCGCAAGGACTGCGAAATGAGCGGGGCGTGCAGCGGGCATCGGGAGCGGTCTCCGAAGGGATTGCCGGATCGGCGAAAATCCGGGTGATTCTGCCCGCAATCATCGGGGGCAACCAACAACCGCTAGCGCTCGTTTGCGAGTGCTTACAAGGCGCCATGGCCCAACTCAACATCCTCCGCTACCCCGACCCGCGCCTGCACACGGTCGCCAAACCGGTCGCCGCCGTGGACGAACGCATCCGCCAGCTCGTCGATGACATGCTGGAAACCATGTACGCCGCCGACGGTGTCGGCCTGGCCGCCACCCAGGTCGATGTGCACGAGCGCGTCGTCGTCATCGATACGTCGCAAGATCGCGACACTCCGCGGGTGCTGATCAACCCCGAACTGGTGAAAACCAGCGAACGCATGGTCGACGGCGAGGAAGGCTGCCTGTCCGTGCCGCAGATCTACGACAAGGTGCCCCGCCATGCCGAGGTCACCGTGCGGGCGACCAACCGCGACGGCGAGGTCTACGAATTCGACGCCGAAGGCCTGCTGGCCGTCTGCGTGCAGCACGAGATGGACCACCTGATGGGCAAGGTCTTCGTCGAATACCTGAGCCCGCTCAAGCGCGACCGCATCAAGACCAAGATGGTCAAGAAGACGCGCGAAGAGGAAGCCGAGGCCAAGAAGCGCAACCAGCGCCTCTGACCATCATGCGGGTCGTCTTTGCCGGCACGCCGGAGTTCGCCGCCGTTGCGCTGGATGCCATCCTGGCCGCCGGCTTCACCGTGCCCCTGGTGCTGACCCAGCCCGACCGGCCGGCCGGTCGCGGCATGAAGCTGCAGGCATCAAGCGTCAAGCAGCGCGCCGTGGCGGCCGGCATCCCGGTCGCCCAGCCGCAAGGCCTGAAGCTGGACGGCAAGTACGGCGTCGACGCAGCCGCTGCGCGGGAAGCGTTGCTGGCGGCCGACGCCGACGTCATGGTCGTGGCCGCCTACGGCCTCATCCTGCCGCAGTGGGTGCTGGACACCCCGCGGCGCGGTTGCCTGAACATCCACGCGTCGCTGTTGCCGCGCTGGCGCGGGGCGGCGCCCATCCACCGTGCCATCGAGGCCGGTGACGCCGAGACCGGCATCACCATCATGCAGATGGACGCGGGCCTGGACACCGGCGACATGCTGCTGGTGGGCCGCGAAGCCATCCGTGGCGACGACACCACGGCCGTGCTGCATGACCGCCTGGCCGCTCTGGGTGGTCGCCTCATCGTCGAGGCCCTGCAGGCCGCCCGCCTGACGCGCACGCCTCAGCCGGCCGAGGGTGTTACCTACGCTCACAAGATCGAGAAGGCCGAAAGCACCATCGCCTGGACCCAGCCGGCCGCCGAGATCGAGCGCCGCCTGCGCGCCTTCGATCCCTTCCCCGGCGGTGTCGCGACGCTGGCCGGCGAGACGGTCAAGGTCTGGCGGGCCGAGGTCGTCGAAGGCCGGGGCCAGCCGGGCGAGGTCATCGCCCCGGGGCCGGTCGTTGCCTGCGGCCAGGGCGCCCTCAAGCTCACCGAACTGCAGCGGGCCGGCGGCAGGCGCGGCCCGGCTGCCGCCTTCCTGCAGGCCCGGCCCATCACGGTCGGCGAACGCTTCGACGCTTGAAAACGGCACGGCGTGGCACCATCTGCCACGCTGCCGCCACTTCCCTGAAAGCGTATTGAGATGTTCAACCTCGTGAAGACTGCCGTCCTGATGGCGGCCATCACGGCACTGTTCATGCTGATCGGCGCCTACGTCGGTGGCCAGACCGGCATGCTGCTCGCGTTGCTGGTGGCGGCGGGCATGAACTTCTTCGCCTACTGGTTCTCGGCCGACATGGTGCTGCGCATGTACAACGCCCAGCAGGTCGACGAGAGCTCGGCGCCGCAGTTCTACCGCATGGTGCAGGAGCTCAGCGCACGTGGGGGCTTGCCCATGCCCAAGGTCTACCTGATCCAGGAAGACGCCCCCAACGCCTTCGCAACCGGCCGCAACCCCGAGCATGCCGCCGTCGCCGCGACCACCGGCATCCTGCGCGTGCTGTCGGAGCGCGAACTGCGCGGCGTCATGGCCCATGAGCTGGCCCATGTGGCGCACCGCGACATCCTCATCAGCACCGTCAGCGCGACCATGGCCGGTGCGATCTCCATGCTGGCCAATTTCGCCGCCTTCTTCGGTGGCCGCGACGAGAACGGCCGTCCGACCAATCCGCTGGCCGGCTTGGCCGTTGCCATCCTGGCACCCATTGCGGCCATGCTGATCCAGATGGCGATCAGCCGCGCCCGCGAGTTCGAGGCCGATCGGGGCGGTGCCGAGCTGTCCGGCGATCCGGCCGCCCTGGCGTCGGCCCTGGACAAGATCCACCGCGTCGCCCAGGGCATCCCGCTGGCGCCCGCCGAGGCCCACCCCGAGACGGCGCAGATGATGATCATGAATCCGCTGACCGGCGGCGGCTGGCGCAGCTTGTTCTCCACCCACCCGTCGACCGAGGAACGCGTCACGCGTCTGCTCGCGATGGCGAAGCGCTGATTCAAGTTCACCGGCCTGCCGCCGATACCTGAGCCCATGAAGCGCTTCCTTCTTGCCCTGCCCCTGCTCGCCGCCCTGTCCGCCTGCGAGCAACTGGGCATCGACGACCCCGCCAAGGTGGCCGCCGCCAAGGAGGCCGAGGGCAAAGCCATCGGCAGCGCCTGCCGGCACGCTATGCGGGCCATCGAGGACTGCTATGTGCTGAACCCCAAGGCCCAGAAGGCTGCCATCTACGTCGGCTGGCGCGAGATGGACGAGTACATGCGCGAGAACAAGCTCGAAGGCGTCACGCCCGTCGTGCCGCGGCCGGGGTCGGTCAAGCCCAAGGACGAGGAAGCCGAGGCCAAGCCGGCCGAGAAGGCGCCCGAGAAGGCCGCGGAAAAAGCACCGGAGAAGGCACCGGAGAAGGCCAAGGGCCACTGACCAGCGCGCCCAGCCGCATTTCGGCCCTCCGATCCCGCGCATCGTCACCTCCTGCGGGCGCCGCCCCGGACGGCTTGGCACCATGGCAACCATCACAACCCCGATGGAGCCCGCCATGAACAACTCCCGCCGTCTTTTCGCCCTTGGTCTCATCGCTGCCGCCGCGGCCAGCGGCACCGCCCAGGCCTGGAGCTGGAGCAGCAACAGCGAGCGCATCAACGGCAACGGCGACATCGCCACCGAGGCCCGCGACACCGGCGCCTTCGACGGCGTGGCCACGGCCGGCGGCTTCAACATCGTCATCCGCCAGGGCTCGGGCAACAAGGTCGAGGTCAAGGCCGACCGCAACCTGCTGCCGTATATCGAGACCCGGGTCGTCGACAGTGGCAAGGGCCGCACCTTGCAGGTCGAGCCCAAGAAGGGCTTCAGCATCAACACCTCCACCAACCCCAGCCTGACCATAGAGATGCCGGCCCTGCGCGCCGTGTCGGTGGCCGGTTCCGGCACGGTCAAGGTCGAGGCCATGAAGACGGCCGGCGTCGACGCGGCAATAGCCGGCTCGGGCGACATCCGCTTCGCCAACCTCGAGGCCGAGCGCCTGGGCATGAAGGTCAGCGGCAGCGGCGACATCGTCGCGGCCGGCCGCTGCAACAGCGCCAACGTCTCCATCGCCGGCAGCGGCGACGTGAAGGCCGCCGACCTGGTGACGGAAGAGGTCAAGGTCACCATCGCCGGCAGCGGCGATGCCCAGGTCAACGCGACCAAGAAGCTGCATGTCTCCATCGCCGGTTCGGGCGACGTGAAGTACGCCGGCACGCCGGAGATCACCAGCTCCATCGCCGGCAGCGGCAAAGTCCGCAAGATCGGGCAGTAAGGCAGCTCCCGCCACAATGGCGGGATGCAGTTTCTTGATCGACTGCGTGCGCTGACGGCGGACCCCGATTTCCGCCAGGGCGCACGCGACATGGCCTCGCCCTCCCTCGGTCTGGCCGCCTGGGGCCTGGTCGCCGGCGTCACGATGGTGAAGGGCGGGCTCAGCATCCCGCAGGCCATGGGCATGTCGCTGCTGGTGTTCGCCGGCAGCGCCCAGCTTTCGGCGGTGCCGCTGATCGCCGCTGGCGCCCCGCTGTGGGTGCTGCTGGCCACGGCCTTCTGCGTCAATCTGCGCTTCGTCATCTTCAGCGCGCAGTGGCGCCACTACTTCGGCCACCTGCCCCGCCTGCGCCGGCTGGTGACGACGTATTTCGCCGCCGACCTGAATTTCGCCTACTTCGTGAAGCGCTATCCCGACGCTGCGCCGGCGCCGAGTCAGCAGCGCTACTTCTGGGGCGGCGTGGCCGTCAACTGGCCGACCTGGCAGGGCTGCTCCTTCGCCGGCATCCTGCTGGCCGACCGCATCCCGCCGCAATGGGGCATCGCCTTCGCCGGCGTGTTGGCCCTGCTCGGCATCTCCTACTCCCTGCTGGGGGAGAAGATGCTGTGGTGGGTGGCCCTGACGGCCGGCGCGGTGTCCATCGCGACCTATTCGCTGCCGCTCAAGCTGAACATCCTCTGCGCCATCGTCGCGGCCGGGGCGGTGGGCTGGTGGCTGGATGCGAGGAAGGCGCGGCGATGAGCGACGTCCTGATCTGGATCGCGCTGTTCGGCCTCGGCGCCATCACCGTGCTGACGCGCGGCTTCTTCATGATCGGCGAGAAGCCCCTGCCCATCCCCGACTGGTTGCGCGAGTTGCTCAAGGTCGCACCGCTGGCCGCCCTGATGGCCGTCGTCGCCCCCGAGATCTTCATGACGCAAGGTCATGTCATCACGACCTGGCAGGACGCGCGCTGGCCCGCCGCGGTGGCGGCTACGGCCTACTTTTTCTGGCGCAAGGGCATCCTCGGCACCATCCTCGTCGGCATGGCCGTCATGCTGCCGCTCAAGCTCGGACTCGGCTGGTAGCTGTTGACCCCTCGTCCGGTCTCGCCGCGCTGAACGCGAGCGAGCCCAGCCGGTCCCCCGCGGGGACGGCGATGCCTGCGGCATGGAGCCGCAGGCACATCGCCTGCGGGCCGGCTTGGGACGGCCCGGCGCCGGTCCGCGGTTTCAGCGAGGTACGGTGCGGAGCAGGGGTGAGAATCGCGGAAGTTTTCACCAACTGCCCCGCCCGACCATGAACGTCATCCGCTTCTCCGACCTGATCGCCGCCGGCAAGGTGGCCGGCAAACGCGTCTTCATCCGCGCCGACCTCAACGTGCCGCAGGACGACAACGGCAAGATCACCGAGGACACCCGCATCCGTGCCTCGCTGCCGGCCATCAAGATGGCCCTGGACGCCGGTGCCGCCGTCATGGTCACCTCCCACCTGGGCCGCCCGACTGAAGGGCAGTTCAAGCCCGAGGATTCGCTGGCCCCCGTCGCCGAGCGCATGGCCGAGCTGCTGGGCCGCCCGGTGCCGCTGCAGCGCGACTGGGTCGACACCGTCTCCGTCGCGCCGGGTGAGCTGGTGCTGCTGGAAAACTGCCGCGTCAACAAGGGCGAGAAGAAGTGCAGCGAAGAGCTGTCCCGCAAGCTGGCCGCGCTGTGCGACATCTTCGTCAACGACGCCTTCGGCACTGCCCATCGCGCCGAGGCCACGACCTATGGGATCGCCAAGTTCGCCAAGGTCGCCTGCGCCGGCCCGCTGCTGGCCGCCGAGATCGACGCCATCACCAAGGCCCTGGCCAATCCGCGCCGCCCGCTGGTGGCCATCGTCGCCGGCTCCAAGGTCTCGACCAAGCTGACCATTCTGCAAAGCCTGTCCAGCAAGGTGGACGGCCTCATCGTCGGCGGCGGCATCGCCAACACCTTCATGCTGGCCGCCGGCCTGAAGATCGGCAAGTCGCTGGCCGAGCCCGACCTGGTCGACCAGGCCAAGGCCGTCATCGAAGCCATGAAGGCCCGCGGCGCCGAGGTGCCGATTCCTGAAGACGTCGTGACCGCCAAGGCCTTCGCGGCCGGGGCGACCGCCTCCGTCAAGGCGGCCACCGACGTCGAAGATGACGATCTCATCCTCGACATCGGCCCCAAGACGGCCGCCCGGCTGGCCGAGAAGCTCAAGGACGCCGGCACCATCGTCTGGAACGGCCCGGTCGGCGTGTTCGAGTTCCCGGCCTTCGCCCATGGCACCGAGGCCATCGCGCGCGCCATCGCCGAGAGCGTGGCCTTCAGCATCGCCGGCGGGGGTGACACGCTGGCCGCCATCGCCAAGTACGGCATCGAGAAGGACGTCGGTTACATCTCCACGGGCGGCGGCGCCTTCCTGGAAGTGCTGGAGGGCAAGACCCTGCCGGCTTTCGAGATCCTGGCCAAGCGCGCGGCCGGCTGATACATGTCGGTCCGCCCCGTGCGGACCGATTTCACGCCCCGGGCTGGGGCAATGTGACAAGTCGATGACGCTGGCCACCACAATGGCCGGATGGTTCTTCGCTGGCTGCTCGCTCTGCTCGTCGTCACGACGCTGCTTGGGCTCTATGCCAACGAGCACTGGATGACGCGCCGCCTGGCGCTGGATGGGCGTGGCCCGACCCAGCGCCTGCAGCTGACCGACGACAGCAGCGGCGGCGGCGGCAGCCACGTCGAGCAGGTCGGCGCCGCTTCCGGCGGCCCGATCACGATGCGCTGCCAGATCAAGGCCGGCTTTCAGTGGCCCTACTGCGAGATGCAGATCGAGATGCTGGGCCGCGACCTCGACGTCAGCCGCTTCAGCCACATCCGGCTCTGGCTGCATGCCGAGGGCCCGACCCTGGACAACAGCCCGCCCCAGGTGCGCGCCTTCCTGCGCAACTTCCATCCCGCCTACTCGGCCAAGGGCCAGGCCATCGACCTCAAGCCCCATGAAGTCGTGTTCGCGCCGGGTGCCCAGCCGCAGCCGGTGGAATTCCGCCTGGCCCAGTTCATGGTGAGCTCCTGGTGGGCGCAGAGCCACCCGCTGCCGGTCGAGCTGATGGGCCCGCAGCTGGACCGCATGCGCGTCTTCAGCCTCAGCACCAGCGGCCAGGTGGCGCCGGGCGTGCACCTGATACGCCTCGACCGGGCCGAACTGGTCGGCAACTGGGTGCCGCCCGAAACCTTCCGCCTCGGCCTGGTGGGCCTGTGGATGTTCAGCCTGCTGGCCTATCTGGTCTGGGAATCCTGGATGGTGCGCGGCCGCCTGCGGATGTCGGTGCAGCGTTCGCGCATGCTCGAGAAGCTGGCCCTGCGCGACCCGCTGACCCAGGTCTCCAACCGCGAAGGCCTGAACCGCGCGCTGGACCTGCTGCTGCGCGCCCAGGCCGAGCTGAGCTTCCCGCTGTCCGTCGTCTTCGTGGACGCCGACCACTTCAAGCGCATCAACGACGAGCATGGCCACGACGTCGGCGACCGGGTGCTGAAGTGCCTGGCCCAGACCCTGCGCGCCAACCTGCCGAAGGACGACCTGCTGGCGCGCTGGGGCGGCGAGGAGTTCGTCATCGTCATGCCGCAGACGCCGGCGCAGGAAGCCGCGGCGGTGGCCGAGCGGCTGCGCCAGGTGCTGGCCGGCACGACCTGGCCGGCTGGCCTGGAGGTGACGGCGAGCTGGGGCGTGGCCCAGGCCAACCGCGAGTCCGAACTGGAAGCCGCGATGCGCGAGGCCGATCAGGCCATGTACCGCGCCAAGCACGCCGGGCGCAACCGGGTGATATCGGCTTCGGCATAGATCGCCAAGAAACCTGCATCGCGCAGGCCATGAAACGCGGCGTAATCTTCCGGGTTCCCTCCCGGAGATGTACTGCCATGGAAAAGAACAACGCTCCCTTGTCGCCTGCCGAAGCCGCACTGCGCGACGCAGCCCGCGAATACCACCGCAGCCCGACGCGCGGCAAGATTTCCGTCACGCCGACCAAGGCCCTCTCCAACCAGCGCGACCTGTCGCTGGCCTACTCGCCGGGCGTGGCCTATCCCTGCCTGGATATCGAGCGCGACCCGGCCCTCGCCGCCGACTTCACGTCGCGCGGCAATCTCGTCGGCGTCATCACCAACGGCACCGCCGTGCTGGGCCTGGGTGACATCGGCCCGCTGGCCGCCAAGCCCGTCATGGAAGGCAAGGGCTGTCTGTTCAAGAAGTTCGCCGGCATCGACGTCTTCGACATCGAGCTGGCCGAGCGCGACCCCGACAAGCTGATAGCCATCATTGCCGCGATGGAGCCGACGCTGGGCGGCATCAACCTCGAGGACATCAAGGCGCCCGAATGCTTCTACATCGAGCGCGAGCTGTCCAAGCGCATGAACATTCCGGTCTTCCACGACGACCAGCATGGCACGGCCATCATCTCGTCGGCCGCCCTGCTGAACGGCCTGGAACTGGTGGGCAAGGACATCGCCCAGGTCAAGGTCGCGGTGTCGGGCGCGGGCGCCGCGGCCATTGCCTGCCTGGACGTGATGGTGGGCCTGGGCGTCAAGCGCGAGAACGTCTTCGTCTGCGATTCGCGCGGCGTGATCCAGAGCGAGCGTGAGGACGCCAAGGCCGGCAAGCTGGATGAGTCCAAGCAGCGCTATTGCCAGATCAGCAGCGCGCGCACGCTGGCAGACGTGGTCGACGGCGCCGATGTGTTCCTGGGCTGCTCGGCCGCCGGTGTGCTGAGCGCCGACATGGTCAAGACCATGGCTGCCCAGCCCATCATCCTGGCCCTGGCCAATCCCGAGCCCGAGATCCGCCCCGAGCTCGCCAAGGAGGTGCGGCCGGACTGCATCGTGGCCACGGGCCGCAGCGACTACCCCAACCAGGTCAACAACGTCCTGTGCTTTCCCTACATCTTCCGTGGTGCGCTGGACTGCGGCGCCACCAAGATCACCGAGGGCATGAAGCTGGCTTGCGTGCGCGAGATCGCGGCCTTGGCCAAGGCCGAGACCAGCGATGAAGTGGCGGCGGCCTATGCCGGCCAGGAGCTGGCCTTCGGCCCCGACTACCTGATTCCCAAGCCCTTCGATGCCCGCCTGATTCTGCGCATCGCGCCCGCCGTTGCCGCCGCTGCAGCCGCCGATGGCGTGGCCACGCGTCCGGTGGAAGACCTGGTCGCCTACCGCCAGTCGCTGGAGCGCTTCGTCTACCAGACCGGCATGTTCATGCGCCCGGTCTTCTCGGCCGCCAAGGCCGCGCCCGCTCGCGTCATCTACGCCGAGGGCGAGGACGAGCGTGTGCTGCGCGCCGTGCAGGTCGCCATCGACGAGGGCCTCGCCAGGCCGACGCTGATCGGCCGCCCGGCGGTGCTGGCGGCGCGCATCCAGCGCGCCGGCCTGCGCCTCAAGCTCGGCGACGACGTGGCCGTCATCGACCCCGAGGACGACCCGCGTTTCCGCCAGTACTGGGAGGCCTATCACGCGCGCATGAAGCGCAATGGCGTGACGCCCGAGATGGCGAAATCGGCCGTGCGCCGCTCCAACACGGCCATCGGCGCCTTGGCCATCGAGCTGGGCGACGCCGACGCGATGATCTGCGGCATGGTGGGCCGCTTCGACCGCCACCTGGAGCAGGTGCGCGAGCTGGTCGGCCTGGCCCCGGGCGCCCGCCAGTTCGCTGCGATGAATGCGCTGATGCTGGAGCAGATGACGCTCTTCATCGCCGACACCTTCGTCAACGACTCGCCCGACGCCGAGGAGCTGGCCGACATCGCCGCCATGGCCACCGAGGAAGTGCGCCGCTTCGGCCTGCCGCCCAAGCTGGCCTTCGTCAGCCACTCGATGTTCGGCTCCAGCACGCGACCGTCGGCGCTGAAGATGCGCCGTGCCCACGAGCTGTTCGCAGCCGCCAACCCCGAGGTCGAGTGCGACGGCGAGATGCACGGCGACGCGGCCCTGTCCGAGAGCGTGCGCCAGGCCTTCCTGCCCGACAGCAAGCTCAAGGGCGCGGCCAACCTGCTGGTGCTGCCGACGCTGGACGCCGCCAACATCCTCTTCAACGTGCTCAAGATCAGCGCCAGCCACGGCGTGACGGTCGGCCCCATCCTGCTCGGCGCGGCCCGGCCGGTGCACATCCTGACGCCATCGGCGACGGTGCGCCGCATCGTCAACATGACGGCGCTGGCCGTGGCCGAGGCCAACGGCGTGCGGCGCTGAGGGTTAGGGTGGGGTTTGCAGCCGGCCGTCGGCCGGCTACCCTGGCCTCGTGAATTGCAGTACCCGAGCCTTTCCCCACTTGTTGATGGCCCTGCTGGCCGCCTGCGCTGCCACCCGGGCGGGCGCCTCGGACCTGGTGCTGTACTACGAGGAGCGGCCGCCGCTGATGAGCCGCCAGGACAACCAGCTGACGGGTGTCCAGGGCGCGCCGGCCACGGCCATCCTGCAGCGCGCCGGGCTCACGGCCGAATTGCGCGAGGCGCCCGTGGCCCGGCAGGTCGCGATGATCTCGCGCAACAACGAGCCCGCCTGTGCGCTGGGCCTGTACCGCACCGCGGAGCGCGAGAAGGTCGGCAAATACTCGCGGCTGCCGGTCTACAGCAGTCCGCCCCAGAGCCTGATGATCCGCAGGGATGGCCGCCTCAACGACGTCCATCGCTTCGCGACGGTGATCCAGTCGCCGACCGTCACCCTGGCCTTGCGCGTGGGCTATTCCTACGGGGCCGAGACCGACAAGGCGCTGGCCGAGAGTCGCGCCAAGATCATCCGTTCGTCCGACCACAGCATGGCGCGCGTGCGCCTCGTGCTGCTGGGCGTGGCCGACGCGACGCTGTTCACCGAAGAGGAAGGCGAAGCCTTGATCAAGCAGCTGGGCGATGCCGGCGTTGCACTGGAGCTGCGCCGCCTGCCCGATGCCCCGCCCGGCGAAGGGCGCTATTTCTTCTGCAACAAGGCCCTGCCGGACCGGCAGTTGCGGGCCATCGACGACGCGATGGGCGCGTCCCGCTAGCCAGCCGTGTTGTTGTCCAGGGCCTGGCGCCCCGGCCAGAAGCTGGCAGCGCCGAATTGCGCCAGCGCGACGCCGGCCAGGATGAGGCCGGCCGCGAGGATCTTGTGCAGGGAAAAGCTTTCGCCACCCCAGGCCCAGGCGGCCCCGCCGGCGATCAGCGGCATCAGATAGATCAGCGGCGCCGTGCGGGCCACGCCGCGCTTCTCGTTGGCCCAGCCCCAGGCCAGCCAGCCGATGAAGCCGCCGCCGGCGACCTGCCAGAAGGTGCCCGTCCAGACCCAGGTGGGTTGCGTGGCCCAGTCCGTCGACAGTAGGGCCGGCGAGCACCACAGCAGCATGGGCAGGGTGCAGACCAGGCTGCCATAGCCCAGCACCGTCACGCCGCCGTGGTGCTGGATCAGCGGCTTGCTGTGCACCGTGTAGTAGCTGAACAGGGCGGCGGCGGCGAGCAGGGTCAGGTCGCCGACGGAGGCCTGCCAGTCGGCGGCCAGCAGCTTGTCCGACGTGAAAAGCAGGGCGCCCATGGCCGCCATGGCCACGCCGGCGACCTGGCCGCGCGACAGCTTCTCGAGGCCGCTGAAGCGCAGGATGAGCAGCGTGAACACCGGCCCGCAGGCCAGCAGCACGCTGGCGCTGAAGGCGGTGGAGCCCTGCATGCCATACGCCGACAGCAGCAGGTGCAGGCCCTGGCCGATCAGCGTCAGCCGCACCAGCGGCCAGACCTCACCGCGGTCCAGTCGCGGCCAGCGCAGGCCGAAGCGCCAGCACAGCAGGGCGATGGCGCAGAAGGGCATCAGCAGGTAGCGCAGGCCCAGGAAGCCCGTCGGGCCAATCTGCGTGAACAAGGCCTTGGACAGCGGGAAGTTCAGGCCCCAGGTCAGCACGACGGCGAGCGCGGCCCACAGGGGCGCGGTGTGGTGATCCTTCATATCGGCTAGCATATTCTCATATGAGAGAAGAATTCTCCGAATTGAACGAAGAGGGCCAGTTCGAGCGCCAACTGGCCGAACGCCTGGCGGCGTTGCGCACGGCGGCCGGCTGGTCGCTGGACGAACTGGCGGCCAAGAGCGGTGTCAGCCGTGCCACTCTGAGTCGGCTGGAACGCGCCGAGACCAGTCCGACGGCGACGCTGTTGTCGCGCCTGGCCCGGGCCTACGGCCTGCCGCTGAGCCGCCTGCTGGCTGAGGCCGAGACCCTGCCGGTGCGCCTGCTGCGCGCCGCCGACCAGCCGCGCTGGCATGACGTGCAGAGCGGCTTCGAACGCCTGATGCGCTGCCCGCCGCTGGCGGGCTTTGCGACCGAGGTCATCGAGGGCCGGCTCGCCCCCGGCGCCGAGCTGGTCTACGAAGAGCCCACCGTCGCGCGGCTGGAGCACCACCTCTGCCTGGTCGAAGGCCATCTGCGACTGAGCCTGCAGGGACAGGTCTTCGAACTGGCCGCCGGCGACTCGATCAGCTTCCGTTGCCTGGGCCGTACCGTCTTCACCAACCCTGGGACCGAATCGGCGCGCTATCTGCTCGCGATGACGGTGCCTTCGCTGTAACTGGTATCGAACCACCATGACCCCAGACCCGTCCGTTCGCCTCGCGCCGCTGGACCCCGGCCACCCCGACGCCCAGCGCCTGATGGCCCTGTCCGAGGCCTATATGAGCGCCCTCTATCCGGCCGAAAGCAACCACTTCGAGCCCGCCGATGGCCTGCGTCCGCCGCAGGGCCGCTTCTACGGCCTGTGGCGGGGCGAGCAGCTCGTCGGCTGCGGCGGCGTCAAGCTCTTCGAGGCCGACGGCTATGGGGAGATCAAGCGGCTTTTCGTGCTCGACAGCGAGCGCGGCCGGGGTGTGGCGCGGCAGCTGATGGCGCGGTTAGAGGCCGACCTCGTCGAGCTGGGCATCGCGCTGGCGCGGCTGGAAACCGGCATTCACCAGCCCGAGGCCCTGGCCCTGTACCGGCGCCTGGGCTATGTCGAGCGCGGCCCCTTCGGCGGCTATGCGTCCGACCCGCTGAGCGCCTTCCTGGAGAAGACGCTGGCTTGAAACGTGAAGAAACTCGGACGGGGTGCAACGGAACATAATTCCGCGCCGCCAAGAAACTCGAGACAAGCCATGACCCGCGCCACCAAGATCGTCGCCACCCTCGGCCCCGCCTCCAACACGCCGGAGGTGCTGGAGAAGATGATCCGCGCCGGCGTCGACGTCGTGCGCCTGAACTTCTCCCACGGCAAGGCCCAGGACCACATCGACCGGGCCAACATGGTCCGCGAGGCGGCGCAGCGGGTGGGCAAGTCGGTGGCCATCATGGCCGACCTGCAGGGCCCCAAGATCCGCGTCGGCAAGTTCGAAGGCGGCAAGATCGAGCTGGTCCCCGGCGCGCCCTTCATCCTCGATGCCGACCGCACCGAGCTGGGCAACCAGGAGATCGCCAGCCTCGACTACAAGGAACTGCCGCGCGACGTGAAGCCCGGCGACACCCTGCTGCTGAACGACGGCCTGCTGGTGCTGACCGTCAACCATGTGCTCGGCGCCCAGGTCCACACCACCGTCAAGCTCGGCGGCGAGTTGTCCAACAACAAGGGCATCAACAAGCAGGGGGGCGGCCTGACGGCCCCGGCCCTGACCGGCAAGGACATGGAGGACATCAAGACCGCGATGTCCTTCCAGTGCGAATATCTGGCGGTGAGCTTCCCCAAGAACGCCACCGACATGGAGATGGCCCGCCAGCTGGCCAATGTGGCCGGCGAGCCCTATCGCCACAAGCCGGCCATGATCGCCAAGATCGAGCGCTACGAGGCCATCCCCCATCTCGAAGCCATCCTGAAGGCCAGCGACGGCATCATGGTGGCGCGCGGCGACCTTGCCGTGGAAGTCGGCAACGCGGCCGTGCCGGCGCTGCAGAAGCGCATGATCAAGATGGCCCGCGAGCTGGACAAGGTCTCCATCACGGCCACGCAGATGATGGAGTCCATGATCGTCAACCCGGTGCCGACGCGCGCCGAGGTCAGCGACGTGGCCAACGCCGTGCTGGACGGCACCGATGCCGTCATGCTGTCCGCCGAGACCGCCGCCGGCAAGTTCCCCATCGAGACCGTCGAGCAGATGGCCGCCATCGCGCTGGAAGCCGAGCGTGCCGAGTTCGTCAGCCTGGACACCGACTTTGCCGGCCGCCAGTTCGGCCGCATCGACCAGTCCATCGCCATGGGCGCGCTGTTCACGGCCTACCACCTGGGTTGCAAGGCCATCCTGGCCCTCACCGAGTCGGGCTCGACCGCGCTGTGGATGAGCCGCCATCGCATCCAGGTGCCCATCTTCGGCCTGACGACCCAGGCGATCAGCCAGCGCAAGATGGCCCTGTACCGCAATGTGCTGCCGCTGCTGATGCCCAAGTTCGAGGATCGCGACACGGCCCTCGCGGCGGCCGAGAAGATCCTGGTCGAGCGCGGCGTGCTGATGCCTGGCGACACCTATGCAATCACCTGTGGCGAGCCCATGGGCTACCCGGGCGGAACGAACATGCTGAAGGTCTGTCGCGTCGGCTGAGAGGCCGATGGACGTCAAGGTCCTGTTCCCGACCCTGGTCGCCGTCAGCCAGGCTGACGCGGCGACGCTGGCGGCGATCCAGGCCGAGGTGCTGGCCCGCGAGGCCCAGATCAAGACGCTGCTGCGGCCGGCCTGGGGCGACCAGGTCTGGTCCTCCTTCGAGGCCGAGCGGCATCTCTTCGTCGCCGCCGGCCTGCACCGGCTGCGTGAATTCGTTGAAAGCCAGATCCTGGAGTTCGTCGCCCGCACGCGCGAGTCGGCCGCGGGCCTGGTCTTCGACGAGGCGTATTCGCAGAGCTGGATCAATGTGACGGGCCGCCACGGCTACCAGGAGCGCCACAACCACGAGCGCGAGGCCGTCGGCCTGCCCATCAGCGGGGCCTTCTATTTCCGAACCAACGGTCGGGACGGTGACCTGTCCATCATGCCGGTGGACATGCAGACCAAGCTCTTCGACCCCGAGGGCATCGCACCGGCCGTCGGTCGCCTGGTGCTGTTCCGCTCCGAGGTCTTCCATCGCGTCGGCGCCAACCTGACCGATTCCGACCGCGTCTCCTTCAGCTTCAACTACCTCTTGCGCGAGCCGCAGTGACGGCGGCGGGCGAGGCTCTCAGAACGGCAGCAGCGCCAGCGCGGTGACGGCCATCACGGCCGTGGCGATCCAGCCCATGCGACGCAGCCTGGGACCGATGACGTGCTCGCCCATGACGGAGGCGCGCGTGGCCAGCACCATCATGGCGGCCATGATGGGCACGGCGCTGATGCCGTTGAAGACGGCCGACCAGAACAGCGCCCGCACCGGGTCCAGTGGCGCGAAGCACAGGGCCACGCCGCCCAGCGTCGCGGCGGCGATCACGGCGTAGAAGCCGCGGCCTTCGCCGCGCTCCAGCCGCAGGCTGAGGCTGTCCTTCCAGCCGAGCACTTCCGCCACGGCATAGGCGGCCGAGCCGGCCAGCACCGGCACGGCCAGCAGGCCGGTACCGATGATTCCCAGGCTGAACAGCAGGGCGGCGTGCTCGCCGGCCAGCGGTCGCAGGGCCTCGATGGCCTGGGTCGAGGTCTGGATGTCGCGCACGCCGTGGACGTTCAGCGTCGCCGCCGTCGACAGCATGATGAAGAAGGCGATCAGGTTGGAAAAACCCATGCCGATGTGGGTGTCGAGCTTGATGCGGCGCAGGTGGCGGCGCACATCGCTGGCCTGGCAGGGGCGGCCCGCGCAGTCCTCCACCTCCTGGCTGGCCTGCCAGAAGAAAAGGTAGGGGCTGATGGTCGTGCCGAACACGGCCACCACCATCAGCACCGTGTCGCGGTTCCAGCTCAGCTGCGGGCGAACGACTCGCAGCAGGACCTCGCCCCAGTCCAGGCCGATGACGAGGACGACGCCGACATAGGCCAGCAGGGCCAGCGTCAACCATTTCAGCCAGCGCACATAGCTCTCGTAGGCGAGGAAGACCTGCATCAGCACGCTGGCGACGCCGAAGCCGATGGCATAGACCAGCGTCGGCCCGCCCACCAGGATCTGCACGGCGCTGGACATCGCGGCGATGTCGGCGGCGATGTTCAGCGTGTTGGCCGCCAGCAGCAGGCCCACCAGCGCGAGCAGCACGGGCCGCGCAAAGGCCTGTTTCATGTTGGCGGCGAGACCGCGACCCGTCACGTAGCCGATGCGGGCGCTGACGATCTGGATCGCCGCCATCAGCGGCAGCGTGAAGATGACGCTCCACAGCATGCCGTAGCCGAACTGGGCGCCGGCCTGGGAGTAGGTGGCGATGCCACTGGGATCGTCGTCCGCCGCGCCGGTGATGAGGCCGGGGCCGAGCTGGCGCAGACGATCGCGGATTGATTTCATGGGCGGCCTCAATTGGAGAATCATGGTCCGGCTGCGCGCGGCAGGACAGGCGCTGGACAGTCCCGGGTAAGCAGGCTGTCATTCGGGTTAACCAGAATGACGCCATGCCCCAAACGGCCCGTCTTCCCAGCGCCAGCCTGGACGTCGTCCTGCCGGCCTTCAACGAGGCCGCCAACCTGCCTGGCCTCTTCGATCAACTGCGCCCCGTGCTGGCTGGCGTCACGCCACGCTGGCGCATCGTGCTCGTCGACGACGGTAGCAGCGACGACACCGCCGCCGTCGCCCTGGCCGCGCGCAATGCCGGTCTGCCCTTGCGCTATGTCAAGTTGTCGCGCAACTTCGGCAAGGAAGCCGCGTTGACGGCCGGCCTCGCCCTGGCCGATGCCGATCGGGTGCTGCTGATGGATGCCGATGGCCAGCATGCCCCCGAGCTCATCGCCGCCATGCATGCGGCCTGGCTGCGCGGTGCCGACATGGCCTGCGCGGTGCGCGCCAACCGCGACGAGGAGGGCTGGTTCAAGCGCTGGGGCACGCGGCTCTTCTACCGCCTCGTCAATGCCTCCACGCGGCTGCACATCCCGCCGGACGCGGGCGACTTCCGCATGCTGGACCGACGCGTCGTCGACGCCCTCAACGCGCTGCCGGAACGCAACCGCTTCATGAAGGGCCTCTACGCCTGGGTGGGCTACCGGACCGAGTTCCTTCCCTACACGCCGCGCCCGCGCGCCAGCGGTCGCAGCCACTTCTCGCTCGGCCGCCTGCTGCATCTGGCCTTCAACGGCGTGACGGCCTTCAGCAACCTGCCGCTGCGCATCTGGAGCTCGCTCGGCGGCGTCGTCGCCTTCTGCGCGCTGGCCTATGGCGGCTGGCTGGTCATCGAGCACCTGCTCTACGGCCATCCCATTCCGGGTTGGCCCACCGTCGTCGTCGGCCTGATGTTCTTCAGCGGCGTGCAGCTGCTGTCCATCGGCATCATGGGCGAATACATCGGCCGCATCTTCGACGAGGTCAAGCAGCGGCCGGTCTACCTGGTCGCCCTCGATACCGGCAACCCGCCATGACGGCGCCGCGTCGGCTGAGCGTCTGCGCGGACGATTACGGCCAGGCGCCGGCCATCGACCGCGGCGTCCTGGCGCTGGCAGACCAGGGACGCATCACGGCGCTGAGCTGTCTCGTCACGCCGCCGCGCTGGGCCACCGCCGGACCTGCGCTGCGTGATTGCAGCGCCCGGACCGGCCTGCACTTCAATCTGACCGAAGGCGAGCCGCTGAGCCCGGTGCTGCGGCGGCTTTGGCCCAAGTTCCCCAGCCTTGGCGGGTTGATCGCCCAGGCCTTTCTCGGCCGCCTGCCCGCGGCCGCGCTGGCCGAGGAATTCCAGGCCCAGCTGCAGCGCTTCGTCGCCATCACCGGCCGCGCGCCGGACTTCATCGACGGCCATCAGCATGTGCATGCCCTGCCCGGCGTGCGGCCCATTGCGCTGGCTGCCGCGCAAGCCCTGGCCGTGCCGCTGCGCAACACCGGACGCGTGCTGGGCCCCGGCTTCGGCTTGAAGCGCCGCATCATCGAAGCCTGCGGCGGTCGCGCGCTGGCGGCGCAGATGCGGGCGCAGCGCATCGCCCATGCGCCGGCCCTGGTCGGTGTCTATGGCTTCGACCCGCGTTGCGACTACCGCGCCCTGGTGCGCGGCTGGCTGGCCGCCGCGCCCGATGGCGCCTTGCTCTTCTGCCATCCGGCGCTGGGCGGTCCCGATGCCGCCGATGCCATCGCCGCCGCGCGCGCCAACGAGATGGCCTATCTCGCCAGCGAGGCCTTCGCCGAGGACCTGGTCGAGTCCGGTATCAGCCTCGTCTGAAAGCCCAGATTCGGTTGGCGGCGAAGGTGGCCAGCATGACCAGGACCGTGGCGACGGCCTGCGCCAGCAGATAGTGCAGGCCGGCACGCACGCCGGCGTCGACGATCAGCATGCCCAGCAGCGCGCCGGCCACGGCCGTCACGTGAAAGCGGCACCAGGCCGGCCACCAGGCGCCGCGGTGGTCGAAGGTGTAGCGCCGGTTCGCCCAGAAGGCGACCTGGGCGCCCAGCACGGCGCCGGCGCCCGAGGCCAGCCAGGCGGGCCAGTGCCAGGTTTCCACCAGCAGGACCATCAGCGCGTAGTGGGTCGCCGTTGCCGCGGCGCCGACGCCGGCATAGCGGGCCAGCTGCTTCATGGGCAGCCTGCCGGCCGCGGCAGCTCGAACAAGGTGGCGCGCCGGCCGCTGAAGACGGGACGCGCCTCGGGCAGGGCGTCTTCCTTGGTGGAGACCAGCCAGATCCGGCCCGGCCCGCAGCGCTCGCGGGCCAGGCGCTGCGGCGTCCACAGCACCGGCTCGCCATGGGCGGGGTCGAAGCGGGCCGCGTCCAGCAGCTCGCGCTGCCAGGTGTCGCCGCCCCGGGCGCGCAGCGCGTCCCAGTCGGCCAGCACGGCCGGCGGTGCGTCCAGCCGGGCCTGCAGGCGGAGGTCGAAAAAGGGTTCGCCGTTCAGCAGCACTCGGTCGCCCGGTGCGAGGCGCTGGTGCAGGGCGGCACCCACGTCGGCATGGTCGGGCTTGCCCCAGCGGGCGATGGCCGGCACGGTGGCCACGCAGAGCAACGCGCTGACGGCCCAGGCCGCTTGCGCGAAGCGCTTGCCGCGCCAGGCCTCGGCCAGCAGCAGGGTGGTGGGCAACAGGGCCGGCAGCACATAGCCGACCAGCTTGGAGCGCGGCAGCGAGAAGAAGCCGACGATGACGACCATCCACCAGAGTTCGAAGCCCCTGCGGCGCAGGGCTGCGGGCAGGCGCAGGCTGGCGGGCAGCGTCGCCAGCGGCAGCACGGCGAGGAAGAACCACCAGGGCTGGGCGTTGTTGAAGCGGGCCTCGGTGTAGCGGTGGAAGTGCTGTTCGACGATGAAGTAGTCGAAGAAGCCCGGGTAGCGCTGCTGCATGGCAATCATCCAAGGCAGGGCGACGGCGGCGAACACCATCAGGGCCAGCGGATGCAGGGCGAAGCGCAGGTCGGCCCAGCGGCGCTTGAGCAGCAGCCCGGGCAGCACGATGAGGCCGGGCAGCACGACGCCGATCAGGCCCTTGGACAACAGGGCCAGGGCCATGGCAGCCCAGGCGCCGCACAGCCAGGCCAGTCGCCGATGCTCGCCATCGAGGGCGCGCCGCGCCGCGACGACGGCCAGCGAGATCCAGCCGGCCACCAGCATGTCGTGGTTGGCGTACTGGCCGGCGAGATAGAAGAGCGGCAGCACCGCCAGCCACGCCAGGGCCTGCCGGGCGCCATCCAGGCCGAGGCGGGCGCGGGCCTCGATCCACAGCGCCAGGCCCAGCAGCCACGCACCCAGCAGCGGCGCGGCGCGCAGGGCCAGCGGCGTCGGGCCGAGCAGGTGCATGGCCGCCATGTCCAGCCAGTACATCAGCGGCGGCTTGTGGAAGTAGGGCAGGCCGAAGAGGGTGGGTGTCAGCGCGTCGCCGCTGCCCAGCATCTCGTAGGCGACGCCGCCGTAGCGGCCCTCGTCGGGCAGGGCCACCGGCCGCCAGCCGGCCAGGGCCACCAGCCAGAGCGCGAGCAGGACAAGCGGCCACCAGGATGGCAGGCGGCGGGAAACATCGGCAGGCAAACGCATGGCGCCAGCCTAGGGCCGGCGCGTGACCCTGCTTGTCGCGGAGCTGGTGGCGGGCTTGCGGGGAAGCGTCAGCGCCGCGGCGGGAGGCGGCGCGTGCCCCCGATGGCCAGCGTGAAGAACTCGTCTTCGGTCAGGCCGCGTGCCGGCCGTTGGGCGCTGAGCTGTCGCGGCGGTTCGTCCAGGGCCTCGTCGGTCAGCTCGAAGGTGCCCCAGTGCACGCCCAGCGAGCGTCGGGCGCCGAGGTCGACATGGATGTTGATCGCTTCCTCGACGTTGACGTGCTGGCTCTGCATGAACCAGCGCGGCTCGTAGGCACCGATGGGGATCAGCGCGATGTCGAAGCCGCCATCCTGCTGGCGCTCGGCGAAGCGCTGGCGGATGTCGGCGAAGTCGCGCGAATAGCCGGTGTCGCCGGCGAAGAACAGCTGGCAGTCGGGCGCGAAGACGGCGAAACCGCCCCACAGCGTCTTCATGCGGTCGTTCAGGCCGCGAGCCGACCAGTGCTGGGCCGGCACGAGGACGATGTCCACCTCACCGAGGCGTTCGCCCTGCCACCAGTCCAGCTCGACGACCCGGGCGATGCCGCGGGCGCGGAACCAGCCCTGCAGGCCCAGCGGCACGACGAACAGCGGGCTGCCGCCCGGCTGGGCCGCCAGCCGGCGGCAGGTGGGCAGGTCGAGGTGGTCGTAGTGGTTGTGCGAAACGAGGACGGCGTCGATGTGAGGCAGCTCGGACACGGTGACGCCCGGCGGCTGCTCGCGCTTCGGCCCGGCGAAGGCGAAGGGCGAGGCGCGCTCCGAAAAGATGGGGTCGGTCAGCAGGCTGATCCCGCCGAGCTGGGCCAGCACGGTGGCATGGCCGATCCAGGTCACCGCCGGTCGCTGGGCCGAGCCGATGTTGGCGCGGATGAAGCCGAGATCGGGCAGCTGGGTGGGAATGGGTTGCCGCGGCCGCGGCGGCAGGCCGCGGCGGGCGGCATCCCACTTCCAGCGGATCACCTCGGCCAGGGACTTGGGCTCGAAGTCGCCGTAGTTGTTCTGGAAGCCCCCGTCGCGGTGATGGCGCGGCGGGCTCACTTCGTGGCGCTCATTTCGTCACGATCTGGCGATGGAAGAAGGCCATGCGGGCCAGCAGCTGGTTCTGCGTGGCGAAGGGCACATGGGCCGCGTCCATCGCAAGCTGCAGGTTCTCGACCAGGGCGTTGAAGGCGGCGCGGTCGATGCCCAGGTGGGCATGGGCGTCCTTCATGCCGACGCCGTCATAGGTGCAGGGCCCGCCGGCGACGACGCAGAAATAGTCGGCCAGCACCCGCTTGAGGTGCTTCATGTTGATGCCGTCGAAGTAGCGCGCGATGCGCGCGTCCTGCAGCATGCGGTCGTAGAAATCGTTGGTGAAGGCCTGGATGGCTTCCTTGCCGCCGAGGTCGCGGTAGAGGCGGTCGTCGGCCGGGATGGGCGCCACGCCGGGCATCACCGTGCCGGGCTGGGATTGCGCCTGGGCGAGCGGTGCCGCCAGGGCCAGGGCGAGGGCGGCGAACAACAGGCGGGACTTCATCGGGGCGGGGCGTGGGCAGTACGACAGGCCAGTCTAGCGAGGCCCGGCTGGCCGAGGCGCGCCCGGGCGGCCGCTTTTCGTGCGCCGGTCACGTTCCGGCCCGGAGCGATCCACCCAGGCCCGCCTCGGATTTGGCCGGCACGGCATGATTCGGCCTCATGTTCAGTGCAGGGCGTCGTCGGGGGCTTGGGATGCTGGGTGGCGCGCTTGCGCTGCTCGCGTGCGTGCACGCCCCTGCAGAACCGGCCCGCCCGCTGGTGATGCTGGTGGAGACCAGCGCGCTGATGCCCCAGGCCCGCATCGACGGCGACCGCGTCGTCGAAGGCCTGCACCTGGACCTCGGGCAAGCCCTGGCCCGTCGCCTGGGCCGCGATCTCGTCGCACGGCCGGTGCCGCGCAAGCGCCTGGCGGAGGCCCTGACGCGCGGCGAGGGCGATCTGCTGTGCGACTACCAGAGCGACTGGCTGCCCGGCGCCTTTGCCTGGAGCCGGCCCTTCCTGCCCGACCAGGCCCTGCTGATCAGCGCTGCCTCGGGCCCGGCTCCGTCCGGGCTGACAGCGCTGGCGGGGCAGCCGGTTGGCACCGTGCGTGGTTATGTCTACCCGGAGATGGCCGATGCGCTGCGCTCCGGCTTCCTGCGCGACGATGCGCCCGACGCGGTGGCCAATCTGCAGAAGCTGGAGCTCGGCCGCATCCGCCATGCGCTGACCGGCCGCCGCGTGCTGGAGTACCAGCAGCGCATCGGGCGCTTCCATCTGCCCCTGCATCCCCCGCTGGTCGTGTCCGAGGTGCTGGCCCAGTGCGCGCTGTCGCCGAGCAGCCCGGTCGGGCTGGCGGCGCTCAACACGGCCATCCAGGGCCTGGTGGGCGAGGGCGAACTGAACCGCCTGCTCGCCAAATACCGCTAGCCCTCGCTGATGCGCTTGGCCAGGTGGGCCAGCGCCTCTTCCACCTGGTCGACCAGCACCAGGCAGAGGTCGCCCGGCTGCAGTCGCGCCAGCGCGCGGTCGATCGCGATGAACTCGCCGACGATTTCCTCGATGTGGGTGGTGCGCGAGGCGCCCTCCAGGCCCGAGCGCAGCAGGGCCACGACCTCGCCGGCCTGGCGGCCGCGCTGGCAGGCGTCTTCGTAGAGGATGACCTCGTCGAAGGCGGCGCCGAGGATCTCGGTCTGCACGCGGATGTCCTCGTCGCGGCGGTCGCCGGCACCGCTGATGACGACGCTGCGCCGGTTGGCAGGCATGGCGGCGACGGCACCGACCAGGGCCTTCATGGCGTCACCGTTGTGGCCGTAGTCGGCGATGACGGTGGCGCCGCGGTAGTCCATGACGTTGAAGCGGCCGGGTGCGTTGTCGGCATCGTTGGCGAAGCTGGCCACGCCGCGGCGGATGGTGTCCCAGTCCAGGCCCACGCCCCAGGCGGCCGCCACAGCCGCCATGGCGTTCTCGACCTGGAAGCCGATGACGCCGCCGCGGGTGATCGGGATCTCGCGCAGCGGGATGCTCTCGCGCCACACGCCCTGCGCGGCGACGAGCTGGTCGCCGTCCACGTAGACGCAGCGCTTGCCCTGGGCGCGATGCGTGGCCATCAGCGGATGGTGGCGGTCGGCGGCGAAGTAGATGACCTGGCCGGGGCAGACGGCGGCCATGCCGGCCGTCAGCGGGTCGGTCGCGTTCAGCACCGCGTAGCCATTCGGGGCCACGTTCTGCACGATGACGCGCTTGACCAGCACCAGGTCTTCCGCCGTGTGCAGGAAGTTCATGCCGAGGTGGTCGCCCTCGCCGACGTTGGTGACGACGGCCACCTGGCAGCGGTCGAAGCCCAGGCCCTCGCGCAGGATGCCGCCGCGGGCGGTCTCGAGCACGGCGGCTTCCACGTCGGGGTGCATCAGCACATTGCGGGCGCTCTTGGGGCCGGAGCAGTCGCCGCTGTCGATCTGGCGGCCGTCGACGTAGACGCCGTCGGTGTTGGTCATGCCGACCTTGAGCCCGCAGCTGGCGAACATGTGGGCGATCAGGCGAGTGACCGTGGTCTTGCCGTTGGTGCCGGTGACGGCCACGACGGGGATGCGGCCGTCCTCGACCGTGCTGCCGGCCTTGTGGCTGCTGCCGAAGAGGTGGCCGATGATGCCCTCGCCGACATTGCGGCCCTTGCCGAAGCTGGGGCTCAGGTGCATGCGCAGGCCCGGCGCTGCATTGACCTCGACGATGCCGCCGCTGATTTCTTCCAGTGGCCGCAGCACGCTCTCGGCCACGACGTCGACGCCGCAGACATGCAGGCCGACGACCTGGGCCGCGGCGATGGCGCGGGCGGCCACTTCGGGGTGCACGTCGTCCGTCACATCGGTGGCCGTGCCGCCGGTGCTGAGGTTGGCGTTGTTGCGCAGGATGACGCGCTGGCCCTTCTCGGGCACGGACTCGGGGGCCAGGCCTTGCTGGGTCAGGCGCGCGACGGCGATGTCGTCGAAGCGGATCTTGGTGAGCGACGTCGCATGGCCGTCGCCGCGGCGCGGGTCGGCGTTGACCTTGTCGACCAGCTCCTTGACCGTGTGGGTGCCGTCGCCGATGACGTGGGGCGGGTCGCGGCGGGCCGCGGCGATGAGCTTGTCGCCGATGACGAGCAGGCGATAGTCCGAGCCGGGCAGGAACTTCTCGACCATGACGGGGCCGATCTCGTCGGCCGCCTTGTAGGCCGCCTCGATGCCCTCGCGGGTCGTCACGTTGACGGTGACGCCCTTGCCCTGGTTGCCGTCCTGGGGCTTGACGACGACGGGCAGGCCGATCTCCTCGGCCACGGCCCAGGCGTCGTCCACCGACTCGACCGGGCGGCCGATGGGCACCGGCACGCCGGCGGCCTGCAGCAGGCGCTTGCAGAGGTCCTTGTCCTGGGCGATGGATTCCGAGACGGCGCTGGTGGCGTCGACCTCGGCGGCCCAGATGCGGCGCTGCTTGGCGCCCCAGCCGAACTGCACCAGGCTGCCCTGCGTGAGGCGGCGGAACGGGATGCCGCGCGCTTGTGCGGCATTGACGATGGAACCGGTGGAGGGGCCGAGGCGGATGTCCTCGTCCAGTTCGCGCAACTGGGCCAGCACGGCGTCGCTGTCGAACTCACCGCCGTTCAACGCGGCCAGCACCAGCTTGAGCGCGTGCTCGAAGGCCAGGCGGCCGACGTCTTCCTCGCTGTACTCGATGACGATCTGGTAGGTGCCGGCCTCGGGCGTGACGTGGGTCTGGCTGAAGGTGACCGGGCAGCCGGCCTGGGCCTGCAGGGCCAGCGTGGCCTGCTCCAGCACCTGGGCCAGGGAGGTGTCGGCACGCAGTTCGCCGATGGTGGGGAAGAGCTGGCGCAGGCGCGCCTCGAAGCCGGGCAGGCGTTCGAGCGAGCGCTCGGCGTCCAGGCAGTGCACGACGGCCTCGATGGTCGTGTGGCGGCTCCACATATTGGGGCCGCGCAGCGCGCGGGTGCGGGAAACGTCCATGTTCTTGTTTATGCCAGATGGAGTTCGGGGACGAAGGTGTCGAGGCCGGCGGCGATGAGCTCGGGCGAGATGCCCAGGGCCCAGGCGGCGGCAACGGCGGCCAGCAGCGTGGAGGCGTCCGTGGTCTGCGCGCCAAAGCGGCGCAGCAGGGCGTCGATGTTGGCGCCGGGCGTCTCGGCCGGGCCTTGAGCCAGCACGGCTGCGCCGCCGCGCAGGAAGACGGCGCGGCCGCCGCGGTCACGGTGGTGCTGGATGGCCTCCAGGCTGCCGTCTTCGGCGTAGAAGACAACCTCGCCATCGCTGAGCTCGGCCATGTCGACCAGGCGCGGATGGGCAGCATTCAGCACGCTGGCGCCATCGCTGAGCACGACGTCGATCTGGGTGCGCAGCACCTTGTAGAGCTGATCGCTGTCCTGCACGTCGAACTCGGTGAGGTCAGCGATGCCGTCCATGTCGGTGACGACGCCCACCAGAGCGCGGTCATAGGCCAGGCCGTCGCGCAGGATGGAGGCTGGGTCGTTCTCGACGACGACGGCGTTGACGCCGCGGTTCATCAGCAGCCGGTGGGCAGCGTCCCAGCGGGCGCTGTTGCGCTTCTCGACGCGGCGGGTGCCAAGGAAGAGGCCGTCCCGGCAGGCCAGGCCGACGTGGCGGCCATTCAGATGCAGCAGCCAGGCGACCAGACGCGAGATGTGTTGGCCGCCGCGCGAGCCGGCCACGCCGACGATGGGGATGCGGCCCGACTCGTCCTCCGCGAAGAGGTGGTCGATGATGGCCTGGCCCACGGGCTGGGGCGCGCCGCCGGCGGGCTTCAGGTGCATCAACAGGCCCGGGCCGGCGTTGACCTCGACGATGGCGCCGCCGGTCTCGGACAGGGGCCTGGAAATGTCCTCGGTGACGAGGTCGACGCCGGCGATGTCCAGGCCGACAGTGCGGGCGGCCAGCGACACGGCGTGGGCCACCTCGGGGTGGACATCGGGCGTGCAGTCGATGGCGACATTGCCGTTGCGCTGGATCAGCACGGCTTTGCCGGCCTCGGGCACAGCGTCGGGCGTGAGGCCCTGGCGCTGCAGGTCCAGCAGCACGACGGCGTCCTCGTGCAGCTGGATGCGGTTGAGCGGGAAGTCCTCGGTCAGGCCGCGGCGCGGGTCGATGTTGATCTGGCTGTCCACGAGTTGGGCGACGGTGTGCGTGCCGTCGCCATGCACCCAGGCGGTCTCGCCGCGCGCGGCGGCCACCACCTGGCCGCCGACGACCAGCAGGCGGTGCTCGTTGCCGGGGATGTAGCGCTCCACCAGCACCGAGGAGCCGTGCGCGTCGGCCAGCTTGAAGGCGGCGTCGCAGTCTTCCTGGGTGGCGATGTCGAGCGAGACGCCCCGACCGTGGTTGCCGTCGCTGGGCTTCACGACGACGGGCAGGCCCAGGTCCTGAGCGGCGGCCCAGGCCTCGGCGGCGGTCTTGACCTCCTGGCCTGCGGGCACCGGCACGCCGACGGCCTTCAGCAGCGACTTGGTCAGGTCCTTGTCGCTGGCGATGCCTTCGGCGATCGCGCTGGTCATGTCGGTCTCGGCCGTCCAGATGCGGCGCTGGCGGGCGCCATGGCCGAGCTGCACCAGGTTGCCGTCGTTCAGGCGGATGTGGGGGATGCGGCGGTCCGTCGCGGCAGCCACGATGGCAGCGGTGGACGGGCCGAGATAGCAGTCGTCCAGCTTGTCCCGCACCCGGGCGACGGCGGCGGGCACGTCGAATGCGGTGTCGTTGATCATGGCCATGATCAAGGCATGACCCTCGGCCAGGGCCGCCCGCGCCACCTGCTCGTCACGGGCCCGGAACACCATGCGGTAGACGCCGCGCTGGCTGGTGCTGCGCGTCTGGCCGAAGCCCGTGGGCATGCCGGACAGGTTCAGCAGCTCGATGACGATGTGTTCCAGCACATGGCCGCACCAGGTGCCTTCGCGCAGCCTTTCCAGGAAGCCGCCGCGCTCGCCGACGCCGCAGTGGTGCTCGACCAGGTTGGGCAGGGCGGCCGTCAGGCGGTCGTTGAAGCCGGGCAGCAGGTGGCTGGGCTGGTCTTCCAGCTCGCCGAGGTCCAGCCAGACCTCCAGCACCGGCCGGTAGGTCCACATATTGGGCCCGCGCAGATAGTTGATGCGCAGCAGGCGGATGTCGTTCTTCTGGCTCATGGAGCTTATCGAGTGAGGGGTTGTGCAGGCGCCAAGCGCGTGGAATTGTGCGCCGAAGTCATCAGAGAGAATCGCCACAGCCCGTAAGAGCCAAGAACAACATGCAAGACCATCCTCCCGTGACAGTGCCTCATCCACAAATGGCCGCCCTGGAAGGGCGACTTTCGTCTGGCGAGAACGTCGTGGCCGCGCAGGAGGTTGACCTGGACGCCCAGGGCCGATTCGGCCGCGGCCTGGTCGTGCTGACGAATTCACGCCTGCTGGCTTTCGAACCCTCGGGCGCCGCCTGGAGCGAGTTTGCGCTGACGCCGGGGCAGGCGCTCAAGCTCAGCGACCATGGCGGCCTGGCCTTCATGGAGCTGTTCGACAGCCACCAGCGCCTGGCGCGCTGGCGCTTCACGCTGGCCTGCAACCCCACGGCGGTGCGTTTCGTGGACGCCTTCGACCGCGAGGTGCAGCGCATCGCCGGCCATGTCGTGAAGCCGCAGGAGGAGGAGGGCGAGGAGTCGGAATTCGACTTCGGCGAGGCCAACAAGCCGCCGTCCACCTGGGTGCTGCTGCGGCTGTGGCGCTTCGCTAGGCCCTACCAGGGGCAGCTCTTGCTCGGTTTCACGCTGATGATGGGCGCGACCGGTGCGACCCTGGTGTCGCCCTACCTGACCATGCCCCTGATGGACAAGGTGCTGATCCCCTTCCAGAACGGCCAGGCCATCGACCCCGGTTTCGTCATGCTGCTGCTGGGCGGCCTGCTCGGCGCGGCGCTCGTGTCCTGGGGCCTGGGCTGGGCCAAGACCTATCTGCTGTCGCTGGTGTCGGAGCGCATCGCCGCCGACCTGCGCACCGCCACCTTCGAGCATCTGCTGGGCCTGTCCCTCGAATACTTCGGCAACAAGCGCACCGGCGACCTGATGTCGCGCATCGGCTCGGAGACCGACCGCATCTCGGTCTTCCTCAGCCTGCATGCGCTGGACTTCATCACCGACGTGCTGATGCTGGCCATGACGGCCCTGATCCTGTTCAGCATCCACCCGGGCCTGGCCCTGGCCACGCTGGTGCCCCTGCCCTTCATCGCCTGGTTGATCCACCTCGTGCGTGACAAGCTGCGCACCGGCTTCGAGAAGATCGACCGCGTCTGGGGCGAGATCACCAATGTGCTGGCCGACACCATCCCCGGCATCCGCGTCGTCAAGGCCTTTGCCCAGGAGAAGCGCGAAGCCTCGCGCTTCCGCGAGGCGAACGTGAAGAACCTGCAGGTCAACGACAGGCTCAACAAGACCTGGAGCCTGTTCACGCCCAGCGTCGCGCTGCTGACCGAAATGGGCCTGCTGGTCGTCTGGGGCGTCGGCATCTGGCTGATCTCGCACCAGAGCATCACGGTCGGCACGCTGACGGCCTTCCTGGCCTACATCGGCCGCTTCTACGGCCGCCTCGACTCGATGAGCCGCATCGTGTCGGTGACGCAGAAGGCCGCCGCCGGCGCCAAGCGCATCTTCGACATCCTGGATCACGTCTCCAACGTGCCCGACCCCGTCAACCCGCAGCAGTTCGGCGAAGTGACCGGCGCCATCTCCATGCAGGGTGTCAATTTCCGCTACGGTTCGCGCTCCGTCATCCGCAGCCTGAACCTGGACATCCGCCCCGGCGAGATGGTGGGCCTGGTGGGCCACAGCGGCTCGGGCAAGAGCACGCTGGTCAACCTGATCTGCCGCTTCTACGACGTGACCGAAGGCGCCATCAAGGTCGACGGCATGGACCTGCGTCGCGTCAGGGTGGCCGACTACCGCCGCCACATCGGCCTGGTGCTGCAGGAACCCTTCCTGTTCTTCGGCACCATCGCCGAGAACATCGCCTACGGCAAGCCCGAAGCGACCCGCGACGAGATCGTGAATGCCGCGCGTGCCGCCCATGCCCACGAGTTCATCCTGCGCCTGCCGCATGGCTATGACAGCCTGGTGGGCGAGCGCGGCCAGGGCCTGTCGGGCGGCGAGCGGCAGCGCATCTCCATTGCTCGCGCCCTGCTGATCGATCCGGCCATCCTCATCCTCGACGAGGCCACCTCGGCCGTCGACACCGAGACCGAGAAGGAAATCCAGCGCGCCCTGGACAACCTCGTGAAGGGCCGCACCACCATCGCCATCGCCCACCGCCTGTCCACGCTGCGCAAGGCCGACCGCCTCGTCGTCATGGACCGCGGCGAGATCGTCGAACTCGGGCCGCATGATGAACTGATCGCCCGCCAGGGGCACTACTGGCGCCTCTGGGAAGCCCAAGCCCGACGCGTGGACCAGGAAGACCTGGAAGACCACGCCGTCGCCCCCAACCCCAGCGCCCACACGGCCGAGGCTTGAAAGCGGGAGCACTGACATGATTTCAAGCGAACGAGACCTGGAGCTGGATGCCGCCAGCGCGGAACATGGCTTCGACCCCGCGGTGCCGCTGCAGATCGGCGGCCGCTACACCTCGCTGGTGCGCGATGGTCGAACCCTCTACCTGAGCGGTCAGATCCCGCGCGTCGGCGACCACGTCGCCGTCACCGGCGTCGTCGGCGCCGAGGTCAGCATGGAGCGCGCCAAACGCGCCGCCGCCATCTGCGCCTTGCGGGCCCTGGCCCTGCTGCGCCAGGAGCTGGGCAGCTTGAACAAGCTGCAGGCCGTGCTGCGGATGACAGTCTTCGTGCATTGCGAGGCCGGCTTCACCCAGCAGAGCGAAGTGGCCGACGGCGCCTCGGACCTGATCTGGCGCGTGCTGGGCCCCGCCGGCGCGCACACGCGCACGTCGGTGGGCGTGTTGCAGCTGCCCAAGAACGCGTCGGTCGAGGTCGACCTGATTGCCACTGCGGTGGAGACCCCATGAGCACCCTGCCTTTTCGCGACCTGCGGGTGGACGCCCATGGCCGCCTGGTGCTGACCGACCTGAACGGCGACGCCCATGTCGCCGTCACGCCGGTGCGCGCCCATCCCATCTCGGCGCCCGACGAGGGCCTGTCCCTGGTGGGCTCCCATGGCCATGAGCTGGCCTGGGTGGAGCGCATCTCGGCCCTGCCGGAAGGGCCGCGCCGCCTGCTGGAGGCCGAGCTGGCCGCCCGTGAATTCCATCCGACGCTGAAGCGCCTGATCTCCGTGAACACCTTTGCCACGCCGAGCACCTGGCGCATCGAGACGGACCGTGGCGAGGTGGACTTCGTGCTGAAGAGCGAGGAAGACATCCGCCGCCTGGAAGAGGGCCGGCTGCTGATCACGTCCACCCACGGCGTGCAGCTGCAGGTGCCCGATCGCTGGGCGCTGGACAAGCATTCCAAGAAGCTGCTGGAACGCTTTTTGTGATGCAGGCAGTCGAGCTGCGCCACGCCAGCCGCCTCATCAACCACGGGCCGACGGTGCTGGTGGGCAGCGCTCACGCCGGCCGCCGCAACCTGATGGCTGCGGCCTGGTCCATGCCGGTGGAGTTCACGCCGCCGCGGGTGGTCGTCGTCATCGACAAGAGCACCTTCACGCGCGGCCTGGTGCTGGAGTCAGGCCATTTCGTGCTGACCGTGCCCGGGGCGGCACAGGCGGATCTGGTCTACACCCTCGGCAGCGAGAGCGGCGCCGAGGCCGACAAGTTCGAGCGCTATGGCCTGGCGGCCGACGCCGGCCCGGTGCTGGGCCTGCCACTGCTGCGCGGCTCGGTCGCCCACATGGAATGCCGCCTCATCGAGGAGCCGCATGTCCAGGCGGCCTATGACTGCTTCTTCGGCGAAGTGGTGTCGGCCCAGGCCGACGAGCGCATCTTCAATGGCGGCCACTGGCTGGCGCCGACCGAAGTCAACGCCGACCTGCACACCCTGCATCACCTGGGTGCCGGCCTGTTTGGCGTGGCCGCCCAGGCCGTGCAAGCAAAGCGACTGGGCTAGCTGGATTCGCCCATCTGCGACTGCAGATAGTTCTGCTGGCCCACGGTGTTGACCAGTTCCAGCTGTGTCTCGAGGTAGTCGATGTGCTCTTCGGTGTCGTCAAGGATGCTGACGAACAGTTCGCGGGAGACGTAGTCGCGCACGCTTTCGCAGTAGGCGACGGCCTCCTTCAGATGGGCATGGCCGGTCTTCTCGATCTTCAGGTCGCACTCCATCGTCTCGATGGCGTTCTCACCGATCAGCAGCTTGCCGAGGTCCTGCAGATTGGGAAGCCCCTCCAGCGTCAGCACGCGCTCGATGAGCTTGTCGGCGTGCTTCATCTCCTCGATGGACTCGTCGTACTCGTGCTTGGCCATCTTCATCAAGCCCCAGTTCTTCAGCATGCGGGCATGCAGGAAGTACTGGTTGATGGCGGTCAGCTCCAGCTTCAGCTGGGCGTTCAGGTGGGCGATGACTTGGGGGTCGCCTTTCATGGAGGGCTCCGGATTCGTGAAATTTGCCGCCAGTATCCCCAGCGAAAGTCCCTCTGCAAAACCGCTATTTTTGCAAATGAGACTGATTCGCATTAGACTTCGCGCCCATGATTGTTTGTGTCTGCCACCGCGTCTCCGACCGTGACATCGCCATTGCGGCGTCGTCCGGCTGCCCGAGTTTCGAGGCCCTGCAGGACGACCTGCGCGTGGGCACGGCCTGCGGTGCCTGCCGCGACTGCGCCTGTGCCGTCTTCGAGGAAAGCCGCGTGGAAGGCGGTTCGCCGCGCGCCCGTGGCATGGCGGTGGCGACCCAGACGCTGCTGGCGGCCTGAGCCCTTACAATCCCGCGCTTCGGTCGGCATCTGCCGCCGGCGCTCGTCCTGTCTGATCTTGTGTGTTGTGTTTTGCCGCAGCCGCTCGGGCTGAGGGCGAATTTGATTCAACGACACCAAGGAAAGTTTTCATGAGCACCATGCAATCCGGCATCGTCAAGTGGTTTGACGACGGCAAGGGCTTCGGCTTCATCACCCCCGCCGACGGCGGCAAGGACCTGTTCGCCCACCACAGCGAAATCAAGAACAACGGCGGCTTCCGCACCCTGGCCGAAGGCGCCCAGGTCGAGTTCGAAGTGAAGCAGGGCCCCAAGGGCCTGCAAGCCGCGAACATCCGCGCGCTGTAATTCACGCCCCGGCCTAGTGCCCCAAGCCCGCGCCCTGCGCGGGCTTTGTGCTTTCTGGGCCTCCACCGACAATCGACAGATTGAATCTGCCCCCACGCTCGCTTTGCTCACTGCCCCCCGAGGGGGTGCATCAGTGGCTTCGGGCGGCCGGGCACCACTGACATGTCCGCACTGCCCATCGCTGCTCCCAAGGCCCTGACCGCTTACCGCCCCTTCTGGGCCAAGCGTTTCGGCCCCGCGCCCTTCCTGCCCATGAGCCGGGCGGAGATGGAGCAGCTCGGCTGGGACAGCTGCGACATCATCATCGTCACGGGCGACGCCTACGTCGACCACCCCAGCTTCGGCATGGCCGTCATCGGCCGCACGCTGGAGGCCCAGGGTTTCCGCGTCGGCATCATTGCCCAGCCCGACTGGAACAGCGCCGACGCCTTCAAGGCCCTGGGCAAGCCCAATCTGTTCTTCGGCGTGGCGGCCGGCAACATGGATTCCATGATCAACCGTTACACGGCTGATCGAAAAATCCGCAGCGACGACGCCTACACGCCCGGCGGCGAGGGCGGCAAGCGCCCCGACCGCGCGACGCTGGTCTACACCCAGCGCTGCCAGGAAGCCTTCAAGGACGTGCCCATCGTCATCGGCGGCATCGAGGCCTCGCTGCGCCGCATCGCCCATTACGACTACTGGCAGGACAAGGTCCGCCGCTCCATCCTGGTGGACAGCAAGGCCGACCTGCTGGTGTACGGCAATGCCGAGCGCGCCATCATCGAGATCGCCCATCGCCTGGCGCGCCGCGAGCCCATCGAGGCGCTGACCGATGTGCGCGGCACCGCCTTCATGCGCCGCGACGGCGACCCGACGGCCGAGGGCTGGTTCGAGCTGGACTCGACCGAGGTGGACCGCCCCGGCCGCATCGACGAGCTGATCAGCCCCTACCAGGAGATCAAGCAGGAGACCCCCTGCGCCTCCAACGACGAGGGTGGCGCCAAGCCCATCACCATCCACAAGACCGGCCGCATCCAGATGCCGCCGCGCGACCACACCGTGGTGCGCCTGCCGGCCTACGAGAAGGTCAAGAGCGACCCGGTGCTCTACGCCCACGCCAACCGCGTGCTGCACCTCGAGACCAACCCCGGCAACGCGCGCGCCCTGGTGCAGCGCTACGACTTCAACGGCATCGAGCGCGACCTCTGGATCAACCCACCGCCCCTGCCGCTGACGACGCCGGAGATGGACCACGTCTTCGACCTGCCCTATGCGCGCAGCCCGCACCCCAGCTATGCGGACGAGACGGGCGGCCATGATGGCGCGACCAAGATCCCGGCCTGGGAAATGATCCGCTTCAGCGTCAACATCATGCGCGGCTGCTTCGGCGGCTGCACCTTCTGCTCCATCACCGAGCACGAGGGCCGCATCATCCAGAGCCGCTCGGAAGACTCCGTGATCCGCGAGATCGAGGAGATGCGCGACAAGGTCAAGGGCTTCACCGGCATCGTCTCCGACCTCGGCGGCCCGACGGCGAACATGTACCGCATCGGCTGCAAGAGCCCCGAGATCGAGGCCGCCTGCCGCAAGCCCAGCTGCGTCTATCCCGGCATCTGCCCCAACCTGAACACCAGCCACGACCCGCTGATCAAGATGTACCGCCGCGCGCGTGCGCTGCCGGGCGTCAAGAAGATCCTGATCGGCTC
>CBHWBD010000024.1:0-39660 GCA_966111775.1 uncultured Comamonadaceae bacterium | reverse complement strand
GACGCACAAGTCGCTGCTGCACAAGAGCCTGGTGTCGATGAGCCCGCTCTACAACACGCTGATGACCGAGGCGCGCAACCACCTCAATCTGCTTCCGCCCTCAGCCGCGATGGCTGGCATCTACACCATGGTCGATAACAGCCGCGGCGTCTGGAAGGCACCGGCCAACGTCAGCCTCAATGGCGTCATCTCGCCCGAGGTCAACATCTCGCACGAGGATCAGGAAGACCTCAACGTCACGACCCAGGGCAAGTCCATCAACGCCATCCGCAGCTTCATTGGCGAAGGCGTGCTGGTGTGGGGCGCCCGAACGCTGGACGGCAACAGCCTGGACTGGCGCTACATCAACGTGCGGCGCACGATGATCATGCTCGAAGAGTCCTGCCGCCTGGCCGCCAAAGCCATGGTGTTCGAGCCCAACGTGGCGAACACCTGGGTGACCATCAAGAGCATGATCTCCAGCTTCTTGACCGGCATCTGGAAACGCGGCGGCCTGGCCGGCGCAGTGCCGGACGACGCATTCAGCGTGCACGTCGGCCTCAACGAGACGATGACATCCGAGGACGTCCTGGAAGGGATCCTGCGCGTGACCGTCCTGGTGGCGATCAGCCGCCCGGCCGAGTTCATCGAGATCACCTTCCAGCAGCAGATGCAGAAGTCCTGAGGCGCAGCGCGCCAGGATCGTTCCCTCCCTTTTTTCACCTCACCCTAACCCTCGTGGAGGCAGGTAATGGCAGACGATGGATCAAAGCAATCGACCACGGTGTGGCCACTCCCCAAATTTCGCTTCGAAGTGAAGTGGGATTCGGCGGTCATGTCCTTCCAGGAAGTCTCTGGACTGGACGTGGAAGCCCAGCCCATTGAATACCGGCACGGCGACAGCCCGGCGTTCTCGGTGCTCAAGATGCCCGGGATGAAGAAGTACAGCGACGTCACGATGAAGAAGGGCGTCTTCAAGGGCGACAACAAGTTCTGGGACTGGTTCGCCGAGATCAAGATGAACACGATCAAGCGCAAGCCGATCACCATCAGCCTACTGGACGAGGAAGGCAAGCCGACGATGGTCTGGACCCTGGCAAACGCCTGGCCGACCAAGATCACCGGCACCGACCTCAAGTCCACCGGCAACGAGGTGGCGATCGAGACCATCGTGATCGCCCACGAAGGCCTCACCATCGCCAACGCCTGATGCCGCCCCCCGCCCCGCCACTGCCGCCCGCCGCTCGCCCCACCGCACGGGTGAGCCGGCCACCCGCGCCGGCCACCGCCACTGCGCCGCCCTCCCAGTCGGCGCAGGCCATTGCGGTGTACCCGCCGCCGGCCTTCCACTTCGCCGTGACCTTCGGCTCCAACGCCAAGGACGCCGACGGCGCGTTTCGCGAGGTCAGCGGTCTGGGCCTCGACATGGACGTCGAGACCGTTGTCGAAGGCGGGCAGAACGCCTTCGTGCACCAGCTCCCCAAGGCGGTCAAGCATCCGCGACTGGTGCTGTCGCGCGGCATCGCGACGATGGAGTCCCGCCTGCTGCTGTGGTGCCAGGCGGTACTGGAGGGCGGGCTGGCGCAGCCGATCCACCCGAAGCAGCTGCACGTCTTCCTGCTCGACGAGGAAGGCGGTCCGTTGCGGGTGTGGGCGGTGCAGAACGCCTACCCGGTCAAGTGGTCGGCTGAAGCCTTCCAGGCCACGCGCAACGAAGTGGCCATCGAACGCATCGAGCTGGCCCATACCGGCTCCAGCCGGTTGATGTGAGTCCAGGCCATGAGCATTGAAGTCCGGCAGCTGCTGATCCGCTCCCAGGTCACGCCTGCACCCGCACCGCCGCCCGCCGCCCTCGCGCCACGCGAGCTGCAGCGACTGCGCGAGCTGCTGCTGGCCGAATGCCGCACCTGGCTGTCCGAGCGGCTGCGCAACCAGGGTGAGCGTTGACATGGCCAACGACACCACCCGCGGCCCCGGCGCCGATGGCGGCTCCACCGAGCTGACCCGGCTGCTGTTGACTCGCTACAGCCTGGCCCGCAACGGCGCGGTGCAACTCGACCGCGACACCACCTTCCAGGCCCAGATCAACCCCTCGGAGTTCAGCCACGCCTTCGGCATTCACTACGACAAGACCAAGTCGCAGGGCTCGGCCGGCGTGGAACCGAAGTTCAGCAGCATGGACGACGAGCGGGTGTCCTTCTCCATCGTGCTGGACGGCACCGGCGTCGTGGCACCGGTGCCCGGTCAACCGCCGGACGTCAAGGGCCAGCTCGCGCAGCTCAACAAGGTGGTCTACGAATACGTCGACCTGAAGAGCGAGCCGCCCTATGTGCGCGTGCTCTGGGGAACGCTGATCTTCTTCGGCCGGTTGGAGACGCTGAAGGCGCAATACACGCTGTTCAAGCCGGGCGGCGATCCGCTGCGAGCCAAGGTCGACCTCAGCTTCGTCGGCGCGATGAGCAAGGAAGAGGAGCGCCGTGTGACAAGCCGCGCGACGACCTCCGACCTCACCCGCACGGTGAAGATGTTCGGCAACGAGTCCCTGGGCGCGGCCTGCGAGCGCATCTATGGAGATGCCTCTGTCTTCATGCGGGTGGCCCGCTTCAATGGCTTGACCGACTTCCGCAGCATCCCGCCGGGCACGGTGCTGAAGTTTCCGCCGCTGGGGAAATAGCATGCCCGGAGTCTCTCCGCTGCAGGACTCGATCGGCGTCGTCACGCTGAGCGTGCTGGTCGCCGGGCAGCGCCTGGCGCAGAGCGCCGACTTGATCTCCGTGACCGTCAGGCGCGCCGCCAACACCGTTCCAAGCGCTCGACTTGTGTTCAACGACGGCGACATGCCGGAACACAAGTTTCCGATCAGCGATGCCGAGGACTTGAAGCCCGGTGCCCTGCTGGCCGTCAAGGCCGGCTATGGCCAGCAGGAGGAGACCCTGTTCGAGGGCATCGTCGTGAAGCACGGCCTGCGGGTCATGGGCACCAATGATGCCCGTCTGGTCGTCGAATGCCGCGACAAGGCGGTCAAGATGACCGTGGGCCGGCGCAATGCCAACTACATCGACCAGACCGACAGCGACATCATCGACAAACTGGTCGCCGCCCACGGTCTGGAGGCCGACATCGCCGCGACAACAGTGACGCACCGCGAGCTGGCCCAGCACTTCTGTAGCGACTGGGACTTCATGCTCGCGCGCGCCGATGCGAATGGGCAGCTCGTCATCGCCAACGACGGCAGCGTGGCCGTGAAGCCTCCCAGTGCCGATGGAGAAGCGGCGCTGACCGTGACCTACGGTGTCGATCTCATCTCCTTCGATGGCGATGTGGACGCCCGTCACCAGTTCAGCAGCACACAGGCCGTCTCGTGGGACCCCAAGGCCCAGGAGGCGCTGGAAGGCACGGCGGCCGACCCGGCCGACCTGGCAGAACAAGGCGACCTCGACAGCGCCACGCTGGCCGAGGTGATCGGACTGGAGAGCTTCCGGCTGCAGGCCGGTGCGCCACAGGCGAAGGACATTCTGACCCAATGGGCCAAGGCCCAGCAGGTCAAGTCCGGGCTCGCTCGCGTGCGCGGACAGCTGAGCTTCCAGGGCAGCGCCAAGGCCCAGGTGGGTGGCCTGATCGAGCTCAAGGGCGTGGGCAACCGCTTCAATGGCACCGTTTTCGTGACCGGCCTGCGCCATCACATCGAAGATGGCGCCTGGACCACCGAAGCGGAGTTCGGGCTCGACCCGGACTGGTTCTGCAGCCGTGGCGACGTCCCGGCGCCGGCGGCCGGTGCGCTGCTGCCGCCTGTCACGGGGCTGCAGGTCGGCGTGGTCATGAAGCTGGACGCCGACCCCGCCGGCGAACACCGCATCCAGGTCAAGGTGCCGATGCTGCAGGCAGAGACCGAGGGGGTCTGGGCGCGATTGATGCAGGGCCACGCCAGCAGCGGCTTCGGCACCTTCCTGCTGCCCGAAGTAGACGACGAGGTGGTGCTCGGCTATTTCGCCAGCGACCCCTCGCACCCGGTGGTGCTGGGCAGTCTGTACAGCAGCAGCCGCCAGCCACCCTACGACCTCGCTGCCCCCAACGACACCAAGGCACTCGTGACCCGCTGCAAGCACAAGCTGGAGTTCGACGAGAAGGACAAGATCATCACGTTGACCACGCCGGGCGGCAACCGCGTCGTGCTCAGCGACAAGGACAAGTCCATCCTGCTGGAAGACGAGAACGGCAACACCGTCAAGCTGAGCCCTTCCGGCATCGCGCTGGACAGCCCCAAGGACATCAGCCTGACGGCCAAGGGCGGCATCTCGCTGGATGCAGTGGGCACCATCAGCCTGGCAGCCAAGGCCGACGTGAAGGCCTCCGGTCTCAACGTGAGCTGCGAAGCGCAGATCGGATTCACCGGCAAGGGCAGCGCAACCGCCGAGCTCTCGGCCGCGGGACAGACCGTGGTCAAGGGCGCTCTGGTCATGATCAATTGACGACGCGAAGGAAGCTCCATGCCCCCTGCCGCCCGCCTCACCGATCTGCACGTCTGTCCCATGGTCACCCCGGGCCTGCCGCCGGTGCCTCACGTTGGCGGCCCGATCCTCGGTCCGGGTGTGCCCAACGTGCTGGTCGGCAAGCTCCCGGCTGCGGTGGTCGGCGACACGGCCACCTGTGTCGGCCCGCCGGATGCCATCGTGATGGGTTCCACCACGGTGCTGATTGGCGGCCGACCTGCGGCGCGCATGGGTGACGCCACGGCCCACGGCGGAACCGTCGCACTCGGATTGCCCACCGTGCTCATCGGCGGCTGACACTCACCTACAACGCAGTCATGGACGCCGAACACGACTTCCTGGGCACCGGCTGGGCCTTCCCGCCGGCCTTCGACCGGCGCAACTGCGGCGCCGTGACGGTAGCCGGTGTGGCGGACGTCGAGGAGAGCCTGCGCATCCTGTTCGGTACGGCGCCGGGCGAACGCATCATGCATCCCACCTATGGCTGCGGGCTGCGCCGGCTGGTGTTCGAGCCGATGAACACCAGCACCTTGACGGAGATCCGCAGCCTCATCGAGAAAGCCGTGTTGTTCTTCGAGGCTCGCATCACGCTGGACGAGGTGGCGTTCGACACAAGCGCGTTGCTGGAAGGTGTGCTGCGCATCCGGCTGGCCTATCGCCTGCGCGCCAGCAACAGCCCGCACAACTTCGTCTATCCGCTCTATCTGCGCGAAGGCGAGACGGCCGCGAGGGCAACGCCATGAGCGCCGGCACCGAGCAACGCGAGCGCTTCCCGCGCGCCCTGGAACCGGGCTACTTCCGGCCGGACGATCTCGACTTCTCGCAGCGCGTGGAGATGACCGCGCAACTTGCCCGCCGGCTGCGCTTCAACGACCTCAACAACCAGGAGATCGGCGACTGGAGCGCCCTGTTCACGGACGACCCGACCCTGATGATGGCCCGCATCGCCGCGGCCGACCTTTGGCCGCGGCGGCAACGCTTCAGCGCGGAGGCCGAGACCGCGGCCCTGCCGCAGTTGGCGGACCAGGTGCTGTCCCTGGCCCGTGAGCTGGATTTCTGGTGGCGCTCCCTGGCCGGGCTGGACGACATGGCGCCGCGCCAGTTGTGCGATCGCATCGAGCTGCTCATCGCCAGGCAGCTCGCCGCCGACCTGCGCTGGGTGGAGCGGCGCTTCCTGCAACAGGGCGGCACGCCCGGCACGCCCCGCCCCGCCAGTCCCGTGGAGCGCGAGCTCTCCAGCCTCTGGCACCGAAACATCGGCGACGAGCCAGACGCCGATGCCAGCGCCGAGCGCAGTGACCGCGAACGACTGCGCGAACGTTTCTTCGCCTTCCTCAGCGCTGCAGACGACGTGCGCCACCTGGCCCGCGAGCTGCTTCCCGCCAGCCTGGACACCGGTCGCCACGAACCGGCCGCCGCGCTGGTGATCGCCTTCCTGCAGCTGTGCGAGGTGGCGCAGCAGGAGGTCAATCGCCTGCCCGCGCGGCATGTGGACTTCTACTTGCGCGACTGCCTGGGCTTTCAGCCGCTGCCGCCGCGGCCAGACCGGGTGCACCTGGCCTGCGAACGTGACCTGCGAGCTGCCGGCGACGTGCTGCTGCTCCCCGGGACACCATTCGAGGCCGGCAAGGACGCCGCCGGCCGGCCCGTGCGCTTCATCAGCGACGAGGCACTGGCCGTCACCCATCTGCGCGTCGCCGCGCTCCATACGCTGCGCCAGGAACGCGACCCGCTGATCGCGCCGGAATGCCATCTGGGCTACGTCACCCGCAGCAAGCTCGCGGAACCCGCGCCAGACGGCCGCCGCGTCTGGCCGCTGTTCGGCGATGCCGGTGGCGCAGGCGCCCGTGATGCACGCATCGGACTGGCCATCGCGTCGCCGCTGCTGCTGCTCGCCGAAGGTGAACGCGAGATCAGGTTGCTGCTGCGCCAGAACGAAGCCGGTCCGGGACCACGGCTGCATGCCCTGCGCGACGCCGTGCTTCAGGCGCGCACGCCGCAAGCCCTCAGCGAAGCCTTCGGGGCGCTGCTGCCGCACTGGCTGATGGCAGTCAGCGACGCCCGCGAGTCCCAGGCCGAGGAAAGCGGCCAGCCCGTCCCCGGCGACCTGGATGCGAAGGACTGGCAGGACATGCGCGCCGCCGTCGACGCCATGCCGAAGGCCGAACTGCCGACACCTTTCGAAGGCAACCACCCGCCGAGGCGCTCGCGCCTCTTCAATCGGCTGTTGCAAGGCGCGCTGCGCGCGAGCCTCAGTGCCATTGACGGCTGGCTGGCCATCGACTGCCGGCTGGAGCGCGTCGAGCGCGCCGAGGGCGGCTGCGACCTGGGTTTGCGCATCCGGCTCGAATCCGAGGCACCAGCCATCGTCGGCTGCACACCGACACGGCACGGCCCCGAATGGCCCACCCGGTTGCCGGTGCTGCGCCTGGAGCTTTCGACCCAGGGCCGCCTCTACGCCTACTCGCCGCTCGCGCACCTGTCCCTTGCCGCCGCGGAGCTGTCGGTGACGGCCAGAGGCCTGCGTCAGCTGCATCTCGAGAACAACCTGGGTCCGCTGGACGCCACCAAGGCCTTTATGCCCTTTGGTCCTCTGCCCAGCCAGTCGTCGCACGTCGCCGTCGGCTCGGCCGAGGCCGCCCGCAAGACGCTGGACCGGTTGTGGCTGGACATTGAGTGGGGCGGGCTCCCGCAGGACGCCGGCGGCTTCGACGCTCACTACGCCGGCTACGCCGGCCCCGCCGCCGCGCTGCGGCAGGGCCACTTCGACGCCACGGCCGCCTGGCTGCGCGACGGGCGGTGGCAGCCCTGCCGCCTGCTTCCTGGCGACGAGCGGCTCTTCCTGAGGGACGAGCAAAGCCGCGAGCTGGAACCCGCGCGCCGCATTGAGATCGACCCCGGTTCGCTGCGCCAGCTCAGCCGCGCCAGCACCGAGGACTGGCAGCACATGCCGCTGCCCCGCAACGGCCTGTGCAGGCTGCAGTTGGCCGGATCGAGGCTGGCCTTCGGCCATGCGGCCTACCCGATGGAGCTGGCCACCACCGTGGCCGCCAACGCCCGCAGCCGGCGCCAGCGCCCCCTGCCCAACCCGCCGTACACACCGGTCATCGAGCGCCTGCAGTTGAGCTACGAAGCCCGCAGCGTCATCGCCCTGGACCGCGATGACGAGCCGCCCGAAGGCGTGGATGGCGAGCGGATCTTCCATCTGCATCCACTGGGCGTGCAGCCGCTGGAATCAGGCACCACCGGTGGCCACCCCTTGCTGCCGCGTCTGGGCGACAACGGCAACCTCTACATCGGCTTGAGCGGGAGCGACGCCGGCGGGCTTCTCACACTGCTGTTCGAGCTGCAGGAACCGCTGGCCGGCAGCGCGGCCGGCGACATGGCCCGGCCGTCCCTGCGCTGGTACACGCTGACCGGCGACGACTGGCGACCCCTGCCGCCGACCCGGGTGCTGGGCGACACCACGCATGGCGGCGTGACCTCGGGCATCGTCACGCTGGACCTGCCGCGCGACATGGACACCCGGCACGACATCATGCCGGCTGGCCTGTACTGGCTGCGCCTGTCGGCTCAAGCCGACTTCGAACGCTTCGCCCGCCTCGTGTCGGTCCGTACCCAGGGCCTGCGGCTGAGGCGAGAGCTGGGCGCGGACTTGCGCCCGAGCCGCAAGGCAGCCCCGCCGGCCCCGCCCGAGACGCTGGCCGGCGGCGCCATCACCCGACCGGCGGCCAGCCTGCCCGGCCTGGCGGCGGTGACCCAGGTGGGGCGCTCCTTTGGCCTGCGCCGCGAAGAGGACGACCGCGCCCTGATCACCCGCGCCGGGGAGCGGCTGCTGCACAAGGGCCGCGCCTCGCTCGGCTGGGACGTCGAACGGCAGCTGCTGGAGCAATTCCCCGAGATCTGCAAGGTGCGCTGCATCGCGGCGGCGGACGGCAGCGGTCAAGTCACCGTGGTCGTCGTGCCCGACCTGCCGCGCAACCAGCCGGCCCTGGCCTGCGAAGCCCCCCGTTTCAATGCCGTGGACCTCGCTCGCATGGCCGAGGCTCTGCGCGCGGCCGGCTCGCCCTTCGCCGACTTCCGCGTCCGCAACCCGGCCTACGACCGGCTGCAGCTGCGCGCCACCATTGGCCTGCGCCCCGGCGCCCACGAGGGGGCGACGCTGAGGCGCGTGAACGACACCATCGTGCAGATGCTGTCTCCCTGGTTCGACGAGGGCTACGGCCTTCGCTTCGACTGGCTGGTGCGCAGCGAAGATCTGGAGGCTCGCATCCGCCGGCTCGACGGCGTGGACAGCGTGGGCCGGCTGTCGCTGCTGACGCTCACCTGCGACGACCAGGGCCGCTACCGCCTGCACGACACCGCGCAATCCCCCCTGGGGCCCCAGCCTCCAGTCCAGGACGGCGACCGCCCCGCGCGCGGCGCCGCCCACTCGCACGCGCGACTGCCGTGGAGCATCGCGCTGCCGCTGCCGCAGCACATCCTCACCGCCGACGACCTGAGTCCCGCAGGAGGCCCGCAGCCCACCGGCGTGGACCAACTGGCCGTCGGTACCACTTTCGTGATTGGCAGGGCATCGCCATGACGACCCGCAACCGCGCCACGCTCAGGCAGTTCTTCGAGGAGGGCCGCCGGCCCACCAGCGACCATTTCGGCGACCTCATCGACTCCATGCTGAACATGAGCGACGAGGGCTTCCGCAAGACGCCGGAACACGGCTTCGAGGTGACGAGCGACGAGGCCCTGCTCAGCTTCTACCGCGAGCAGAATGGCCAGGATCCGATCTGGTCCATGGGGTTTGGCGGCGACCGCAATCAGCTGCTGCTGCGGGCCGGCGACGGCCGTGGCAAGGCAGCGCCGCCACCGGCACTGGCGCTGGACCCCGATGGCCGCGTGGGCATCGGCACGGCCCGACCCGACGTGGCCCTGGACGTGCGCGGCGTGGTCTCGTCGCATGGGCGCCGGGGCGAACTGCGCCGCCAGACACCCGACGGCAAGCCGCTGCTGGCCAATGGCGACTGGCATGCGCTGACCGGGCCGCTGCAGGGCTGCCAGGCCATCGAGATCACGGCGGGCGTGGGCCGCCCCGAGACCGGTCGTTTCGCGCTGGTGCACGCAATCGCCATGAATGCCTACAACCCCTTGCCGGGCTGGCTGGCCTGGACGTCGCGTCGCGCCCGCATCCGCAGCCAGCATGCCTGGTACGGCCAGCGCTGCGACCGGCTGCAGTTGCGCTGGACGGGGGGCTCCGGCCGCCATGGCAACTACCAGCTCGAGATCCGCACCCGGTGCGACTACGGCGACGACCGGGTCATCCAGGCGTCGGTCACGACGCTCTGGCACGACCCCCACATGGCGGCGGGAGGCGTGAGGTGAGCGCCAGGCCCGCACTTCCAACCGGCCCGGTGCCTGACAGCCTGGCCAAAGTCGATGGCGGCAACGTCGGCTTCGACGAGCTTCGCGCCCGTGGCCTCGCGCTGCTGCAGGCGCTGACCGGCCAAATCTGGACAGACCACAACCTGCACGACCCCGGCATCACGCTGCTCGAGCACTTGTGCTTCGGCCTGACGGACATCATCTACCGAGCGGGCTTCCCGGTGGCAGACCACCTCACCGGCGCTGACGACCGCATCGATCATGCGGATCAGTCCCTGCACCCGCCGTCCGAGGTGCTGCCCTGCCGGCCCACCACGCCGGCCGACTACCGTCGCCATCTGCTGGACGCCGTGCCCGGACTGGATGACGTCAGCCTCGAACCCCAGGCCGGCAGCGGTCTGTACCGGATGCGGCTCAAACTCAGCCAGCACGGCGGTGCGGCGCCGGACGGACGCATCGCCGCGGCCCGCGCCGCCTATCTGGCCCGACGCAATCTCGGCGAGGACCTGGACGCCAAGGTCGTCTGCCTGCGCGAAGTGCCCTGCGACCTGCACGCCGACCTCGACGTCAGCGGCCCGCGCGACGCTGTCGACATCCTGGCCGAGGTCTACGACCGCTGCGCCCGCCATATCGCCAACTCCGCGGTCTCCCGGACACTGGACGAACTGCGCCGGGAGGGCCGCACGCTGGAGGAGATCTACACCGGTCCCGCGCTGCAGCACGGTTTCATCCAGGACCTGGACCCGCGGCATGCCGCCACGGCTCGCCAGCCGCTGGCGCTGTCGGACCTGACGGCCGTGGTGCGCAGCGTGCCGGGCGTCGTGGACGCTCGCGTGCTGGCGCTGCATGTCGACGGCCAGGAGACGACCTCGGGTTCCGTGGCCTGGCGAGGCGACGACTGGGCGTTGGCACTGCGCCTGCCCGATAGCGGCGTGCCGCCCACGATCACCGTGCGCCGCCGCGGCAACGTCGTGCAGGTCGCGTGGCAGGACCTGTGCCGGCGGCTGGAAGACCTGCGCGCCGGCAGCCGGGCCCAGCACGCCCGCACCGATCAGCAACAGGCCGAACGCGCCAACGAGCTGATGCCGCAAGGCCAGCACCGGGCCATGGACCGCTATGCGTCGGTCCAGGACCATCTCCCCGCCATCTACGGCCTCGGCCGCCACGGGCCGGCAGCCGGTGCGCCGCCACAGCGTCTGGCCCGCGCCAAGCAGCTCAAGGCCTATCTGGTGATGCAGGAACAGGCCATCGCCCAGGGCCTGGCCCAGCTGCAGCACTTGCGCGAGCTTTTCTCCGTGGCCCCGGGGGCAAGCCAGGGCCTGTGGACGCAGATGATCGGCCCCGACGCCGTGCCCGGCCTCGATGAGCTCTACCTGCAGCCGCTCGCCCAGATGGCAGAGGCCGTCTACAAGCCCTTCGACCGCACGCCCGGACGCAAGCACCGGGCGCTCGACCACCTGCTGGCCCTGCACGGCGAGACCTATACACAAAACTCGATGCGCCAGTTCCTCGGCCACCTCAAGCCGGGCGAGGCCGAGCGCCTGCTGCTGGAAAACAAGGCCACCTGGCTGCGCGACATCGTGCCCCTTGCACGCGACCGCGCCGGCGGCTTCAACCCGGGCCGCCCGGCGTGGAACCAACCCGACAATTGCAGCGGCATGCAGCGCCGCGCCAGCCTGCTTCTCGGCTTCAAACTCTGGCATGACCGGCCGCTGACCCAAGTCCTGCAGGACGAGCGACTGCAACTGGTGGAGGCGCTCGGCGACGAGCACCAGGCCCGGCTGCTGGCCCCCGACGACCCGGCGCTGTCACGCGCGGCAGCGGCGGGCGGTGCCGTCCGGCCCGTCGACATGCACCAATTGCGCGAGGATCTGGGCCGCATGGCCTGGCTGCGCCAGTCGCTGCCCGTGGACCTTTGGCGGGCCGCCCAGCACGAGGGCCGCTATCGGCTCCTGCCCTGGGCCGAGGGTGATTGCCAGCTGCTGCTCGGCCCCGACGAGAACGGACGCTGGTGGCGGCTGGGGGATTTCGCCAACCCGCAGGCCGCCCGTCGCGCAGCCACAAGCCTGCGCCTGTACCTGCGTGGCGTGGACCAGGCCTGCGAAGGCCTGCATCTGGTGGAGCATGTGTTGCTGAGGCCGCTGCATCGCGATGCCGGCCGCCACGCCCGCCTGCGTCTGCAGTTCGACTTCCACCGGTTGCGCGTCACGGCCGTGCTGCCGTCCTGGACTCATCGCACCGCGCAACCCGCCTTCAGGCGCTTCGCCCAGGAGACGCTGCGCATCAGCTGCCCGCCGCATCTGACGCTGCACTGCATGGTGCTGGACGTGGCACGGATGCAGTCCTTCGAGGCGCTTCACGCGGCCTGGCTTGAGGCGCGCCGCGCCTGGTGCCAACGCCCCGACGACGAAGCCGCTCAATGGGCCGCCGACGGCTGTGCCTGCCAGCTCATCGAGCTGCTGCTGACCGCCGATGCGCGTCAGGCCAGGCAATGGACGCAGGAGGACGACGGCGCAACGCCCGTCGTGCAAGGCCATGCTTGACTGGGATCGCCCGGCGCCGCACCTGATCGAGCGGCTGACGCTGAATACCGACTTTGGCGCCGGCATCGCGCCACAAGACGCCGAGGCCCGCCTGGTCGACTGCGCCCAGAGGTCGCTGTTGCGGGTCATCGATGAGGTCTTCGACAGCTGCTGCCCGCCCGACGAGCACTGGCGGCTCGACGAGCTCAGCATCGACCTGGGCGAGCTGCCGCTGGACGACTGGGAGGCGGAAGCACCGCGTCGCCTGCGCGAGCGTCTCTTGCGCATGCTGGCCGACCTGCGCGCCACCGGCGACGGTGCCAGCGCCGCTGGCCGTGCCACCGGCCTGCAGGTGCGCACCCGGCCCCAGGCCCGGCGCGAGTCGCTGCTGCACTTCCTGAGCCACGGCCGCCTGCCCTGGCAAGCACGCGGCGAAGGCCTGCAGGCCCTCGCCAGCGCCGTCCTGGCCGAGGACGCAGCCGGCCTGATCGAGTCGCTGCGCGCCCTGCCGGATCGCGTCGCCATGCTGCAGCGCCTGGCCTCGCAGTTCGACGACGGCCTGCTGGCCGAGCTGGTGCGTGCCTTCATGCCCGGCGAGCCGGCCGCGGCATCCCGGCTGCTGGAGGCACTGGCACCGGCCCGCCGTGCCGGCCTGTCGCCGCGCGCGCGCAGCGCCTGGTGGGAGTCGGTACTCGGGCAGGCGCTGGACCACGCCGTGACATCGCGGCCGGCGGTGCTGATGCTTCTGCGCGCCCAGCTGATCGCCGCTTTGGACGCCCAGGCGTCCGGTGCGTCGGGCAGTGATCCTTTGCATGCGGTCGCCCACGCCTGGGTGCCGCTGCTGCGCGAGGACCGCGATTGGCTGCGCACGACGCTGGAGCGCGCCGCCGAGGCCACGGCCGTGCGCGAGCGCCTCGCCCAGCTGCTGCCGCTCGCCTTGTTGCCACGGCTGCTGGGCTTGTGGATGGCCGAACCCACCGGACAGGCGGTGACCGGATGGATTGCCACCGTGGCCGCCGGCGACGAGCCCGCCAGCGATGCCACCGTCACCGCGCGCCAGCGCCGGCTTTGGCAGGCCACCCTGGGGCACACGCTGCGCCATCACGCACAGGGCTTCGACGTGGCCCGCTACGAAGCCCGGGTTGCAGACGAGCTGGCTCGCCAGGCAGGCGCATCCGTCGATCCGCCTTCCGGTTGGTTCGACCGTGCCGTGCGCCGCGCCTCGGCCGTGCTGGCCGCCGCAGTGTCGGGCCTGCGCCTGCCATGGCGTACGTCGCGCCCGGCGCCGAGCGCAGCAACCAGCCTGGCCCGCGCACCGACGCAGCCGCCCTTGCCGGTCCCCGACCCGGCCGAACGCCGGGACGAAGCTCAGCCTGAGACGATGGACGTCAGCAACGCGGGGCTGGTGCTGCTGTCCCCCTACCTGCCCAGGCTCTTCGCCCATGTCGGGCTGCTGGCGGCAGACGATGGCCCGGCCGCCTTCGCCGGACCCGAGGCCGCGGCCCGTGCCGCATTGCTGCTGCAGATTCTGGTCAGCGGCGAGGCCGCCGCGCCCGAACCGGCACTGCTGCTGAACAAGCTGCTTTGCGGCCTGGCGCTGGACACGCCGCTGCCGCGCGAGATCGATCCCACGGCGGCCGAACTCGAGGCGCTGGACGGGCTGCTTGGCGCCGTCATCCAGCATTGGCGCATCCTGGGCCGCACGTCCATCGCGGGCATGCGCGAGACCTTTCTGCAGCGCGCGGCGCGGCTGGAGCTGCGCGATGAAGCCTGGCGGCTGGTGGTGGAGCCGGGACCTTTCGACATGCTCATCGATCAACTGCCGTGGGGCTATTCGACGCTGCGGCATCCGTGGATGGAAAGGGTGATTCATGTCGACTGGCGATGACCCCGGCACACGCGTCCGAGCGAATGCGCAGGCCCTGCGAGGCGAACTACGCTGGCTGGATGGCGTGCTGCAGGCCCGGCTGGCCGCGCACTTCGGCGCACCCGCTGAGCGCGATGCGCCGCCGGACCTGCCGCCGCCGCCACCGCTGGCAGAGGGGCCGGCAGCGGACGACCTCGCCCAACTCGTGCGCCGTTTCGGGCTGAGCCCCAACGAGCGCCTGGTGCTGGCCCTGGCCCTGGCGCCCCATCTGCGGCCACAGATGCTGGACCTGCTCTTCGTCAACAACGAGAACCTGAATCGCGGCTTCTGCGAGTTCGGCGGCTGGAAGGGACGGCACCACGGTGGCTTCCTGCCCACGGTGGAGACCGCGGCCTTCCTGATCGCCGGCGAGAACCTCGGCCAGCGATTCGAACTGCACCGGGTGCTGGACGACACCGCACCGCTGCGCCGGCACGGCCTGGTGCGGCTGCAGCACGATGCCCCCGGCGAGCCCTGGTACAGCGCCGCGCTGCTGGCAGGACGCGAAACGCTGGACCTGTTGTGGTCCGGCGAGGCTCGCAAGCCGGACTACAGCGCCAACTTCCCCGCCAAGCGCATCGAGACCCGGTTGAGCTGGCACGACCTGGTACTGGATGCAGATGTGATGGACGAGGTGCAGGCCATTGCGACCTGGGCCCGCCATGGCGAAACGCTGATGCGCGACTGGCAGCTGCAGAAGGCCTTGAAACCGGGCTACCGCTGCCTGTTCTTCGGTCCGCCGGGCACCGGCAAGACGCTGACCGCAACGCTGATCGGCCAGCAGGTGGAGGCCGACGTCTACCGGATCGACTTGTCCATGGTGGTGTCCAAGTACATCGGCGAGACCGAGAAGAACCTCGCGGAGGTTTTCGACCAGGCCCAGCACCGGCGCTGGATCCTGTTCTTCGACGAAGCGGACGCCCTGTTCGGCAAGCGCACCGCCACCTCCAGCAGCAACGACCGCCACGCCAACCAGGAGATCTCCTACCTGCTGCAACGCGTCGAGGACTTCCCCGGCACCGTCATCCTGGCCAGCAACCTCAAGGGCAACATCGACGACGCCTTCGCGCGCCGGTTCCAGTCGGCGGTGTACTTCCCCATGCCCGATGCCGACCAGCGCTTGCGCCTGTGGGAAGGCATGGTGCGGCACACCGGGCGCCTGGATCCCGACGTGGACCTCACCGAATTCGCCGAGCGGCACGAACTGGCGGGTGGTGCCATCGCCAACGTCGTGCGCTTCGGCGCCATCAACGCGATGCACGCCGGCCGCGAGCGCATCGGCGCCGCTGACCTGCGCAAGGGCATCGCCAAGGAACTGCGCAAGGAAGGGCGCACGGTGTAGACACCATGCATACACATCGATTCCTGCGACGCCGCAACGACTGGGCTGCCGACGACGCCTCGTCCACCTCACCGCCGGCCACCCCGCCAGCCCGGGCCCAGCCTTGCCGCCACTGCGCCCGGCTGCGCATCTTCTTGGCCGGTGTGCTGCTGACTGCCGGATTCATCGTCCTGCACGCCGCCGCCCAGGGCCCGGCCGGCACCACCGCCGCACCAGCCGGCGGCGTGGCCGTGGCCCACCCCGTGCCGCCGCGTGCCGAGCCCCAGACCACGACGCTGACGGCGGCACCCGCCGCGCAGCCGCCGGCCTCCGCGCCAGCCGCCACGCTCACCCTGATCTACCAGACGGTGCCCCTGCCCAGCGGACGGCTCAATCAGCCCTACAAGCCGCGCGACCTGGTACGCGGCGGCAACGGCCCCTACCGCTTCACCCTCGACGGCACGCTGCCGCCAGGCCTGACGCTGGACGCCACAGGCCGCCTGGCTGGTACGCCGACGGCCAGCGGCGGCTACCGCTTTCAGCTGACGGTGACCGATGCCTCCAACCCGCCGCACGTCGACCAGGCGCCCTACGTGCTGCACGTGCTGGACCCGGTGACCCCACCCGCCAAGGCGGCCAGCGGCGCGGGCAAGGGACGCGGCGGCCGGCCGATCAAGGATGTCACGCTGGATCAGGCCGGCCGCAGCTTCGAGGCCGACCCTCCACTGCCCATGACCTATGTGCTGACCCAGACCAAGCTGGACCAGCTCTTCGGCGACACCGAAGCCCAGTTCGCCGAGGTGCAAGCCCAGGCCGCGAGCCAGGCGGCCGCCGACGGCACCGCCATGGCCACCAAGCCGCCCACAAGCTTCATGATCCTGGGCCCGACCCTGGAACAGCTGCGCGAGATGCTGCTGCCGCTGAAGGACATCGAACACCCGACGCGCGCCGTTTTTCAGGACTCGCTGCGGGCCCGCCAGTGCGACTACTTCCTGCGTCATGTGAACGCACTCGCACTTGAAGAACACAAGGATCTGCTTACTCGCTGCCCGCGCAAGGGCGATCTGGCCGACAAGGATGGCGGCCCGACGCCCCCGCGGGGGGCTTCCCGAAGCCCTCCCCCGCCCGGCGTGGCGGCCTCGTCGGTCGCATTGGCCAAGCCCGCGCCCGCCGAGAAGGCGCTGCAGGCCGCGCTGGCCAGCGGCCGCTTGCCGCTGGCCACTTTCCTCGACAAGTTGATGCCGGCCGAGATGCGCGATGAGATCACCGAAATGGCCGGCGTCACCCACCCCATCGGCAACGCAAAGCCGCTTCAACTGGCGCCCGAAGGCTGCGGCTGCACGCTGCCCAACGCCGGCAACGACGTGTTCGCCTTCCTGCCTTACTGGATGAACGACGCGGACCCCGCGCCCATGCCCGTCCGCTTCGACAAGTTCACCCGGCTGCAGTACATGGGCGCCATCCTGCGCAACAACGGCGAATTTCTGCAGCCCAATGGCTGGAACAGCGCTGGTGGCGGCTTTGCGCGCCAGGTGGATAAGCATGCCGTCAATCTGGACCTGGTGCTCTACCGACGCGACTTCCGGGCGCTCTCCCAGCTGTCCGGCAAAGCTCTGGAGACGGTGCTCGACACCACCACCAGCCAGGTGCGCGACATGCTGGACCGCCGCCACGGCGACCTGCAAGGCTCCCTCGAAACCCTGCTGCCGCAGCGCTGGCGCGACGCCGCCTTCGTCTACGACGGCGTGACCGTCTTCTTCGACCCCACCGACGAGGAGGCGCAGTCCGAGGGCTTCGAGCGCTTTTACATGAAGCTGGTGCTGGGAATCGTGAAGCTCATGGAAGACCAGCCCGAGCGGCATTTCCATCTCAACCTGGTGGTGCCCCAGCATCTGCTCGGCGAACCGACGACCGCCTTCCGATTCAAGAACCTGATGCACGTCATGAAGTCGGCCGAGAAGCGCCGCATCGTCGGCGGCGACCTGGACTCCAAGGACCGCAGCGCCGCAGCCGCCACCTACAAGTCCAAGGCCGACTACGTCGGCCGGGGCGACATCAGCGTGCGCTTCCTTGCACCGCTTGGGGTGGGCAGCGACGTCGGCAAGATGCAGCTGCGCTCGCGCACCGACTTCAACGAAGAACTCGTCGGCGAAGACCGCATGGCCCTGCTGGGCAGCCTTGTGCCGGTCCTGCTGCATACCGGCGGCTCGCCGCTGGACCTCGCGCCGAACGATGCCGATGCGTTGGATCGCGACCTCGTCTATATCGGATGGTCGTTCGGCGGCATCGCCTTCTGGCCGCTGCCCGTCACCACCCGCGGCACCGGCCGCAGCGTGCTTTCCGGTCTCGACGCACGCTTCTGGTCCTATCTCGACCAGGACACTGCCTTCTGCCAGTTCGTCTGCCCGCTGCGTCTGCCTTTCCGGCTTGCGCTGGAGGCGCTGCTGCTGGCCACCGGCAGCGCGTTGCTGGCCTACGGCTGGAACTGCCGCGTGCGACGGCTGGGACAGCTCTATCTGATGGGGCTGTGGGCCGGTGGCATCGCCACCCTCGCCGTGGCCTTTGCCGTGTTCACCTGTGATCCATCGCTGAACGAACTGCGCAAAGGCAACCTGCCACTGCTGATGCTCATCGCTCTGCTGGTGGTGGGAGGGCTGGTGTTCACCTTCAAGCAGCGGGTGGAAGACCCATGAGGTCGGCCGCTGCCCTTGAGCACGTCGCTGCCCTTGCCACATCGACCGGAGCCTGCCATGAAGGACATTGCCAAAGATCATCGGGCCGCATTGCAGTCTCCCGCCGCGCAACGAGAGGCCCGCGAAGGCGCCGGCAGCCTGTCGGCGCAGATGAGCAACAGCCCGCGCCAATTGGCCCAGCGACGGCAGATCGGCGAGACCTTGGGCGCGGCGGTGCAACGCGTCGAGGGGCCCATGGAAGCAGACGACGGAACCGCAGCCCGGTCGCCGGTCGCCGCGGGGCCGCGCCAGCAGAACCGCACCGGCATGCCGGACGCCCTCAAGGCCGGCATCGAGACGCTCTCTGGCATGGACATGTCGGAGGTGCGCGTTCACCACAACTCCGACCAGCCGGCGCAACTCAATGCACTGGCCTACGCGCAGGGCAACGACATCCATCTGGCACCAGGCCAGGAACAGCATCTGCCGCATGAGGCATGGCATGTGGTGCAGCAGCGGCAGGGGCGAGTACGACCGACGACCCAGGTGGGCGACGTAGCCGTCAACAATGACGAGAGCCTGGAAAGCGAAGCCGACCGGATAGGCGCCCAGGCAGCAAGCCAACCCCTGCATGACCTGGGTCCATCCTCGCCTGTACAGGCACGAGCTGACGGTGCCGTGCCGGAGACCGTGCAGGCGCAAGGCGGGCGTCGCGCCGGCGTGCTCGAATCGGGCTTCGTCAAAGTGATCAAGTTCGTGATGCCCGGATCCGGCTTTGACGACTGGATCACCCATACCGACAAAGCCGACGTGGGCACGCGCCGGCCGGGAAAGAAGGTCGTTTCGGACAAGGACGACAAGCACGGAGGCCAAGTCGTCATCGGTGGCCCCAATGCAAAGGGTGGCGCCTCAGACACCGGCCAGAACTCCATCGAGAACAACGTTTCGTTCGGGCTGGAAGAGTTCGGCAACCAAATCCAAGGGATCGCACAGGGTTCGGTGCTCTTGATGATCAAGGCCCACAGTCGCAACGCCGTTGCTGCGACCCGGCTGGCCACGGCCATCAAGAGTACCCACCAGAAGAATGGCCTCTACGTGAACATCGATCTCGTCCTGTTCGATCCGGTGCCGGGGCCTGGGCACAGCGGTGAGGACGTCGAGATCGACATCGGCTCGATCGACCAGTCAACGCTGGTCTACAGCGTGGCCTCCGGCTGGGGCGTCGGCTTTTCACCTCAACGGGTGCTGGGCGCCAACAGGATCATCGTCACCCGCCAGAACCACCAAGGGGGTATCAAGGCCGGCTTTCTCTTCAGGGAGCGCATCTACAAGGGCAATCGACTCAACTATCTGCCGGAAGGCATCTACGTCGACAACAACCAGCAGGGTGAAGCCACCAAGGAGCTGAAACGTGTCTACAGCCTGGACACCATGCGCGAGCAATGGGCGGCCCTCTACAAGTCGTCGAATGCGTACAAGGGCGACTCAGGTCGAAAGGAAAGCGTCGACCAAGTGATCCGCGACAAGCTCAGCGAGCTGACGGAGGTGGCGATTCAGCAGTGAGCCCGGGGGCGGGAACGCGCCGTGGACCGGCTGGGTCGGGGCTGAACCCGCGCCTAGACCGATGTCAGCAAGCGCTCCCGCAGGCCCGCCGAAAACCAGGCCCTGTCGGCGTCGACCAGCACGCCCGCGACGTCCGGCAAGTGCTGCTGGAGCCAGCGCCGCGACTGGCCGGCACCGGCCACCATCATGGCGGCACCCCAACCGTTCACCGCGTCGAGGTCCTCGGCCACCAGCGCCAGACCGCGCAGACCCTGGCTGGGCTGGCCGCTGTGCGGGTCGAGGATGTGGTGGTAGCGGCGCCCGGCAAGGTCGAAGCCTCGCTCATAGTCGCCTGAAGCGGCCACCACGCCACCGCGCATTGCCAGCACGCCCAGCAGTTGCTGCGGCGCGCGAGGATCGCGCAGGCCGATGCGCCAGGGACGGCCTTGGAGCGTGCCGCTGCACAGCACGTCGCCCCCGCCGTTGATCAATGCATCCGTCACGCCATGGCGGGCCAGCGTGCGCAGCCCCGCCTGAAGAATCGGCAGCTTGCCGATGCCACCGAGGTCCAGGCGCATGCCGGCACGCGCCAGCCTCGCGGTACCACGCTGCGGGTCGAGCTGGAGTGCATGCGAATCCACCAGGGCCTGCTGGCGCGTGAGCGCTGACGCGTCGGGCAGCCGCGCCGGCTGGCCCGGCTCGAAATGCCAGTCGGCATATGCGCCCACCGTCGCATCGAAATGCCCACCGCTGAGCCGCGAAACCCGCTGCGCCTGCAGCAGCACCGCCATCATCTCGGGCGCGACGGGCAGCGGCGCGCCGCCGGCGGCCCTGGCGAGCAGGCTGGTCTGGCTGGCGCTGCGATAGCGGCTCATCATCTCGGTGAGGCGCAGCATCTCGGACCACGCCGCCTCCACGGCCTGGGCACGCTGTGCCGCGTCGGCATGCACGGCGACGATATCGACCTGCGTGCCCATCAGAACGGCCGAGCTGCGCTGCACCGGCGAAGCGCCGGCAACCTGCGCCCATGCCACACGCGGCAGCAGCACGCAGGCCAGCGCACCGAGCATCACATCCCGGCGGCCTCGCGACGTCATCGGAGACAAGGCGGCCTCAGCGCGACTGCGCCACCATGAAGTCCACGGCGGCCTTGACCTCGTCGTCGGTCAGCGAGGCACCGCTGCCACGCGGCGGCATCATGCCCTTGGCACCGGTAAAGCCCTCGAGGGCGTGCTTGTAGAGCACCTCGTTGCCCTGCGCGATGCGCGGACCCCAGTCGGCCTTGTCGCCCGGCTTGGGCGCGCCGCCCACACCGGCCGCATGGCACATGGAGCAGGTCTTGCCGAACACGCCCTTGCCGACAGCGTTCTCGGCGACGGCCGGTGCTGCCGATGCAGGTTCTGCGGCAGCCACGGGTGCAGCGGCGGGCGTGGCGGCAGGTTCTTGCTTGCTGCAAGCGGCCAGCGCGAGCGCTGCGATGGCGGCCAGGACAGCCTGGCGCAATGTCACTTGGTTCATGGCTTGAGGAGTGAGGAGAAGGGAAAAGGGAGCGGGAGAGAACGGGCCGGATTGTGTTCGCTAACCACGCCACATGTTCATCGCAACGAGCAAACACTGATCCAAATCAACATCGACAGGCCCCCTCGTGGCGACGATGCGTCTGCTTTCCGGGTCGTGCTGCCCGCAGCCACCCCCAAGGCTCCAGACCTGCCGTCAACGTCGATGGCCCGGCCCATCGCCCCCACCCCCATTTGCGCCCGCGCGCCGACTGGGCGCGCGGGTCGCCCCTTTCCGTTCGATCAGCCCAAGAGGAAGACCATGAAAGACGAAAGCAAGAACAAAAGCATGACGAGCAACAGCGCCGAACCCCAGGGGCTGGCGCGTCGCCGCTTCATCAACAGCGCCGCGATCGCCGGCCTGACCCTGGGCGCCGCCGCCTGCACCGAGAAGAAGGTCGACGGCAAGGACGCCGCGCCCGCCGCCAGCGGTGCCGCACCCGCAGCGCATGGGGGCGAAGCCAATGCGACCCACCTCAAGCCCGGCCAGCTGGACAGCTACTACGGCCTCTGGAGCGGCGGCCACAACGGCGACATGCGCGTGCTGGGCCTGCCCTCTGGCCGTGAGCTGCTGCGCATCCCCTGCTTCGTGCCCGACGCGCTGGTGGGCTGGGGCATCACCAACGAGTCCAAGCAGATCATGGGCACCAAGGCCGATGGTTCGCTGCGCTACACGGTGGGCGACACCCACCACACGCACGCCTCCTACAAGGACGGCAACTACGACGGCCGCTACGCCTGGATCAACGACAAGATCAACAGCCGCATCGCCCGCATCCGTCTGGACTACTTCGTCTGCGACAAGATCACTCAGCTGCCCAACGTGCAGGGCTTCCACGGCATCTTCCCGGACAAGCGCGACCCGGTCGATCCGAAGATCAACTACACGACGCGCGTTTTCTGCGGCGGCGAGTTCGCCACCCCGCTGCCCAATGCCGGCATCGAAGACGGCAGCAAGTACCGCTCGCTGTTCAGCTGCGTGGACGCCGAAACCATGGAAGTGCGCTGGCAGGTACTGATCGACGGCAACTGCGACCTGACGGCCACCTCGTATGACGGCAAGCTGGCGGCCACCAACCAGTACAACACCGAGATGGGCGTGCACTACGAGGACATGATGTCCGCCGAGCGCGACGCCTGCCTGTTCTTCAACGTCGCCCGCATCGAGGCGGCCGTCAAGGCCGGCAAGTTCAAGACCATCGGCAGCTCCAAGGTGCCGGTCGTGGACGGCACGCGCGAAGCCAACAAGGACGCCAAGACCGCGCTGACCGCCTACGTCTCGGTGCCGAAGAATCCGCACGGCGTCAACGCCAGCCCCGACCAGAAGTACTTCATCTGCGCCGGCAAGCTGTCGCCCACCGCCACCGTCATCGAGCTGGCCAAGGTGCTGGACTGGTTCGACGGCAAGTTCGAGAAGGTGGACGACGCCATCGTCGCCGAGGTCGAGATCGGTCTGGGCCCCTTGCACACGGCCTTCGACGGCCGCGGCAACGCCTACACCACGCTGTTCCTGGACAGCCAGGTGGTGAAGTGGAACATCGACAAGGCCATCGCCTTCCAGAAGGGCGACAAGAGCGCCAAGTACGTGGTGGACCGCCTGGACGTGCAGTACCAGCCGGGCCACATCAACGGCTCGCAGTCCGAGACCATCGCCGCCGACGGCAAGTACCTGGCCGTGGGCTGCAAGTTCTCCAAGGACCGCTTCCTGCCGGTGGGCCCGCTGCACCCCGAGAATGAGCAGATCATCGACATGTCCGGCGAGAAGATGGTGCTGCTGGCCGACCACCCGGTGCGCGGCGAGCCTCACGACTTCATCATCTTCAAGCGCGACCTGCTCAAGCCCAAGCAGATCTATTCGCTGGATGACTCGCCCATCGCCATCAAGGATCCGAAGGAGACCGGTGTCTTCCGCAACGGCAAGAAGGTGACCGTGAAGATGACCTCGCAGGCACCGGCCTTCAGCATGCGCGAGTTCAAACTGAAGAAGGGCGACGAGGTCACGCTGATCCTGACCAACCTGGACAAGGTGGAGGACTTGACGCACGGCATCGCAATCCCCAACCACAACATCCAGTTCATCGTGAACCCGCTGGAAACGAAGTCGGTGACGTTCGTGGCAGATCAGGTCGGCGTGTTCTGGTGCTACTGCACCAACTTCTGCCACGCCCTGCACCTGGAGATGCGCACGCGCATGATCGTGGAAGCCTGACGAGGCGCACGACGCCCCCACGCCGGCCACTCGAGCCGGCTGGTGTGGGCGGCGGAAGACGAGAACTCAGATGACGTTTTTGGAACGACTTGCCGCGGCCTGCCTCCGGGCGCTGGCCGCGGTTTTTTTTCTGGCGGCTGCGCTCGCGCAGGCCGCACCCGCGCATCTGGCCTACGAGGCCGAGCTGCCGGCCGAGCTCGCCACCGCGCCCGACCTGTGCGCGCTGCTGCCCTGCAAGGAGGTCTTTCCCGGCGCCGCCAGCTTCTCGCCGCGCAAGGGCCAGCCGCCCTATGTCGAGGCCTACGGCCCGGCCTCCGCCGGCGGGCCCAAGCCCGCGCTGCTGGGCTACGTCATGCTGTCCACCGACATCACCGACACGCCGGCCTACTCAGGCAAGCCGGTGGTCACGCTGATCGGCATGGACACCACCGGGCGCTATGTCGGCGTCAAGGTGCTCAAACACTCCGAGCCCATCCTGCTGCTGGGTATTCCCGAAACGGCGCTGGTCAAGTTCAACGACCAATACTTGGGCAAGTCGGTCAAGGACCAGATCGAGGTCGGCCCCTCGCGCCCGGACGAGAACGTGCTGGGCGTGGACGCCATCTCGGGCGCCACCGTCACCGTCGTGGCACAGAACCAGGTGATGCAGCTCTCGGGCAGCGCCGTGGCGCGCCAGGTCGGCATCATCGAACCCACCGTGCGCGAACGCGCGCGCTGGCAGGAAGCCGGGCGCCGCTACCGCTGGAGCGAGCTGCAGGCTCTGGGCGCCGTGCAGCAGCTGCGCGTGCGGCCCGAGCAGGTGGGCCTGCCGCCGTCCAACGAGCCCTTCATCGAACTGTGGTTCGGCGACCTCAACCACCCCGACCTGGGCCGCAGCCTGCTGGGCGACAACGGCTACGCCAGCCTGCGCTCGCGCCTGAAGGACGGCGAGCAGGCCTTCTTCATCGTGCGCAGCGCCGGCGCCGAGTCCTTCAAGGGCTCGGGCTTTGTGCGCGGCGGCATCTACGACCGCGTGCAGGTCAAGCAGGGCGCCGACGCCTTCACCTTCCGTGACCTCGACGCCGTCAATCTCTACGGCCTGGAAGCCGAAGGCGCGCCGGCCTATACCGAATCGGCGATCTTCATCATCCGGTCGCCCAGCTTCTCGGCCGCCTACCCGTGGAAGCTGGCCTTCCTGGGCAACCGCGTCGACAAGGCCACCGGACACCGCAGCTTCGCCGTGTTCGAGAGCAAGTACTGGTTGCCGGACCTGCTGCTGCAGGGCGGCCGTCCCCAGGTCGTGGAGCCCGATGCACCGTGGCAGCGCATCTGGAAGAGCCAGGCGCTGAAGATCGCGCTCTTCACCGCGCTGCTGGTGGGCGTGGCCGTGGTCTATGCGCTGCGCGAGCGGCTCACACGGCGCTCCACGCACAAGAACAAGTGGCCGGTCAACGCGTTCAAGTACAGCGCCTGGGCGCTGTCCGCCGTGTTCGTCGGCTTCGGGCTGATGGCCCAGCCGTCCATCACGCAGGTGCTCACCTGGTTCCACAGTCTGCTGTTCCAGTGGACGTGGTCGCTGTTCCTGACCGATCCGTTCATCTTCGTGTTCTGGATCTTCATCATCGTCACCGTCTTCCTGTTCGGTCGCGGCCTGTTCTGCGGCTGGATGTGCCCGTTCGGCTCGCTGTCGGAAGCGATCTACAAGATCGCGCGCAGGCTCGGCCTGAAGCGCTGGCAGAAGCCCGTGCCGCAGGCCGTGCACGACAAGCTGAAGTGGCTGAAGTACGCGATCTTCTTCGGCCTGCTGGCCGTGTCCATGTTCGACATGGGCCGAGCCGAGATGCTGGCCGAGGTGGAGCCGTTCAAGACCACCTTCCTCGTCGGCATCTTCAACCGTGCCTGGCCCTACGGCCTGTTCGTCGCCGCGCTGCTGGGGCTGTCCATCTTCATCGAGCGTCCCTACTGCAAATACCTGTGCCCGCTGGGCGCTTCGCTGGCCATGCCCAGCACCTTCCGCTGGTTCGGCCTGAAGCGCAAGCAGGACTGCAACAGCTGCAAGGCCTGCGCCGTGGGCTGCGGCGCCCAGGCCATCGACGCGGCCGGCCGCATCGACCACCGCGAGTGCCTGCACTGCCTGGACTGCATGGTGCTCTACACCGACGACAAGGGCTGCCCGCCGCTGGCCAAGGAGCGCAAGCGCCGCGAGCGCGACGGCCTGCTCATCACGCCCATCGGCCGCGACGGCTATTACATCCCCATCGACGCCGTGCCCGCCATCTCGCCCAAGGCCGCGCAAGGCCCGGACCCGCGCATGCCCACCGACCCGGCCCAGCCCTACGCCGCCCGCGGCGCCGCGACCGCCTGGCAGGTGTTGCTGCTGGAGATCCGCGATCACCTGTGGCCCTGGAGCCGCGAAGGCTGGAAGAGCCAGCGCGCGCTGCAGGTGGCCGGCATCTCCCTGGCCGTGGCCGCCAGCCTGGCCTGGCTGCTGGCCGCGCAGGGCAAGCTGTCGTCCGCCGCCATCATCGGCTGGTGGTTCGGCTGGAGCGTCTACGAGGTGCTGATCCGCATGAGCGGCCGCCGCTACGTGAAGGACGGCCCCTGGTGGCGTGCCAACTACCGCGTCGCCGGCTGGATGGACATGCTCAGCTACGTGGGCTTCAAGAACCTGCTGATCGGTGCCGCCTTCTTCCTGGCCCTCAAGTCGCTGGGATGGTTGCCGGCATGAAACCTCCCGGAGCGAAACTGCCGCGACTGCTGGCCCTGGCCCTGCTGACCCTGGGCTTCAGCGCCCAGGCCACCCATGCTGCCACTTGGCGCGTGCATCCCGGCGAGGCCATCCAGGCTGCCATCGCGCACGCCGAGCCCGGCGACGTGCTGGAGATCGAACGCGGCCGCTACGACGAGAACCTGCGCATCGACAAGCCGTTGACGCTGCGCGGCATCGGTCGCCCGACGATCAGCGGCGGCCAGCGCGGCGACACCCTTCGCGTGGCGGCCCCGGACGTGACCATCGAAGGCCTGATCGTGCGCGACTCGGGCCACGAGCTGAAGTCCCAGCATGCCGGCATCTACATCCAGCCCGGCAGCCACCGCGCCGTGGTGCAGCACTGTGACCTGACCTACAACCTCTTCGGCCTGTGGATAGAGAAGGCCAACGACGTGCACGTCGAGCACAACCTGATCACCGGCCTGCGCGACTTCAACTCCTCGCAGCGCGGCAACGGCATCCAGCTCTACAACACCCAGGGCGCCCGCATCGTCGGCAACAACATCAGCTTTGTGCGCGACGCCCTCTACGTGGACGTCTCCCACCACGCCGAGTTCCGCGCCAACAAGCTGCACCACAGCCGCTACGGCACGCACTACATGAACTCCTACTACAACCTGTGGGAGGACAACGAGAGCTACCTCAACCGCGGCGGCCTGGCGCTGATGGAAGTGCGCAACCAGACCGTGCGGCGCAACCGCACCTGGGGCAACAGCGACTTCGGCATCATGCTGCGCACGCTGCAGGACTCGGTGATCGAGGACAACATCGTCGCCGGCAACAACCGCGGCTTCTTCATCTACGACGTCGAGTACGCGACGCTGCGCGGCAACCTGGTGGTGGACAACCACGTCGGCGTGCACCTCTCGGCCGGCTCCACGCGCAACGTGGTGCAGCGCAACGACTTCATCTCCAACCGCGAGCAGGTGCGCTACATCGGCGCCCGCGACGAGCGCTGGGGCGATGCCGGCGACAGCGCGCATGGGCAGGGCGACGGCAACCACTGGGACAACTACCTCGGCTGGGACCGCAACGGCGACGGCCTGGGCGACGTGCCCTACGAGGCCAACGAGCTGGTGGACCGCCTGCAGTGGCGCTACCCCGGCGTCAAGCTGCTGATGGGCAGCCCGGCCGTGCAGGCGCTGCGCCTGCTGGGCCAGCAGTTCCCGGTGCTGCGCGTGCCCAGCGTCGTGGACGCCCATCCGGCCATGCGGCCGCAACACAAGAACTGGAGCGAATGGCGTGACAAGCAATTCCGTTGATGCCCCGCCGGCGCTGCGCCTGAAGGGCGTGGCCAAGCACTACGGCCGCCGTGGCGCGCCGCTCAAGGCACTGGACGGCGTGGACCTCACGGTGCCGCGCGGCCAGCTCCTCGGCCTGATCGGCCACAACGGCGCCGGCAAGAGCACGCTGTTCAAGCTGGTACTGGGCCTCATCGCGCCCAGCCAGGGCCAGTTGTGGGTGGACGGCTGCGAGGTCGGCGGCCGCAACTTCCGCGAGGCGCGCCGCCGCCTGGGCTACCTGCCCGAGAACCTGGTGCTCTACGACAACCTCGACGGCCTGGAGACGCTGCGCTTTTTCGCTCGCCTCAAGGGCGCGCCGCTGGCGCAATGCGCGCCGCTGCTCGAGGAGGTGGGCCTGAGCCACGCCGGCCGCCGGCCGGTGCGCGAGTACTCCAAAGGCATGCGCCAGCGCCTGGGCTTTGCGCAGGCCCTGCTCGGCGAGCCCCAACTGCTGCTGCTGGACGAACCCACCACCGGCCTGGACCCAGCCGCCATCCGCGACTTCTATGCCCAGCTCGACCGCCTGCGCGCACGCGGCGTCACGCTGGTCATCAGCTCGCACATCCTGGCCGAACTGGAGCAGCGCGTCGATGCGCTGGCCATGCTCTGCGACGGCCGGCTGTGCGCCCAGGGCACGGTCGGCGCGCTGCGCGAGCGCTCCACGCGCCCGCTGCACCTGCGCCTGGAAGCCGAGGCCGCGGTGCTCGACACGCTGTCTGCCCGGCTCGCCGGCCTGACGGGCGTGAGCTGGCAACGCGACGGCGCGCAACAGGCCAGCCTCGACTGCCCGCGTGCACTCAAGATGCCGCTGCTGCAGCAGCTCGCCGCCCAGCCGCTGACGGACCTGCGGCTTCAGGAGCCGACGCTGGAAGACCTCTACTTCGAGCTGCGGGAGGCTGCATGAAGGACGGACTGCAAGCCCGCCAGATCGCCGCCGTGGCGGCTAAGGAGTTCAGCGACCGGCTGCGCAACCGCTGGGTGCTGGCCGTGGCCATCGTGTTCACGGTGTTCTCGCTGGCCATCACCTACTTCGGTGGCGCAGCCCAGGGCCAGATCGGCCCGCGCTCCATCGAGGCCACCATCGCCAGCCTGGTCTCGCTGGTCATCTACCTGATCCCGCTGATCGCGCTGCTGCTGGGCTTCGACGCCGTCGTCGGCGAGCGCGAGCGCGGCTCGCTGGACCTGCTGCTGGCCCTGCCCATCACGCGGCTGGAACTGCTGCTGGGCAAATACCTGGGCCTGGCCGCGGCGCTGGCCCTGTCCACTCTCGCCGGCTTTGCGCTGGTGGCGGCCCTGCTGTGGCAGCGCTTCGGTGCGGCGGGGCTGTACCACTACGGCGGCTTTGTCGCCAGCTCGGTGCTGCTGGGCCTGGCCTTCCTGAGCCTGGCCCTGCTGCTCTCCGTGCTGGCCCGCGACCGCACCCGCGCCTCGGGCCTGGCCATCGCGCTGTGGTTCGCGTTGGTGCTGGTGTTCGACCTGCTGCTGCTGGGCCTGCTGGTGGCTACCGGCGGAGAACTAGGCGGCGAGCTGGGCGGTGTGCTCAGCGGCGACGGCTTCGCCTACCTGTTGCTGCTCAATCCCGCGGACGTGTTCCGCATCCTCAACGTGTTCTCGCTGGACGACATGGCGCGCCTGTACGGCCTCGCCAGCGTCGTGCCGCCTGCGCTGGGCAACCCCTGGCTCATGGGCGGCGCGATGCTGGCCTGGATAGGCGCGCCGCTGGCGCTGGCGGGTTGGAGATTCAAGCCATGACCCTGGGTTCCTTCCATCCCACCCGCCGCGGCCTGCTCTGCGGCTGCGCCGCCCTCGCCGCCGTGGGCCTCGCCGGCTGCGGCCGCAAGGACGCGGGCGACGAAGCCGCCAAGCCGCGCGAGATCGCCGCGCAGTCCAGCTGCTCGCTGGACGGCATGCTGCTGTCCGACTACCCCGGGCCCAAGGGCCAGATCCTCTACAAGGGCAGCAGCGAGGTGGCCTGGTTCTGCGACAGCATGGAGCTGCTCTCCACGCTGCTCAAGCCCGAGCAGGTGCGCCCGCTGCTGGCCGCCCATGTGCAGGACATGGCCAAGGCCGACTGGGACAAGCCCGTCGGGCACTGGATCGATGCGCGCCAGGCCGTCTACGTGCTCGGCAGCAAGCGCCATGGCTCCATGGGGCCCACGGCCGGCAGCTTCGCCGACGAAGCCGGCGCCCAGGCTTTCGCACGGCAGTGGGGCGGGCGCGTGCTGCGCTACGCCGAGATCAAGCCCGACATGGTCGACCTCAGCGGCGGCGCGCTGCACGACAGCCGCATGTGATGGCCAAGGGCTAGGCTATGCGCGAGTAGACGCAGGTGTCGCGCGGATGGCCGTCGACGCCCAGGGCCTCGTTGCGCAGGATGCCTTCCAGCTCGAAGCCACCGCGCTCGGCCACCGCGCGGCTCTTCGCATTGCGCGGGTCGCAGCGGATCTCGACCCGACGCGCCGCCAGCTTGTCGAAGGCCATGACGGTCAACAGCTTCACCGCTTCGCTGACATGGCCCTGGCCGGCGGCCTCGGGGCGGATCCAGTAGCCGATCTCGAAGCGCCGCACCGTCCAGTCCATGCGATGCAGGCCGGTACCGCCGAGCAGGCGACCGGGACTGCCGTCGGGCTTGCGGGCATAGATCTGGAAACACAGGTCGCGGCGCGCGATGAAGTCGGCCTGCATCTTGCGCACCACGGTTTCGGAGGTCTCCGCCGTCGGCGCTTCCTGGGCCCAGGGCATCCACGGCCGCAGGTGCGACAGCGACTGCGTGATGACGACGGCGAACTCGGCGCCCAGGCCCGGGTGCGGCGCCAGCAGCACCGTGCGCTCGCCGTCCAGGCGCTCGGGAACGTCGAGGAGGACGGGATCGATGGGCTTGCTGCTCATGCGGTCGCCACCTCCACCGGCTTGGGCAGTTCACGCACGCCGCGGATGACGGGGTGGCGCCAGGCCATGACCGCCAGCAGGCAGGCGCCCACGCCCGAGAAGGCCAGGGACGAACGCAGGCCCATGTGCTCGCCCAGCCAGCCGCCGATGAGGGCGCCCGGGCCGGCCGGCAGCAGGATGAGCCAGCGCATGGTGCTCGTCATGCGGCCCAGCATGGGCGCGGGCGTGACGGCCTGGCGCAGCGACAGGAAGTTGATGAAGATCAGCACGGCGCCGACGCCGAAGGCGAACAGCATCAGGCCGAAGCTGACGACACCCAGATGACCCGTCGGCGCCAGCGCCAGCTGCAACCAGCCGACGCCGCAGGCCGCATAGCCCAGCACCAGGCAGGGGCCCGGCCCGATGCGGCGGCTGATGCGGTGGCCGAAGATGCTGGCCAGCACGGTGCCGGCGCCCAGGGCGATATAGGACGCTCCCACGGTCTGCGGGCTCAGCTGCAGCTCGCGCGTGGCGAACAGGATCTGCACGACCAGGGCCGCGTTGTGAAAGAGCTGCCAGCCGCCGGTGGCCGTGGCAAGACTGACCAGCAGCTTCTGCGAGCGCACGAAGCTCAAGCCCTCCTTCAGCGAGGCCCAGAAGGCGCCGCGCGTGGCCGACAGCTGCTCCTTGACGCGGATGCCGCGCAGGATGAGGGCGGAGGCCAGCAGCGCGAAGGCGTCCACGGCCAGGGCCAGGGGCGCGCCGAGCAGCTTGATCAACACGCCGGCCAGGCCCGGCCCGACGACTTCGGCGCCCGAGCCGGCCAGCGCATTCTTGGCGTGCGCCTCGACCAGGCGCTCCCGTGGCACCACCTGGGTCAGCACGATCTGCGCGGCGCTGCCCGCCGTCGTGTGCACCGTGCCGAGCACGAAGCCGACGACATAAAGCCAGCCCATGCCCAACCAGCCCATCCACGCCGCCAGCGGCACGGAGGCCACCGCGAAGGCGAGCAGGGTCTCGCCGGCCACATAGACCGGCAGTTTGCGCATCCGGTCCAGCAGCACGCCCGAGGGAAGCGAGAACAGCACGAAGGGCAGGATCTCCATCGCCTGCAGCAGGCCCATCTGCGTGGGGCTGGCGTTCAGCAGCACGGCCGCCGTCAGCGGCAGGGCCAGCATGGTGACCTGGCCGCCCAGAGACGAGATCAGGATGGACGACCACAGCCGCCGATAGACCACGTCGCGCAGCAGATCGCCGGGCGCGAGGGTGAAAAACTGGATCAGACGAGACCACATGGCTAGGCTCAACTCAGGATCACTCGACACGCGGGCAGCGCCCGCGCGGACAAAGCAAGGCGCTAGAGCGCGGTCAGTCGAGGTCGAGGAGCTTGGTCATGCGACGCATGCTAGCAGCGCAGGCCGGCGGCGTCTCGTGCCAAGCGTCATAGGTGACGAATCACCAATTCGGTGTAGCCCGTCGCCGGATCGAAGGCGCGGGACAGCGAGCCCGCCGGCAGCGGCGCGACCAGCAGCTCGGCCGTCGTGTGCACCTCGCAGCCGGCGCAGACATGACCGCCGAGCACGCGCCCCGAGGCGTCGGACAGGCTGGTGTGAAGGTGGGCGCCATCCGGCGTCAGGCTTCCGCTCAGCGTCAGGATCTCCAGCGGCCCTTCGATGCGCGTCGGCCCCGGTTCACCGGCGAAGCGCAGCTGTGCATGGGCCAGGCTGCCGATGCCGGCGACGACAAAGCCGGTGCGCGCCAAGGCTTCCAGCGCGCCGCGGAGGTCAGCGCCCGGGTTCAGGCGCAGCGCTTCCATGCTCACCAGCCCACAGCCGCACCGTCGCGGCGCGGGTCACTGGCGGCTACATAGCCCTCGGCACCCGGATCGCCCAGGCGCCAGATGAACTGACCGGCGCCGAAGTCCTGGTAGCTGTCATGGATGTCGCCGATCTCGTGGCCGCGCGCGTGCAGGGCTTCGATGGTGGCCGCAGGCATGTGCGGCTCGACATTGATCGACAGGCCTTCGTTGAAGCGCCAGCGCGGCGCGTCGCAGGCGGCCTGGGGGTTCTGGCCATAGCTCAGCATGCGCACCAGGGTCTGCAGATGGCCTTGCGGCTGCATGTTTCCGCCCATCACGCCGAAGCTCATGACGGGCGCGCCGTCCTTCGTCAGGAAGGCCGGAATGATGGTGTGGAAGGGCCGCTTGCCCGGCGCGACCTGGTTGGGATGGCCGGCTTCGAGCGTGAAGCAGTGGCCACGGTTCTGCAGGCTGACGCCGTAGCCCGGCAGCACCAGGCCCGAACCGAAGCCCATGTAGTTGCTCTGGATGAAGCTGACCATCATTCCCGACTCGTCGGCCGCGGTCAGATAGATGGTGCCGCCCTTGATGGGGTTGCCGGCGCCGAAGACCTGGGCACGCTTGGGGTCGATGAGCTTGGCGCGCGAGGCGAGGTAGCCGGGGTCGAGCAACTGCGCCGCGCTGACCGGCATGGCGCTGGGCTCGGCGACATAGCGGTAGACGTCGGCGAAGGCGAGCTTCATTGCCTCGATCATCAGATGCTGGGCTTGAGGGCTGTCGACGGCATGCGCCTTCACGTCCCATTGCTCGAGCAGGCCAAGCGCCATTTGCGCTGCGATGCCCTGGCCGTTGGGCGGGATCTCGTGCAGGGTGTGGCCGGCAAAGTCCTTGGCCAGCGGTGTGACCCATTCGGGCTGGTAGCTTGCAAGATCAGCTTCGGTCAGCGCCCCACCAGTCTCGCGCGCGAAGCGGGCCAGGGCAGCCGCGATCTCGCCGCGATAGAAGGCCTCGCCCTTGGATTCGGCAATCAGCTTCAGGCTGCGTGCCGCATCGGCGAAACGGAACAGCTCACCGACCTCGGGCGCGCGGCCCTGCGGCAAGAAGGCCTGCGCAAAGCCTGGCTGCGAGCTGAGCTCGCTCAAGGCCGAGGCCATGGCCCACTTGCCTTGCACGATGGGTGGCACCGCGTAGCCACGCTCGGCGATCTCGATGGCCGGCTGCATCAGGTCGGCGAACGGCAGCTTGCCGAAGCGCTCGCTCAGGGCCATCCAGCCGCCGACGGCGCCGGGCACCGTCACCGAGCCCCAGCCGCGCTTGGGCATGACCTGACCCCCAAAAAACTCCGGCGTCCATGCCGCCGGCGCGGGACCCGAGGCATTGAGGCCATGCAATAGCCGGCCATCCCACAGGATGCAGAAAGCATCGGAGCCGAGGCCATTGCTGCAGGGCTCGACGAGCGTCATGCAGGCGGCGGCGGCTATTGCCCCATCGACCGCATTGCCACCCGCCTGCAGCACGCGCAGCCCGGCCTGGGCCGCGAGCGGATGCGAGGTCGAGACGATGTTGCGCGCGAACAGCGGGCTGCGGCGGCTGGGATAGCCCGCCTTCCAGTCGAAGGTATTCATGAGAGTGGATTCTGGCCGTTGTAAGGCTTTGCAACCGGGTCAACGCAGCGCTTCGAGGCGTCGTTGTGGTCACAAGCTGTCGACAAGCCGAACCGAAATCTCAAACCACCCTGGAGCCCTCAAGATGAACACGCTGAAGACCACCATCGCCACCGCCCTCATCACGCTCGTCTCGGGCGTGGCCCTGGCGCAGAACCCGACCCCGGCTGCGACCCCCGCCCCGGCTGCTGCCGCGAAGACCGCTGCCACCACCACCGTGGCCCAGGCCGCGACGCCGGCTCCGGCCGCGACCCCGGCCGCCAAGCCCGCTCCCGCCGCTGCAACGACGACCACTGCGGCTCCCGCAGCTGCCGCCGCCCCGGCTGAAGCCGCCAGCAGCGCCAAGCACGCCGGCAAGCATCATGGCAAGAAGCATGTCGCGGCCGCCAAGACCGACATGCCCGCCAAGACCGAGACCAAGACGCAGTAAGCGCATCAGCGCTCCGCGCAAGGCCGCAGCTCGCAAGGGCTGCGGCCTTTTCTATTGCTTCAACGGATCGGGCTCATTTCCTTCAGCGCCTTCACGGCGCCGGCGCCCATGGCGGCGCCAAAGCGCTTGGCCAGGCGCTCCGCGACGTTGTCGCGCGGCGTGTAGTCGATGACGTCCTCGGCCTTCACGACCTCTCGGGCCACGTAGTCGAGGTTGCCGAAGTGGTCGGCCAAGCCGAGCTTGACGGCCTGCTCGCCGTTCCAGAACAGGCCCGAGAAGACCTCGGGCGTTTCCTTCAGGCGCTTGCCGCGGCCTTCGCGCACGACGGCGATGAACTGCTGGTGGATCTGGTCCAGCATCGCCTGGGCATAGCCGCGCTGTTTGGCCGTCAACGGGCTGAACGGGTCCAGCATGCCCTTGTTCTCGCCGGCCGTCAGCAGGCGGCGCTCGACGCCGACCTTGTCCATCAGGCCGGTGAAGCCGAAGCCGTCCATCAGCACGCCGATGGAACCAACGACCGAGGCCTTGTCGACATAGATCTCGTCGGCCGCCGCGGCGATGTAGTAGGCGCCCGAGGCGCAGATCTCCTCGACGACGGCATAGACAGGCTTGTCGTACTGCTTCTTCAGCCGCTTGATCTCGTCATAGACGATGCCGGCCTGCACCGGGCTGCCGCCGGGCGAGTTGATGCGAAGCACGACGGCCTGGGCCGCGTCGTCCTTGAAGGCGTCCTTCAGCGCGGCCAGCAGCAGCTCGGCGCTGGCCTCGGTGTCGGCGGCAATCTCGCCGCGCACCTCGACGAGGGCGGTGTGAGGTGCCGTCGTCGGCGAGACATGCTTACCCTGCAGCCACAGGCTGTAGACCAGCAGGCCGATCAGCGTCAGCCAGAACAGCCGGAACACGGTGCGCCAGCGCCTCTCGACACGCTTTTCCTGCAGGAACTCGCGTGCGAGCTGGGCGAGCAGAGCCTCATGCTGAGGCGCCACGATGGGTGGCGGCGCGGGCACGCCCACGGGCTCTTGCATGGGAGGCGGCAGGGAATCGTCGGAGGTGCTGCTCATGTCAATCTTCAAAAGCGGGTTTGGTGTCGCGCGTGGGGTGCCAGAAAACTTCACCGTCGCGCTCGGTCAGCTCGATCTTGGTCAGGCGCCCGCGGTTGCAGGGGCCCATTAGGCATTGGCCGGTCAGCGGGTCGTAAACGGCGCCATGGATACTGCACATGATGTAGCGCTTGTCATGGTCCAGGAACTCGCCTTCCTGCCAATCCATCTCGGTGGGCACATGGGCGCAGCGGTTCAGATAGGCCACGGCACGGCCGTCGAAGCGCAGCGCGAAGGCACGCACATGCTCGCGCCACTGGATGACGTCGAAGCTGACGGCCTTGCCGCGCTCTTCCAGCTCGGAGGAGGCGCACAGGCGCTGCGGCGGCTTGACCTCTTGCTCAAGCATGTTGCAACAGCCAGTCGTGCAGCTCGCGCGTGGAGTGGGCGACGAACAGCGGCTTGTGCTCGGCAAAAGTCTCGTGGTCGTGGGCGCCGAAGCTGACGCCCACGCTGGGCACGCCGGCGTTGGATGCCAGCAGCAAGTCATGCGTGGTGTCGCCGATCATCAACGTGCGCTCGGGCTCGACCCCGAATTCGCGCATCAGCTCGTTGAGCATCTGTGGATGCGGCTTGGAGCGCGTCTCGTCGGCCGTGCGCGTGCCGTCGAACATCTTCGTCAGCTCGGCATGGGCCAGCACCCGGTCCAGGCCCACGCGGTTCTTGCCAGTGGCCACAGCCAGCCAGTGGTGGCGGGCCTTGAGGGCCTGCAGCATCTCCAGCGTGCCCTCGAACAGCGCCACCTCGTGCTCGGACGCCAGATAGTGGTGGCGGTAGCGCAGGCCCAGCTCGCCATAGCGGTCGTGCGACAGGCCTGGCACCACGTGCTCCAGCGCATCGCGCAGGCCCAGACCGATGACGTATTTGGCGCGCTCGAACTCTGGCTCGGGCTCGCCGATGTCGACGGCGGCACGCTGGATGCAGCGCGCGATCAGCGCAGTGGAATCGAACAGGGTGCCGTCCCAGTCGAAGGCAATCAGGTCGAAGCGTTGGGGGCGGGTGGTCATGGAGGGATTGTCAGCTGTCAGCCTTTTCGCCTTCTGCAGTCAACGGCTCTCGACGCGGCGAAAGCGCAATTGCTGACCTGGCACTGGCTCCAACCGGCATGGCTGACGAATACCTTCGACAGCCGGCTCGGTGAATAGCCGAACTGAGGGTGCGTCATGCGCAACCCCCGACCCCACCAGGACGTGCCAGATGCTCTCGTAGCGCGCTGCCGAATCGTCCGGATCCACGCAAAAAGCTTCGCTCAGAACGACAGCGACCGGATCGCAGGCGTTGGGAAGGCCTCGCATGTACCTTGGCTGATACGGGACCGTGGCCCCACGCGCCCAATCGGCGAAATGTGGTCTCCACTGATCAAACTGCTCCTGATCTACGCCCGCGGCCTCAAACGCTTGTGCGACGAAGCAGGCCTTGGCCGGCCCGGCAGCGTCGATAAGCCTATCGAACGCGTCGAGTTGGCCGCGCCGGCTCGCCGTGTAAAACAGCCAGTGCGGTCCTGGCCCGCCCGCGATCATGGGCTGCTCTCCAAAGTTCGTCATCAACCCGGGATCGAGCAGCCGCCGCTCGATCACCGGCCAAGGCAGCCCACTGTTGACCATCTCGTGCGCATATCCGCCTCGTTCTTCGAGAGTCAACGCCGCCAGCTTCCAGCGCCGTTGGAATCGCTCGACATCAGGATCCTCCGCTTTCGCCCACAGGTGAAGCAGCCACCCGCGCCGAGTTTCTATTCCAGCCTTTTCCAAGGCTTGATCAGCCAACCAGTGAAACAGCTCGGTGTGTCGAGTACACCCTTGCGCTTCACCGCAGAGCGCCGCAATCGCCATCGGCATCGCAAGCAGGTCCCTTCCCCGGCCGGACAGCCGCTGCCAAAAGGCCGGTGGCGTAGGTGTGGCGCCGTCGACGTAACGCCCCATCTCTTCGGCCCACGCAAATAGGATTGAGCCTTCTCGCAGATAGCACCACACATCATCCGCAGCACCCGCGTCCGCCCACAGCGCATCGCGATGCCGAGGCCGAGCCCTTGCGGATGTGCGCAAGGGCTTCAACTCAACAGCCAGCTTCAACCCAAGCCGCCCTAGCCGCTCGCGAACGACTGACAGCCGGCGCTTCGTTAGCGCCATGTCTGCGTTCTTGGCAGGCCATACGTGCACGTCCAGTTCGTTCGTCGGGCACTGCGCAGCCCGCACCGCCAACTCGTCCAACGCCGCAAAACCATCGCGCGTCAGCCGGTCCGTCCGAGCCTCGAATCGCAAGGGAATCGGATCGGGGGGCATGATGGACATGGCGGCAACCGGCGAGCCCCCGACAGCCGCCATGGAAACGACAGCGACTCGACTCAGCCACTGAACCACCCAGCGCAAGTTCATCTGGCCGCTCTAACAAGGTCCAGGCAAGCTGCAGGCAGCGGCGCGTCACAAGTGACCGTTTCACCAGTCGCCGGATGCTGAAACTGCAATCGCCGCGCGTGGAGGAACATCCGATCGAACTTGGTCGCTCCTCGCGCCAGTTCGCGGTTGCGCTCGAAGTCACCGTACTTGGGATCGCCGACGATCGAATGCCCGGCCTGCTGCAGATGGACGCGGATCTGGTGGGTGCGCCCGGTCTTGATGGTCACGTCCAGCAGGCTGAACTGCGGCGTGCGCTGCACAACCTTGATCAGGCTGATGGAGCGCTTGGCGTCTTCCTCGCCTTCCTTGCCCGGGCGCACCCAGCGCTCGCCGTCGCTGCCGACGAACTTGACCAGCGGCACGTCGATGACCTTGAGCTTGGCCGGCCAGTCACCCCAGACCAGGGCCGCATAGGTCTTGCCGGTCTCGCGTTCGCGCAGCTGGTCCTGCAGGTTGACCAGGGCGCTGCGCTTCTTGGCGATCATCAGCAGGCCCGAGGTCTCCTTGTCCAGGCGATGCACCAGCTCCAGGAACTTGGCCGTCGGCCGCGAGCGGCGCAGCGCCTCGATGACGCCATAGCTGACGCCCGAGCCACCGTGCACGGCGACGCCGGCCGGCTTGTCGATGACGAGCAGGTGTTCGTCCTCGAAGATGATGGGGAATTCGCGTGCCGGCGCGGCAGGGGCTTCGGCCTTCTCGGGCACCCGCACCGGCGGGATGCGCACCTCGTCGCCGATTTCCAGCCGGGTGTCGGCCTGGGCCCGGCCCTTGTTGACCCGCACTTCTCCCGCGCGGATGACACGATAGACATGGGTCTTGGGGACACCCTTGAGCTCGCGCAGTAGGAAATTGTCCAGGCGCTGGCCGGCCGATCCGTCGTCCACGATGACGCGCCGGACTGCGGGTTTGTCCGTACTCACGGCGGCCGCCGACCCCGTGGCAGGGGCGGTATTGCCTGCCCCTATAATCCTTTTCACCACGTTGCTGCCGTAAGTGTTTGATTCTTTTGATTTTAGCGGCGGTAACGCGGGGCTCGAAGGGCTTGCCCCTCGAACCACAACAGGCGATGCAACGCATCCTGCAGCCGACAGGCAGTTTCCCCAAGTGAGACGGCGGTTGGCGACACGGTGTGGCAGAGCGATGACACCCGGAACCCACCGGCCTCTCTTCAACGGCCTTGAAGCCCAAAGAGATCCGGTTGCCGAACAAGGTTTTCACGGTGCGAGAAAGCGCGGCCTGATTCAACGACCAGGCCACAACAGCTCGCACCAGCGTCCAGCCCTCCTTCGCGGATGAGCCCTTTCCTCCCCCACCCGCTGCGCCCCGCCGCGCGACCCCAGCCAGAAGCTGCGGTGGTCGCCTGGCCCGGCGCGCTCGCGTTGTTCACGCGCGGCTGGGTCGAGGCAGGGCTTCCTCGTGACATGACGGCCTGGTCGCATGCGCCAACGCCGCTCGGCGTCTGACCCCGCGTCAGAAACCCGAGCGGTCCAGGGCACTCCTTCCACGGTTCCACGCTGTCGCTCGTGCGTCTTGAACGCCACCTTTCGAGGTGGCATGACGTGACGCGTTCCTGCACGGGACGCGAGGAGTGATGACATGAAACGCATGCTGATCAATGCGACGCAGCCGGAAGAGCGGCGCCTCGCGATCGTTGATGGCCAGAAGCTGCTGGACTTCGAGACCGAAATCGAAGGCCGCGAGCAGCGCAAGGGCAATATCTACAAGGCCGTCGTGACGCGGGTCGAGCCCTCGCTCGAAGCCTGCTTCGTCGACTACGGCGAGGACCGCCACGGCTTCCTGCC
>CBHWBD010000023.1:0-40318 GCA_966111775.1 uncultured Comamonadaceae bacterium | reverse complement strand
AGATGAAGGGCGGCGGCCTGATGAAGATGATGAAGCGCATGGGCGGCATGAAGGGCCTGCCGGGCATGTGATGGCCTGAGTCCGCACCGAGCACAGCCCCTGCGGGCGGTGCGACGGCTGACGAAGGACTGGCCGCATGCAAGCGGCCAGGCATGAGGGCCTAGGGTTGACCAGCACTCAACCCGTCATCGGCCTGTCCCGCGAAACAAGTCCTCACATCTGGTCCCAAGCTCAAGGGACAAGGCCGCATGGTCAAGACCTGACGCGGCCGCTAGCGTCCCGCGCATGCTGAATCTCCACCTCCCCGCCTGGCTGAGCAACCTGACCGGACAGAGCACTCCACGCCGTCAGGTCGACGCATCCGATACCGTCATGCACTGGCCGCCCACCGCCGCGCGGGTGCTGGTGAGTTCGGAGCGCCATGCCCACAAGAGCATCTCCCACGCCCTGGCCCTGGAGCATCCCAAGGGCTTCCTGCTGGCCCATGTGCCCCTGCACAAGCTGGTGCGCGTGCCCAAGCAGTACTCCTACCGCGAGTGGCTGTCGCGCACCGGCCTGCTGACCGTCGACTTCGCCTTGTGCGACGAGCATGGCTATGTGCGCTCCGTCGTGCTGCTGCCCGTCGCCGAAGACCAGGTCCGCCACTCTCGCAAGCGCGAACGCCTGCTGCGGGTGCTGGGCGCCACCGAGCTGGCGGTCACGCATTGGGAGCGCGACTGGCAGAACGACACGCCCGAGCGCCTGCGCGACCGGCTGTTCGGCAAGACCAAGGCGTCCGGCTACTACGCCGACACGCCCCACGCGCACTGAACCCCTCGCCCAGTCTTTCCCCGCTGAACGCGGGCAAGCCTAGTCGGTCCCCCGAGGGGACGACGATGCTTGCCGGATTGACCGGCAAGCACATCGCCCAAGGCGGGCCGGCTAGGGAGCGGCCCGGCGCTCGGCCCGCAATACCTATTCGAGTAGCGCCCTGGCGAACTCGCGGGCGCTGAAGGTCTCGAGGTCTTCCAGCTTTTCGCCCACGCCGATGAAATAGACCGGCACGGGCCGCTCGCGCGCAATGGCCGCGAGGACGCCGCCCTTGGCCGTGCCGTCGAGCTTGGTGACGATGAGGCCCGTCAGGCCCAGGGCCTCGTCGAAGGCCTTGACCTGGTTCAGCGCGTTCTGGCCAGTGTTGCCGTCCACCACCAGCAGCACCTCGTGCGGCGCGCCCTCCTGGGCCTTGGTGATGACGCGCTTGATCTTCTTCAGCTCCTCCATCAGGTGGATCTGGGTCGGCAGGCGGCCGGCCGTGTCGGCGATGACGACATCGGCACCACGCGCCTTGCCGGCGTTGACCGCGTCGAAGGACACCGCCGCCGGGTCACCGCCCTCCTGGCTGACGATCTCGACCTGGGCGCGGTCGGCCCAGACACCAAGCTGCTCACGCGCCGCGGCGCGGAAGGTGTCGGCCGCGGCCAGCAAGACCTTCTGGTCGGCCTCGGCCAGGTGACGGGTCAGCTTGCCGATGCTGGTCGTCTTGCCGGCACCGTTGACGCCGACCACCATCATCACGGTGGGCGTGAAGCGGCCCACTTCCAGACCCTTCTCCAGCGGTGACAACAGCTCGGTCAGCGCATCGACGAGCAGGCCGCGCACGGCCTGCGGGTCGCTCGCCTTGGCCTCCTTGACGCGGCGCTTCAGGTCGTCGAGCAGGAACTGCGTGGCCTTGACGCCGGCGTCCGCCATCAGCAGGGCCTCTTCCAGTTCCTCGTAAAGCTGGTCGTCGATCTTGGTGCCGCTGAAGACACCGGCAATGCTGCTGCCGGTCTTGCGCAGGCCGTTGCGCAGGCGGTCCATCCAGCTGGCGCGGGGCGCGGGGGCTGGAGCAACGACCGCTGCCGGCGGGGGCGCCGAGACGACGACGGGCGCCGAAGCGGGCGCGACGATGGGCGCGGCCACCGGGGCTGGTGCAGGTGCGACGACCGGTGCGGTCACCGGAGCAGGCTCGGGTGCAGGCTTGCTGGCAGGCTTGGTGACCCAGCCGTCGGGCAGCAGGGCCGGCGCCTCGGCGGCGGGCGCGGGAGGCGGGGGCGCCTTCTTGAAGAAACTGAACATAGACCGCCATTTTCGCCTGCCCTCGCGACAGCCCCCTGACGGGGCCTTTCTCGCACGCGCTTGATTTTTTGGCACCGGCAAACCGGGTGACACTGATTCAGGCTTCCCGCACTCCCGGTCCGCTATGCCCGCTGCCCTGCCCTTCGTCCTCCGGTCGCTCCCGCTCGCCGCGCTGCTGCTGAGCGCCGCAGCCCTTGCCCAGGACCTTCCCGGCCAGCAGGCTCCCACCGCTGTCAGCACGCCGGCTCTCGCGCTCAAGCCGACGGTCAAGGCCGAACGGACCTTCCTGATGTCGGCCTTCATGGCCACCTCGCAGGACAAGCTCAGCCTGTTCAGCTCGAACGACGGCATCACCTTCACGTCCCTGGCTTCCGAGGTCTACCAGCCGCCCAGGGACCTGCTGCGCGACCCGTCCATCATCCGTGCTGCCGATGGCCTCTACTACATCGCCTACACGACGAACTGGTCGGGCTCGACCTTCGGCATCGCCAAGTCGGCCGACCTCAAGAGCTGGACGCATGTGGCCGATGTGCCGGTGCAACTGCCTGGCGTCAGCAACGTCTGGGCCCCCGAATGGTTCCGGGAATCCGATGGCAGCCTGAAGCTGGTGATCAGCCTGTCCAGGACCGGCACGCAAGGCCCCTTCGCCGCCTACTGGTTGAAGGCACTGGACGGCAGCCTCACGAAGTTCTCCGACCCCGTGCCCATGCAGGGCCTGGAGAAGAACTTCATCGACACCTTCGTGATCCGCCATGAAGGCCGCTATGTCGCCTTCACGAAGAACGAGACCACCAAGTTCATCGAGCTGGCCACGGCGCCATCGCTGGACGGCCCGTGGACGATCGAGAAGACCGGCGACTGGGCCGGCTGGGGTGGCCCGTCCGAAGGCCAGGCCCTGGTGCCCATCCCGGGCGGCTGGCGCATCTATTTCGACGACTACACGACCCAGCGCTACTGGTATTCCGACAGCGTCGACGGCCTGAAGACCTGGACGCCGAAGAAGGAACTCGGCGGCGTGTCGGGCACGGTGCGTCACTTCACCGTGATCTCGGAAGAGACGGCGCAGCTGGAGCGCGCGACCGCGCCGAAGGCCAAGCCCAAGTCGATTGCCTGGGACCGCCATTCGCTGATCATCGACGGCAAGCGAGAAATGATCTTCGCCGGCGAATTCCACCCCTTCCGCCTGCCCTCGCCCAGCCTGTGGCGCGACGTGCTGCAGAAGATGAAGGCATCCGGCCTCAATGCCGTGTCCTTCTATTTCAGCTGGGGCTACCACTCGGCCAAGCCCGGCCACTACGACTTCACCGGCGTGCGCAATATCGAGCGCGCCATCCAGATGGCCGAGGAGGAAGGCCTCTACGTCATCGCCCGCATGGGGCCTTATGTGAACGCCGAGCTGACCGCCGGCGGCTTCCCCGGCTGGCTGCTGCACCAGCGCGCCGAGGCGCGCACCGACGCGGCCGAGTACCAGGCCGCGGCCGACGAATGGATGACGCAGATCAACGCCATCCTGGCCCGCCACCAGATCACCACCGGCGGCGGCAATGTCATCGCCTACCAGCTGGAGAACGAGCTGTTCTCGGTCCAGCCCAAGAACATCCGCCACATGCAGCACCTGGCGGACAAGGCGCGCGCCGACGGCATCACCGTGCCGCTGTTCCACAACGCCGCCTCGCGCCTGCCGGACTGGACGCCGAAGAACTCCACCGCCCCCTTCGCCAACCCCGGTCCGACCGACCTCTACGCCTTCGACGGCTATCCCGGCGGCGTCTGCAGCGTCGACGGCCAACCCGGCGCGCCGGCCCCGGCGCCGGACTGGGGCATTTATGGCAAGAACCATCCCAAGGTCGGGTCCCTCGCCTCGCCCAACACGCCGGGCTTCGTCGCCGAGATCGGCGCGGGCTGGTTCGACTACTGGGGCAGCAACGGCACCTATGAATGCACGGCCCAGCGCCAGGGCGGCGGCTACCAGCGCGTGTTCTACGGCAGCAGCCTCATCAATGCGCTGACCATCCACTCCATCTACATGGCCTATGGGGGCACCAGCTGGGGCTGGCAGCCCGGGCCCATCGTCTACACCAGCTACGACTACGGCTCGCCCATCAGCGAGGCCCGCGTCATGCGCGACAAGGCCCTCGTCCTCAAGCAGATGGGCGGCTTCGTACAGGCGGCAACGCCCGTGCTGACACAGATGGACAAGGGCGAGCCGCTGGACAGCGGCAATGCCAAGGTCAGGCTCTATCACAACGTCAACAACGCACTGGGCAGCCATGTGCTGCTGGCCCAGCACAACGCGCTGACGGGCACCGAGGCGTTGGGCTTCAAGCTGCAGACCCGGGACGGTACCTATCAAATCCCGCAGGCCGGCAAGCTGACACTGACCGGCCAGGACGCCAAGATGCTGCTGGCCAGCTATGCGCTGGAGCGCCAGCACCTGGTCTACAGCACCAGCGAGCTGCAGGCCCACCTGCAGCAAGGTCCGCGCGATGTCGCGCTGTTCTACGGCCGCAGCAAAGACGACGGCGAGACGGTGCTGCGCTATGCCGCCAAGCCCGGCGTGAGGCTGCTGCGCGGCCAGGCACAAGTGAACTGGGACGCCAAGAGCGGCGACCTGCGGCTGAACTACCAGCACAGCGGTTTGATCGAAGTGCTGGTGAGCGGCGCCGGCCGCGCGCCCCTGCTGCTGCTGATCGCCGACGAGAAGACCGCCCAGGAGTTCTGGCGGCTGCAGGGCGTGCTGGTGCGCAGCCCGGCACTCATTCGCAACGCAGCCATCGACGGCAAGACGCTGAAGCTGAGTGGCGACACGACTGCAGCGAGTGCGCTGCGCGCCTGGGTCCCCGACGGCATCGCCGGCTTGAACTTCAACGGCCAACTCGTTGCCGCCTCGGCGCAGGACTTCAGCCTCACTGCCCGCGCCGCCCTGCCCGGCCCCGAGGCCATCAAGCTACCCGACCTGACTCAGCTCGCCTGGACCCGCCGCTTCGACTCCCTCGAAGCCGCCCCCGGCTTCGACGACAGCACCTGGCGCAAGACCGACGCTGGCGCCTCGGCGGCCAATGTCTACACCGCCCCCGACAAGGGCCAGCCGGTGCTGGCCATGAGCGACTACGGCTTCCACCACGGCGACGTCTGGTACCGCGGCCGCTTCACGACTACCGACACCAAGCCGCTGCAGCTGGAACTCTTCTTCGGTGCGGGTGGCGCCGGGATGATCCAGGTCTGGCTGGACGGCCGCTTCCTCGGCCAGCAGGAGAACGACACCGGTCGCCCCTTCCCCGAGACGACCGACACGTTCAAGCAGTTGCTGAAGGACCTGCCGGCCGGTGAGCATGTGCTGGCCGTCGTCGTGCGCAACAACTCGCACAACTGGGACCTGTTCGCCGACGACGCGCACAAGGAGGCCCGCGGCCTCATCGCCGCGTCCATCGCGCCCAAGGGCGGCCAGCGCTTTGCTGTCCCCATCGCCTGGAAGATCCAGGGCAACAAGGGCGGCGAGGACATCGCCGACCTGGTGCGCGGCCCCATGAACAACGGCGGCCTGCAGGGCGAGCGCATGGGCTGGCATCTGCCCGTCGACCCGGCCAAGCCGCAACCGGGCTGGGAGGCGACGACGCCAAGCGCCGCCCCGCCCGCCCCCGGCAGCTACTGGCTGCGCACGAGCTTCAAGCTGGACCTGCCGGCCGGCCACGATGTGCAGCTGGGCCTGGCCTTCGGCGACACCACCAAGCCGCGCTCCGCGGTCGAGAACCGTGCGCTGATCTTCGTCAACGGCTGGAACCTGGGCCAGTTCATCGCCCACATCGGCCCGCAGCGCGTCTTCGTGCTGCCGCCCGGCATCCTGAACCCGAACGGCGAGAACACGCTGACGCTGGCCGTCACCACCGATGGCCAAGCGGCCAACGCGCTGGAGGCCATGCGCCTGGTGCCGATGGCCGTCGCGCGTGGCGGCGTGTCGCTGGAAACCGTGCCCCAGCCGCGCAATCTGCAGCGATGAAGCGCCTTGTTTTCACCTTCCTCGCCACCGCGCTGCTCGCCAGCGCGGCCCTGGCCCAGCGCCAGGAACAACTGCTCGACAGCGGCTGGCGTTTCAGCAAGAGCGACCCGGGCGCGGCCATGAATCCGGCCTTCGACGACAGCGGCTGGCGCCAAGTGCGCGTGCCGCACGACTGGAGCCAGGATGAACCCTTCCGCGCCGACTACGGCAGCGGCAACGGCTATGCCGCCGGAGGCGTTGCCTGGTATCGCCGCAGCTTTGCCGCTGGTCCCGAGCAGAAGGGCCGCATTGCACGCGTCAGCTTCGATGGCGTCTACGACCACGCCCAGGTCTGGCTCAACGGCCACTACCTCGGCGGCCGGCCCTATGGCTACAGCAGCTTCCAGCTCGAGCTGACGCCCTACTTGAAGACCGATGGCAGCGCCAATGTGCTGGCCGTGCGCGTCGACCATTCGCGCCAGACCGATTCGCGCTACTTCACCGGTTCGGGCATCTATCGCGATGCGCGGCTGAGTTTCATGGATGCGCTGCATATCGCGCCCTGGGGTAGCCATGTCACCACCCCCAACGTCACCGCGGCTCAAGCCGAGGTGAAGGCCGAGGCGGAGCTGATCAATGCCGCGACGAAGGCCCGTCAGTTCACGCTGCGCGCCGAGCTGATCGCGCCCGACGGCAAGGTCGTCTACACGCGCGAGACACAGGCCCAGCTCGCCGCCGGCCAGCGGCGCACGCTGGCTCAAGCGCTGACGGTGGACAAGCCGCAGCGCTGGTCGCTGGAGACACCTGCCCTCTACACCCTGCGCCAGACCGTACTGGTCGACGGCAAGCCCGTCGACCAGACTGACACCCCCTTTGGCATCCGCAGCTTCCGTTTCGACCCCAACACCGGCTTCACGCTGAACGACCGGCCGCTGAAGCTCAAGGGCGTCTGCCTGCACCACGACGCCGGCAGCCTCGGCGCGGCGGTGCCCGTCGCCGTTCTGGAGCGCCGGCTGCAGCAGCTGCAACGCATCGGCGTCAACGCCATCCGCACCAGCCACAACCCGCCGGCACCCGAGCTGCTGGACCTGGCCGACCGCATGGGCTTGCTGGTGCAGGCCGAAGCCTTCGACGAGTTCACGCCGACCAAGAACAAATGGATCGCTGGCTGGAATGTCGGCGTGCCCGGCCGCCAGGGCTATGGCGAAGAGTTCGCGCGGTGGAGCGTGCGCGATGTCGAGGACATGGTGAAGCGCGACCGCAACCATCCCAGCATCGTCATGTGGAGCATCGGCAATGAGATCGACTATCCCAACGATCCGTTCTCGCATCCCGTTCTAGGCGCCAAATACCGCCCCACTGCACCGCCGGCCAGCGACCTGGTGCGCTGGGGCAAGCCTTTGGTCGACGCCGTGCGCCGCATGGATCCCACACGCCCCGTCACGGCGGCGATGGCGTCGGTGGAGATGAGCGACGCCGTCGGCTTCGGTGCCCTGTTCGACGTGGCCGGCTACAACTACCAGGAAGCGCGCTACGCCGCCGACCACGCCAAGAATCCGCAGCGCGTCATCTACGGCAGCGAGAACCGCCACGACTACCGCGCCTGGGCCGTGGTCCGCGACACGCCCTATATCTCCGCCCAGTTCCTGTGGACGGGCTTTGACTATCTCGGCGAGGCCGGCCGCTGGCCACTGCGCGCGGCGGACTTCGGCCTCTTCGACCTGGCCGGCTTCATCAAGCCGCGCGGCGCCTTCCGCGCCAGCCTGTGGGCGACCGAGCCCGTCGTCTACCTGGCCGCCGCCACGGCCTCGGCCACGCAGATCGCCTCCCAATCCGGCCAGGGCACGCCGCTGCTCGATCAGCAGAAACGCGCCCAGGTCGCCGAGCACTGGAATTGGCCGGCGGGCGAAACCATGGTCGTCTCGGCCTATGCCAACACGCCCGAGGTGCAGCTGTGGTTGAACGGCAAGCTCGTCAGCACGCAGAAGGCGGCCGACGCGGTCGAAGGCATCCTCAGCTGGACCCTGCCCTTTGAAGCCGGCGAGCTGAAGGCCGTCGGGCTCAAGGATGGCAAGCCGGTCGCCGCGTTCAAGCTGCAGACCGCCGGCGCCGCCACGCACATCGAACTGCAGCGCGTTGCCGCAGCCAAGGACGGCGTCGAGCAGATCGCCTTCTTCATCGTCGACGCCCAGGGCCGGCGCGTGCCCGACGCCGCCCAGCGGCTGCGCTTCGAGTTGCAAGGCCCTGTCGAGATCCTCGGCATTGGCAACGGCAACCTCGCCGACGTCGATGATCCGAAAGCTATCGAGCACGCTGCCTACGAGGGCCGCGGCCTGGCGGTCCTGCGCCGCACTGACGACAACACCCCGGCGCGCTTGCGCGTCACGGCAGCCGACCTGACGCCGGCAGAGCTGAACTTCTAAGAGACAAGAAGCCCATGTCCAACCAGATCCTCAAGCCCGTCGACTCCTCCAAGATTCACCCGCTGCTGGCCCACCACACGGCCGGCCTGGGCGCTGATCGCGACGACGTCCGCGGCGCCATCGACCGGCTCATCCACAACCTGATCAACATCGAAGACAAGGACGGCCAATTCCTGCTGCGCCTGGACGATGGCCGCGTGCTGGACACCAAGGGCTGGAACGGCTTCGAGTGGACCCATGGCGTGGGTCTGTACGGCGTCTACAAGGTCTGGGAGCTGACCGGCGACCCCAAGGCCTGGGACATCATGACGAGCTGGTTCGAGGCGCGCTTTGCGGAGGGCATGCCCAGCCGCAACATCAACACGGTCGCGCCCTTCCTGACCCTGGCCTATCTGTTCGATCGCACCGGCGAGCGCCGCTTCCTGCCCTATATCGACCGCTGGGCCGAATGGGTCTACAAGGACCTGCCGCGCACCGAGGAAGGCGGCTTCCAGCACATCGTCTACAACAGCGTCAACCACCAGCAGCTGTGGGACGACACGCTGATGATGTCCGTCCTGCCGCTGGCCAAGTTCGGGCTCTTGTTGGGCCGCCCCCACTATGTCGAGGAGGCCAAGCGCCAGTTTCTCGTCCACATCAAATACCTGGCCGACCGCAAGACCGGCCTGTGGTTCCACGGCTGGACCTTCGAGGGCCGCCACAACTTTGCGAACGCCTTGTGGGCGCGCGGCAACTCCTGGGTCACCATCGTCATCCCGGAGTTCATCGAGCTGCTGGACCTGCCCGAGGGCGATGCCTTCCGCCAGTTCCTCGTCGCCGCGCTGGAGGCCCAGGTCAAGGCGCTGGCCGCCTGCCAGTCGCCTTCAGGCCTGTGGCCCACGCTGCTGGACGACCCGACCTCCTATGACGAAGCCGCCGCCTCGGCCGGCTTCGCCTACGGCATCCTGAAGGCCGTCCGCAAGGGCTATATCTCGCGCGACTACGAGGCCTTCGGCGTGAAGGCCGCGCTGGCGGTGCGCAGCAAGATCAACGAGGCCGGTGAGCTCACGCAAGTCAGCTTTGGCACGCCGGTGTTCAACACGCTGCAGCAGTACAAGGACATCCCGCTGACCTCCATGCCCTTCGGCCAGGCCATGGCCCTGCTGGCCATGGGCGAGCTGCTGGTGCGCTTCATCTGATGATGAAGAACCTGCATCCCGCGGCCCGCGAGCCGAACTGGGTCAACTACTGGGGCTGGGGCTCGGGCGACATGCTGGGCGCAGGCGCGCAGGCCGTCATCACCGGCTGGCTGTTCTATTTCTTCACCACTTTCTGCGGCCTGAGCGCCGTCGAAGCCGGCCTCATCCTGGGCCTGCCGCGGCTGCTGGAAGCCATCACCTGCCCGCTGATCGGCTATGTGTCCGACAACCTGCGCCACACCTGGGTGGGCCGCAAGATCGGCCGGCGCAAGCTCTTCCTGCTCATCACCATCCCGCTGCTGCCCAGCTTCGCGCTGATCTTCCGCACCGGCCACAGCTTCAGCTACTACCTGCTGGCCTTCGTCTTCTTCGAGCTGCTGTACACGATGTTTCTCATCCCCTGGGAGACGCTGGCGGCCGAAATGACCAAGGACTACAAGGCCAAGGCCAAGTTCGCCGGCGCGCGCATGATCGTGGCGCAGAGCTCGGCCATCCTGGCCTCCTACTTGCCCACGCTGCTGATCAGCCAGTTCGGCGGCAAGGACTCGCCCGACACCTTCTTCTGGATGGCGGCCATCTTCGGCGTCATCTTCTCGGTCGTCGTGACCCTCGTCGTGCTGACGACCTGGGAGCGCCCCTACGGCACGCGCGAACAGGCCATCCTGTCGCAGACCTATGGCGGCGTGACGCTGAAGGCCGTGCTGGCCCTGCCGGTCAAGATGTTCGGCGACCTGTTCTCGACGCTGAAGATCCGCGCCTTCCGCCAGCACCTGTCCATCTATCTCGGCGGTTATCTGTCGCAGGACATCTTCAACACCGCCTTCCCCATCTTCGTGGCGACGGTGCTGATGGGCGCGACGCTGGTGATCTCGCAGCTGATGACGGTCATGTATGTGGCCCAGCTGATCTCGGTCATGGTGGCCATCCAGATCGTCATCCGCACCGGCCCCGTGCTGGCCTACCGCCTGGCCATCTCGCTGTTCGGCGCGGCGCTGCTGCTCTATCTCGGCTTCTTCCTCGCGCGGCCCGAGGGCTTCGAAGCCGGCTTCAAGGCCCTGGGCGCCAACCTGTTCTCGGCGCTGGACCCGACCAGCCCCAGCTTCTCCCTCAGCCTGATCTTCTGGCTCTTCCTGCCCATCGTGCTGGCGGGCCTGGGCCGCGGCACGCTGAACTTCGTGCCCTGGTCGGTCTACAACTACCTGCCCGACATCGACGAGGCCGTCACCGGCCAGCGCCGCGAAGGCATCTTCGCCGGCGTGATGACGCTGGTGCGCAAGATGGCCCAGAGCGCCGCCATCATCGCCAGCGGCTGGATCATCGACCTGGGCGGCTATATCTCGCCCAAGAGCCGCCCCGGCGAAGTCATCGTGCAGAGCCCCGAGGCCATCCAGACCATCACCGCGCTGATGGTGGGCGGGCCGCTGCTGATGATGCTGCTGGGCATGCTGGCCTCGTGGAGCTTCCGCCTCAACGCCAGCACGCATGCGGTCCTCGTGCACGAGGTGGAACGCCTGCGCAGCGGCGCCACCGAGGCCGAGAGCGATGCCAATCGCCAGGTCGTCGAAGACCTGACCGGCTGGTCCTACGACCGCCTCTGGGGCCGCGCCGGCCCTGCTCTGCAGTCCGAGCTGCCTCCCGTCCAACACGTCCGCCCATGACCGACTTCAGCCGCCGCCATTTCTTCAAGACCGCGTCCCTGCCGCTGGGGCTGACCGGCCTGGCCACGGCTGCGACCGCGGCGCCGGCACCTGCGCCCGTCGTCGCGTCCACAGACACCAACGCGCTGCGCTGGCTGGACGGCTCCGCACCTGAGCTGATGCTGGGTGCGACGCTGGGCCTGCCCTGGCCGCGCGGCCAGCAGCAGAAGGGCCAGGAGTTAAACGCCGTGGACGCCAAGGGCAACGCGCTGCCACTGCAGACCTGGCCGCTGGCCTGGTGGCCCGACGGCTCGCTGAAGTGGACGGCTCATGCCCTGCCCGCCGGCATCGACGCCGGTGCCGCGCCAAGCATCCGCCCAGGAAAAAACACGGCCGCTGGCTCCAAAGTCACGGTGAAGGAAAGCGCTGACTTCATCGAAGTCGACACCGGCGTCATCCGCGCCCAGTTGCCGCGCAGCGGCGCCCAGCTCGTCAGCCGCATCGAACGCGATGGCCGCGAGATCCTGCGTGCCGCCACGCTGATCGCCCAGACCGACGACAAGCCCGACGCCGAACAAGGTGCCGTCACGCAGACCCGCTTCGACAGCCGCACGACGAAGCTCACCGTCGAACAGACCGGCCCGGTGCGCGCCGTCATCAAGGTCGACGGCCAGCACCGCAGCGCTGCGGGCCGCGAGTGGCTGCCCTTCTCGGTGCGCTTCTATTTCTACGCCGGCGCCGAGTCTCTGCGCGTGATGCACACCTTCGTCTTCGACGGCGACGAGCACAAGGACTATCTGCGCGGCATCGGCCTGCGCTTCGAGGTGCCGCTGCGTGACGCGCTGTACGACCGCCATGTGCGCTTCGCCGGCGAGGCCGGTGGCCTGTGGGCCGAGGGTGTACGCAACCTGACCGGCCTGCGCCGCGACCCCGGCGCCGCCGTGCGCGAGGCCCAGCTCGCCGGCCGTGCGACGCCACCACTGGCGCAATGGGGCAAGCAGGTGCGCGATCTGCAGCACCGCATCCCGGCCTGGGGCGACTACAGCTTGAGCCAGCTCAGCGCCGACGGCTTCCAGATCAAGAAGCGCACCAAGGCCGGCCATGGCTGGATCCCGGCGGCCTTTGGCAAGCGTGCGCCGGGCAGCGGCTATATCGGCGGCGCCACCGGCGGCGTGGCCTTCGGCCTGCGCGACTTCTGGCAGCGCCACCCGACCCAGCTCGACATCCGCAACGCCGTCGGCGACGCCGCCGAGGTCACGCTGTGGATGCACTCGCCCGAGGCGCCGGCCATGGACCTGCGCTTCTATCACGATGGCCTGGGGATGGAGACCCACGAGCAGGAACTCGAAGGCCTGGAGATGACCTACGAGGACTACGAGAAGGGCTTCGGCACGCCGGTGGGCATCGCACGCAGCAGCGAGATCACGCTGTGGGCCTTGAGTGCCACACCGACCCGCGAACGCCTCGTGCAGATGGCCGCGGCCGTGCAGACGCCGCCCCAGCTCGCCGCCCATCCGTCGCGCTATCTGCAGGCCGGCGTCTTTGGCAAGCTGTGGAGCCTGCCCGACCGCTCCACGCCGGCGCGGCAGAAGATCGAGGACAAGCTGGACTTCCTGTTCGGCTTCTACGCCAAGGAAGTCGAGCAGCGCCACTGGTACGGCTTCTGGGACTATGGCGACATCCGCCACACCTACGACAGTGACCGCCACGAATGGCGCTACGACGTCGGCGGCTTCGCCTGGGACAACTCGGAGCTCTCGCCCGACCTCTGGCTCTGGTACGCCTGGCTGCGCAGCGGCCGCGCCGACATCTTCCGTTTCGCCGAGGCCATGGTGCGCCACACCAGCGAGGTCGACATCTATCACGCCGGCCGCTTCCAGGGCCTGGGCTCGCGGCACAACGTGCAGCACTGGGGCTGCAGCGCCAAGCAGGCGCGCATCTCGACCTCGGCCTATCGCCGCTTCTACTACTACCTGACGGCGGATGAGCGCATCGGCGACGTCATGCGCGAGGTGCTCAGCGCCGACAGCAAGATGGACGAGGTCGACCCGGTGCGCAAGATCGCCGGCCGCGTCGACAAGGGCCCCTGGCCGGCGCGCATCGGCTTCGGCACCGACTGGGGCTCAGTCGTCGCCAATGTGCTGACCGAATGGGAGCGCACCGGCGACGTGCGCTGGCGCAACAAGCTGCTGCGCGGCATGAAGGGCATCGCGGCCATGCCGCATGGCTTCTTCACCGGCAGCGGCGGCTATGAACCAACCGGCCCGAACGAAGGCGCCTTCCACAACGTCAGCGGCGACAAGCTCAGCGCGAGCCACCTGAGCGCCGTGTTTGGCGCCGTCGAGATGATGGCCGAGCTGGTGGAGCTGATCGACGAGCCCGAATTCAAGCAGGCCTGGCTGCAGTACTGCGAGCTCTACAACGCGTCGCGCGAACAGCAGGTCAAGGCTCTCGGCGCGCCGCACGGCGGCGGCACGGTGCTGAGCGTGGGGCACTCACGCCTCTCCGCCTATGCGGCCCGGCAGAAGCAGGACAAGGCCCTGGCCCAGCGTGCCTGGCGCGAGTTCTGGGCCGACGACCCGCGCGGCCACAAGACGCTGAAGACCACGCACATCGCCGGTCCGCTGGCGCTGAACCCGGTGGACGAGGCACCCTGGATCAGTACCAACGACACGGCGCAATGGGGCCTCGCGGCCATCCAGAACCTGGCGCTGATCGGCGACCAGCTGATGGACTGAAATGAGCAAAGTCATCAACACAGCCACAGAGGCACAGAGACACAGAGGAAGCCGGTTTCTGCTGTCCTTGCTTTTCTCTGTGCCTCTGTGTCTCTGTGGCTGTGTTTCGTGGCCGCAGCCTTCCAACCCACTGCAGTTCGACCTCGGCACTGAAGCCCCCTACACCCGCGAAACAGGCCATGGCTTCGAACCCGGCGCGCCCGGCAACGCCGCGGGCCAGCCCAGCTTCTTCTCCGTCGACTTGCCCGAAGGCAACTACCGCGTCACCGCGACGCTGGGCGGCGCCGAAGCCAGCGACACGACCATCAAGGCCGAGTTGCGCCGCCTGATGCTGGACAGCGTGAAGTTGCCCGCCGACAGCACCGAGACCCGCAGCTTCATCGTCAACGTGCGCACCGCCGACATCGCCGCCGCGCCAGGCGTCGAAGCCGGCCGCGTCAAGCTCAAGGAGCGCGAGATCGCCAGCGAAGCCTGGGCCTGGGATCGCCGCCTGACGCTGGAGATCAACGGCCCCCAACCGGCGCTGCGCCGCCTCGTCATAGAGCCCGTCAGCGTGCCCACAGTCTTCCTGCTCGGAGATTCCACGGTCGCCGACCAGAGCGGCGAGCCCTATGCCAGCTGGGGCCAGATGCTCACCAGCCTGTTCAAGCCGACGGTGGCCGTGGCCAACCATGCCGAATCGGGCGAGACCTTCCGCGACTCGCTGGCACGCCGGCGCATTGACAAGATCCTGTCGGCCCTGCAGCCCGGCGACACGGTGCTGATGCAGTTCGGCCACAACGACCAGAAGCAGCAGAAGGACGGCAGCGGCAATGCCGAGACCTACAAGGCCGAGCTGCGCACCCATGCCGAGCGCATCCTGGCGCGCGGCGGCGTGCCGGTCATCGTGTCCTCGATGGAGAGGCGCAACTTCGACAGCGAAGGCCGGCTCAAGCCCAGCCTGCTCGAATACGCCGACGCGGCCCACAGCGTTGCCCAGGACATGCAGCTGGCCTTCATCGACCTCAACGCGATGAGCCAGAAGTTCTACGCGGCCCTCGGCCCCGAGCGCTCGCAGGCCGCCCACCCGATGAACAACGGCAAGCTGGACAACACCCATCACAACAACTATGGCGCCGCCCAGTTGGCGCGTTTGGTGGCCCTGGGCCTGCGGGAAGCCCGCGTGCCGGTGGCGGCCCAGCTGCGGGACGACCTTGGCGTCATCGATCCCAACCAGCCACAGCCGCCAGGGCAGTTCCACCTCGCAGCCAGCACCGGCTTCACCCACCAACGGCCCCTCGGCGACTGATGAAACACACCGTCCTGGCCCTGGCGCTCGCCTGCGCCGCGCTGACCCACGCTCCCTCGACGACGGCCGCGCCGCCTCAGCCGGCGCTGGTTGCCGGTTTCTCGGTCGAGCGCCTGAAGCGCCTGGACACAGCCATCGACGAGCAGATCGGCGCCAGGCAGCTCGCCGGCGGCATCATGGTCGTGCTGCGCGACGGCAAGCCCGTCGTCTTCAAGGCCTATGGGCAGCAGGACGTTGAGAACGCCAAGCCGATGCAGAAGGACACCATCTTCCGCATCGCCTCCATGACCAAGGCCCTGACCACCGTCGCGGCCATGATGCTCTACGAGGAAGGCCGCTTCCTGCTGAAGGACCCGGTGTCGCGCTATCTGCCGGCCTTCGCCAACATGCAGGTCGCCTTGCCGGGCGGCGGCACCGAGAAGCCGCGCCGTCCGCTGACCATCCACGACCTGCTGACCCACACGGCCGGCATGAGCTACGGCCCCGGCCCGGCCTCCGCCGCCTACGCCAAGGCCGGGCTGACTGACTGGTATCTGGTCGGCAACGACGAAACGCTGGAGCAGTGGACGAACCGCTTTGCTGCCCTGCCCCTGCAGGGCCAGCCGGGCGAGGCCTTCATCTACGGCTATGCCACCGATGTGCTGGGTCGACTGGTGGAGGTCGTCTCCGGCCAGCCGCTGGACCGCTTCATCAAGGAGCGCATCACCGACCCGCTGCGCATGGCCGACACCAGCTTCTTCCTGCCACCGGACAAGCTGAGCCGTCTGGCCAATGTCTACGGCCTGGAAGGCGGCCAGCTGCAGCTGATGGAGACGCCGGCCAGGAGCGACTTCGTCAACGGACCGCGCAAGCTGCTGTCCGGCGGCGCCGGCATGCTGTCCACGGCCGGCGACTACACGCGCTTGCTGCAGATGCTGCTCAACAAGGGCGAGCTGGACGGCGTGCGCATCCTGTCGCCGCACACCGTGGCGCTGATGACGGCCGACCATCTCGGAACGAAATCCGGCGGCGATGCCGATGGCTTCGGCCTGGGCTTCTGGGTGAACGTGCGTCGCGGCGGCTTCAAGGAGCTGGGCAGCGAAGGCGCGTTCGGCTGGGGCAGCGCCTATTTTCCGCAGTACACCGTCGATCCCAAGGAGCGACTGGTCATTCTTTTCATGACCCAGCTGCGGCCCGCGGGCAATTCCACGCTGCATCTGCGCGTGCGCAACCTGACCTATCAGGCCTTGATGAAGTGAGGCGCGATGCCGCAACCGGTATCGCAAGAACCTTGTTAGCGCTCATCAGAACGCGGCTTCGACTGCACATCTGAAACACAGCTCAAACGCTCAGCGGGTTGAGTACACGCGCTGAAGTCCCCTGCCTAGAGTCCGCTCCCGGTCATCGACCGTGAACAAAGACACTAACCAGGAGACTTCATGCATACGACGACAAGCGCGCGCCCGCCCTGGGCACGCTGGCTGACCGCAGGCCTGCTCGCCGCATCCGCACCCGCGATGGCGGCCTTCAGCATCACCACCGTCTGGGACAGCGGCAGCGCCGCCAAGCCCCAGTACCTCATCGACACCGATGCCGGCCTGGTGTTCAAGGTGCGCGCCTATGACAACGGCGCCAGCACCACCTCCTCCGGCGACATCTCCAGCCTGGTCTACAAGGGCGTGGAGTACGCCGACCAGACCAGGGGCACGCAGCTGAACTCGGGCGCGGACTGGCTCTACACCAATGTCAGCGCGCTGACCGTCAAGGCCGAACTCGTCGACGCCAATGGCGTCAGCACACCGGCCGCCAGCACCAATGGCGGTGTCGTCACCGGCAGCGACTTCATCAAGATCACGCTGACCAGCACCAGCACCAAGGGCGGCGTGCTGACGCACTACTACCTCGTGAAGAAGGGCCAACCCAATATTCACATGGGCACCCACTTCACCGAGGAGCCCGATGTGCACGGCCTGGTGCGCTTCATCGCGCGCGTGCCCATCGCCAAGCTGCCCAACGGCGGCCCGGCCTCCACGGCCGGCGGCCTCGTCAGCTACAACGGCGCGAACTTCTGGGCCGAAGACCTGCGCGGCACCAGCGGTGCCATCGAATCGGCCGACGTGTTCGGCTTCACGGCGCCCGATGCGCGCGCCGGCGAGTCGCGCTCCAAGCATTACTCCAACCGCCGCTTGAAGGACTGGCAGATCCTCGGTGGCACCGGGCCGGGCGTGGGCCTCTGGTTCTGGCGCGACAACCACGAGGGCGATTCGGGCGGCCCCTTCTATCGCAGCCTGCTGCAGCAGATCACCGACACGACCAACGAGCTGACCTATATGGTCAATTACGGCGAGGCCCAGACCGAGGCCTTCCGCCTCGGCATCCTGAACACCTACATCCTGATGTTCACCGACGGCGCGCTGCCGACGGTGAGGCCGGATACCAGCTGGTACGGCACGCTGAACCTCGTCGGCTATGTGCCGCCGGTGGGCCGCGGCTCGGTCAGCGTGGCCGGCCTGACCGGTCGCGTCACGGGCCTGCTTTATACCGCGGGCTTTGCCAACAGCAAGGCGCAGTACTGGGTCGACGCCGATCCTGTCGACGGCCACTTCACGGCCGAAGGCATGCTGCCCGGCGTCTACACCATGACCGTCTACAAGGGTGAGCTCGAGGTGCAGACCGCCCAGGTCACGGTGACGGCCAATGCCAACTACGCCCTCAACCCCATCGCCATCACCGCCGACCCGGCGGCCACGCCGGCCCTCTGGCGCATCGGCCAGTGGGATGGCTCGCCGCAGGAGTTCATCAACGGCGACAAGCTGACCTTCATGCACCCGGGCGATGTGCGCATGGCCTCGTGGAATGTCGGCCCCTACGTCGTGGGCACATCGACGGCCGCCACCGGCTGGCCCGCCTACCAGTGGAAGGACGTCAACAACGGCCTGCAGGTGCGCTTCACGCTGAAACGCGGCCAGAACGCGGCACCACTGCGGCTGCGCATCGGCCTCTCGGCCGACTTCGCCGGCGCCCGCCCCCAGGTCACCGTCAACAGCTGGACCTCGGCCATCCCGGCGGCGCCGCCCAAGGTGTCGCGCAACATGACCGTGGGCACCTACCGCGGCGTCAACCGCACCTACACCTTCGACATTCCGGCCAGCCAGCTCGTCGTCGGCACCAATGTGCTGACCATCAACACGGTCAGCGGCACCGCCGGTACCAAGTTCCTCAGCCCCAGCATCTCCTTCGATGCCATCGACCTCGTGGCCGTTCCGTGAGCCCCTCGCCCAGCCCGCCTCGCTGAACGCGGGCGGTCTGGGCGATCTTGCAGACCGCGCTGCTGCAATGCCGCAGCTCTTCGTCAGGCACAACACGTCCGCTGGACGTGTTGTGTCCGGCCTCAGCCCCCGAGGGGATGGCGATGCATGCGGCATTGAACCGCATGCACATCGCCAGGCGGGCCGGCTAGGGAGCGGCCCGGCGCTCGGCCCGAAATACAACAGAGATCACCACCTCCATGAAAACCAAACTTCTTGCTTCTCTCCTCGGCGCCCTGCTTGGCGCCCCCGCCATGGCCGGCGTCGTACAGACCATCGGGATCGGCAGCGCCACACCCGCGGCTCAGCACCTGAGCTACGCCGCCGACTTCGAGACCAACACTCACCTGGACAGCCCGTGGTCCGAGGGTGGCCTGCTGTTCAGCCACACCGGCCTGGCCAATGACAACGGCGGCTGCGGCTATGCGGGCGGCGGCTGCGTCGACCTCGCCGCCGGTGAAACCTACAGCCAGTCTTTCAGCGGCAACTACTTCGCCACCGCGGGCATGAACGCCTATGTGTCCATCCGCAGCGGCGGCGCGAATCTCAACGGTATCGAGTTCGCCGTCGACTCGGGCTATGCCAGCATCTTCGTGATGTGGCAGACCCTGTTGAACGGTGTGCTGACCGGCAGCGGCCGGGTGGCCCTCGGCGCCGCCGGCATCGGCGATGTGCTGGGCCTGAGCGACGCGGTCGGCTTCAACGAGGTGAGGGTCTACACCTTCGATAGCGCCGGTGACACCTCGGGCTATAGCGCCGCGGCCATCGACAGCGTGCGTGCCTTCACCATTCCCGAACCAGGTTCGCTGGCCCTGGCCTCGTTGGCTATCTTTGGTTTGGTGGGTATGCGCCGCCGCCGCGGCTGATCGAGCCAAGCTCCAAAGCAAAGGGCCGGTCTCGCGAGAGGCCGGCCCTTTCCCTGTCTTGTCGTTCAGTGCGCGCCGGCCTGTGTCCGCCAGGCGTCTCGATAGGCCCGCCATCCCGTCGGGTTCAAAGCGGCGACGGGCTCGGCAGCGGCTTCGGGTGCACTGCCCCAGGTGTCCAGCAGCCAGGCGCCGCAGGTCGTGCCACTGCTGTCGTCTGACACGGTCACGTCGCGCCCCTCGGCCAGGCCGGCCAGCAGCGGGCCGAACCAGGGGTTGGCCGTGAAGGCGCCTTCGACGACGACACGGCCTTGGGCGCCGAGAGCGTTCAGGCAGTGGTCGGTCATCAGCACGACGTAGAGAGTGGCCAGCGCCGCCTGCTCGGCGGGACTGGCCGGCGCCGGGCCGGCGATGCGGCCGGTCTGACCCGCGAAGGGGCCACCGGTCTCGGCATAGCAGGGCAAGGCCAGGCTGCGCTGGGCAATCAGCTTCTCGATCTCCGCGACACCGAAGCCCGCCGGCTGCGCTCCGGCGATGGCGCCGAACTCGCGCCCGCCCATGAAACGCATGCAGGGCACGGCCTCGCCGAAGACATTGCAGTTGGCCAGCATGTCCTGAGCCTCGACCAGCGGCCGGGTCGCCGAGCCCAGGGCCGCGGCGATGAGCCAGGTGCCGGTGGACAGCACGGTGCAGGGGCCGCTCTGTCGCAGCGTCAGCAGATGGCGCAGCAGCGAAGCATTGCTGTCGTGGATGCCACAGACGATTTCGCAATCCGCCGGCAAGCCGGTGTCGGCGGCCAGCTCGGACCGCAGCTTGCCGAGCCGCGCCCAGGCGTCACGCCGAGGCGGGAACAGCTTCTCCCAACCCAGTCTTTCGACCAGGCTGGACCAGCGACCCACGCGCGGCCGCCACAGGTCCGTGTGGCAGCCCAGCGAAGTGACCTCACTGGCCGCGACGCCGCAGAAGCGCCAGGCCCAGTACTGCGGATACATCAGCATATGCCTGGCGCGCGCGAACTCGGTGGGAAAGCGCGCCTGCAACCAGTCGAGCTGCCGGCCGAGGTTGAGCCCCGCAGGCAGTTGCGGCGAGCCGCTCTCGTCGAAGGCCGGGCGCAGCGCCTCATAGCGTGCGGCATCGGTCGCGTCGCCCGGCACATGCTCATAGTCGGGCACCGGCAGCACCAGGCCCGCTTCGTCGATCAGTGCCGCCGTCGCGCCATGCGTGACCGGCACGATGGCGCGGATGTGGGCGAGCTTGGACAGGGCGCGCAGTTCGCCCAGCATCCAGCCCCACAGCCTCTCGGTGTCGTGATGCGGATAGGGGCCATCGCGGCGCACGGTGTTGGGCGTGCGCCGCTCGGCCAGCGTTCTGCCGGCCGAATCGATCAAGGTGAGCTTGGCGTTGGTCTTGCCGATGTCGAGGACAACCGTAGCGCTCAAGAGTTCAGTCCCGCATGGCGGTGGTAAGCGCCCGACTCCAGCACGGCCGCATAGTCATGCGAACTCATGGCCGAAGCCTCCACCACCCGAGGGTCCACGGCTTCGGGCTCCACGGTGATGACGCGCACGCCGTAGTGCTCGAGCAATTGCACCGCACTGTCGGACGCGCCGGTATCGGTGATGACGGTAGAGACGCGGTTCAGGCCGCACAGCACCAGGCCGGCCTTGCGCTGGAACTTGGAGCTGTCCACCAGAACGACCAGTTCCTCGGCCTGGCCGATGAGGCGCTTTTCGGCCTGGATCAGCAGCGGGTCGGCCTCCATCAGGCCCAGGATGGACAGGCCGTAGACGCCCATGAACATCTTGGCCGCGTAATGGTGCTGGGCGACGTCGTTCTCGAAGGGGCTGAGGATGACGTTCTGCTCGCGGTAGACCTTGCCGCCGGGCAGGATGATTTCGTTGTCGCTGGTGACGAGCAGGCGCTCGGCCATCAAAAACGAATTGGTCAGGATCTTCAGCTGTTTCTCGACGAGAAACTCAGCCATCATGAACGTGGTGGTGCCGCCATTGATGATGATGGTTTCGCCGTTATTGCACATCGAAGTGGCATAACGGGCGATGGCGCGTTTGGCACCGGTATTCTGCTGTGCAGTGCTTTGAAAAGTCTCGCTGGACAGCGTGTAAGACTTTTTCTTTTGCTCCAGCCTCTGTGCGCCGCCGCGGGTGCGGGTCAACTGGTTTTTTGCGGCCAGCCAGGAAATATCCCGGCGCACGGTGGCGGCCGAAGCCGACAACCATTCCATCAATTGCTGGACGCTGGCATGTTCGCGCTCGTCCAGCAGTTTGAGCAGACGCTTGTGACGCTTGTGATTGATCATCGGATCACCTTTATCGGGCGCCCCGGAGAAACCGGCAACGACCGTTGTCTCGTATTTATGGCGCACTGCCTCTGACGGGCAGGCGTCGCTGGAGTTCACGGCCCGGCTCGGGCCGGGTCCTCGGGTGCGGCCAGTGAGCGTAGGCCCCGACCGCCACAGCCCTCTCCACTCACGCTCAGAAGCAATCAAAGCTTGGGTGAAACGCTGTTCCAAGTGCAGATTACGTCAGCCGCATGACAGCGTCAATCAGCAAACGCTCAAGCGCGTGAGCGTTTCGTGAGTGGCAACCCGGAGGGCAGCGCTTTCGATCATCCTTTTGATTTACTGCGCCGACGCCGCGCAGGGCGCCCGGTTTCGGCCCACACTGCGTTCCGTTTCCTCGATGAACCCCGCAAAAGGCGGGCTCCGAAAGCGCCATCTGCGCTCACGGCGACGACAGACGACCCGAATACAGGCAAGCTGATGACTGCAAATTCCCAAACCCCTGCGCAAACTCCGATCGTGTCCCAATGGGACGATGCCGTGGCGGCCAAGTTGAGCGAGCCCGAACTGCTGCTCTACCGTTCCAATCTGCTGGGTTCGGACCTGCGCGTGACGAATTTCGGCGGCGGCAATACCTCGGCAAAGGTCACCATGCGCGACCATTTGACCGGCGAGGATGTCGAGGTGCTGTGGGTCAAGGGCTCGGGCGGCGACCTGGGCTCCATCAAGCTCGACGGCTTCTCCACCCTCTATATGGACAAGCTGCAGGCGCTGAAAAAGCGCTATCGCGGCCTGGAACATGAAGACGAGATGGTGGATTACCTGCCGCACTGCACCTTCAATTTGAATCCGCGTGCCGCGAGTATCGATACTCCCCTGCACGCCTATATCCCGAAGGCGCATGTCGATCACATGCACCCCGACGCCATCATCGCCATCGCCGCCTGCGCCGACAGCAAGCAGCTGACCGAGGTCATCTTCGGCGGCCAACTGGGCTGGCTGCCCTGGCAGCGCCCAGGCTACGACTTGGGCCTCAAGCTCGAAGCCCTGGCCACGTCCCAGCCCAAGCTCCAGGGCATCATCCTGGAAGGCCACGGCCTCTTCACCTGGGGCGACACGGCCAAGAGCTGCTACGAGATCACGCTGGACATGATCCGCCTGGCCGAGCAATGGCTGGGCGAGAACGTCAAGCAGCCGGTGTTCGGTGGCGTCAAGACCCTCACCCTGCCCGCCGACGAGCGCGCGGCCCTTGCCGCCCGGCTCATGCCCGCCCTGCGTGGCCGCATCAGCGCCGGTGAGCGCAAGCTGGGCGACTTCAACGACAGCGCCGCGGTGCTGGAGTTCGTCACCAGCAACGATTTGCCCAAGCTGGCGGCCCTGGGCACCTCCTGCCCCGACCATTTCCTGCGCACCAAGATCCGCCCCCTGGTGCTGGACTTCGACCCCGCCAAGCCTGATGTCGACGCCCTGCTGGCTGGCCTGGACAAGGCGCTGGAGGACTACCGCGCCGACTACGTAGCCTATTACGAGCGCTGCAAGCGCGCCAACAGTCCGGCCGTGCGTGATGCCAATCCCGTCATCTACCTGATCCCCGGCGTCGGCATGCTGTCCTTCGCCAAGGACAAGGCCACGGCCCGCATCGCCGGCGAGTTCTATATCAACGCCATCAACGTGATGCGCGGCGCGAACGGCGTCGACAAATACGTCGGCCTGCCCGAGCAGGAGGCCTTCGACATCGAGTACTGGCTGCTCGAGGAAGCCAAGCTGCAGCGCATGCCTAGACCCAAGAGCCTGGCCGGCCGCGTGGCCCTGGTCACCGGCGGCGCCGGTGGCATCGGCCAGGCGGTGGCCCGCCAGCTGCTGGCCGAAGGTGCCTGCGTGATGCTGACCGACATCGACGCCGAGGCGCTGGAAGAAGCCCGGCAGAACCTGCTGAAGGTGGGTGGCAAGGACAACGTCGCCGCCGTGCGCGGTGACATCACGTCCGAAGCCGAGGTCGAGAGCCTGCTGTCCGCCACGGCCTTGCGCTTCGGCGGCCTGGACATCCTCGTGTCGAATGCCGGCATCGCCTCCGCCGCGCCGCTGGAAGAGACCACGCTGGAGATCTGGAACCGCAACCAGAACATCCTCGTCACCGGCTACTTCCTCGTCAGCCGCGGCGCCTTCCGCCTGATGAAGCAACAGAAGATCGGCGGCAGCATGGTCTTCGTCGCCAGCAAGAACGGCCTGGTCGCCTCCGCGGGTGCCTCGGCCTATTGCACGGCCAAGGCGGCCGAGATCCACCTGGCCCGCTGCGTCGCGCTGGAGGGTGCCGCCATCGGCGTGCGCGTCAACGTCGTCAACCCCGACGCCGTCATCCGCGGCTCGCGCATCTGGGACGGCAAGTGGAAGGAAGAGCGCGCTGCGTCCAACAAGATAGCCTCCGACGACATCGAACAGTTCTACCGCCAGCGCAGCATGCTGAAGCTGAGCGTCTTGCCTGAAGACATTGCGGAAGCCGTGTACTTCATGGCCAGCGACAAGTCGGGCAAGAGCACCGGCAACGTCCTCAATGTGGATGCCGGCAACGCTGCCGCGTTCACCCGCTGAAATGGACGGCCCCTCGCCCAACCTCGCATCGCTGAACGCGAGCGAGTCTGGTCGGTCCCCCGAGGGGACGGCGATGCTCGCGGCATCGAGCCGCGAGTACATCGCCAGCGCGGGCCGGCTAGGGAGCGGCCCGGCGCTCGGCCCGCAAAATTGAATCAGGAGACACACATGACGAACATCATCGACGCCGGCCAGGTCGAGCAGCACAACGCCAGCCAGCGCGCCACGCTGCAGGCCGACTACGACGCGCTGGGCGGCATGCTGTCGCGCCGCGGCGTGGACATCGAGGCGCTGACGGCCAAGGCCCAGACCTTTGCCGTCGCCCTGCCCAGCTGGGGCGTGGGCACGGGCGGCACGCGCTTCGCCCGCTTCCCCGGCAAGGGCGAGCCGCGTGACGTGACCGAGAAGCTGGAGGACTGCGCCGTCATCCATCAGCTGACACGTGCCACGCCCACGGTGTCCCTGCACTTCCCCTGGGACAAGCCCGCCGACCCCAAGGCCCTGCGCCAGCAGGCCGACAGCCTGGGCCTGAGCTTCGACGCGGTGAACTCCAACACCTTCCAGGACCAGCCCGGCCAGGCCCACACCTACAAATACGGCAGCCTGACCTCGCAAAGCGCCGCCGCCCGCGAGCAGGCCGTGGCCCACAACATCGACTGCATCGAGCTCGGCAAGACGCTGGGCTCCAAGGGCCTGACGGTGTGGGTGGGCGACGGCGCCAATTTCCCCGGCCAGCACAATCTGCGCGGCGCGCTGGAGCGTTACCTCGACAGTGCCAAGGGCATCTATGCCGCCCTGCCCGACGACTGGCTGATGTATATCGAGCACAAGCTGTTCGAGCCGGCCTTCTACTGCACCGTCATCGCCGACTGGGGCACCAGCTTCGCCGCCGCGCAGACGCTCGGCGAGAAGGCCAAGTGCCTGGTGGACCTGGGCCACCACGCGCCCAACACCAACATCGAGATGATCGTGGCCCGCCTGGCCCAGTTCGGCAAGCTCGGCGGCTTCCATTTCAACGACAGCAAGTACGGCGACGACGACCTGGACTCGGGCTCCATCGACCCCTTCCAGCTCTTCCTCGTCTTCAACGAGCTGGCCGACGCCACGCTGCGCGACGGCGCGTTCAAGCCGGCCTATATGCTGGACCAGTCGCACAACGTGACCGACCCCATCGAGAGCCTGATGAGCAGCGCCGTCGAAGTGCAGCGCGCCTTCGTGCAGGCCGCCCTCGTGGACCGCGCCGCCCTGGCCGGCTTCCAGGAATCCAACGATGCGCTGCAGTCCGCCCAGGCACTGAAGAAGGCCTTCCGCACCGACGTCAGCCCCATCCTGGCGATGGCTCGGATGCGCTCGGGCGGTGCGGTCGACCCGGTCGCGGCCTACCGCGCCAGCGGCTATCGCGAAAGCGTTGCAGTCAAGCGCCCGCCGAAAGCAGGTGCCAGCGGCTCCGGCATCGTCTGAGGTGGATGCCCAGGCCTTCGGCGCACGCGGCGACGGCATCACGCTCGACACGCGGGCGCTGCAGGCCGCCATCGACGCCGCGGCGCTGCAGCGCACCACCCTGCGTCTCAAACCCGGCACCTATCTCAGCGGCGCCCTCTTCCTGAAAAGCGGCATGACGCTGCGCCTGGACCGCGGCGCCACGCTGCTGGGCTCGCGCAACCTCGCCGACTACCCGCTGCTGCCCACGCGCGTCTCCGGCATCGAGATGCGCTGGCCGGCGGCCCTCGTCAACATCTACGGCGAGCATGACGTCGGCCTGGTCGGCGAAGGCTGCATCGACGGCGACGGCCAGATCTTCTGGGACAGCTACTGGAGCCTGCGCGCCCGGTACGAGGCGCGCGGCCTGCGCTGGGCATCGGACTACGACGCCCAGCGCCCTCGCCTGATCCAGGTCTACGAATCGGCCCGCGTCAACATCGGTGACGGCCTGTTGCTGCGCCGCTCGGGTTTCTGGACGCTGCACCTCTGCTACTCGGAAGACGTCAGCGTCGACGGCGTCACCATCCGCAACAACGAGGGCGATGCGCGCGGCCCGTCCACCGACGGCATCGACATCGACTCCTCGCGCCGCGTCAGCATCCGCCGCGCCGACATCGCCGGCAACGACGACGCCCTGGTGCTCAAGGCCGGCCGCGACGCCGATGGTTTGCGCGTCGCCCGCCCCTGCGAAGACATCAGCATCAGCGACTGCATCGTCCGCGACGGCGCGGCCGGCCTGACCTTCGGCAGCGAGACCTCGGGCGGCTTTCGCCGCATCACCGCGCGGCGCATCGAGGTGCATGCCCCCGTGCCGGTCGGCCTGCTCTTCAAGTCGGCGCCCAGCCGCGGCGGCTTCATCGAGGACGTGACCATCAGCGACCTCGCCCTGCACGACGTGCCCACCGCCCTGCGCGTGACGATGAACTGGAACCCGGCCTTCAGCCGCGCCGACATCCCCGCCGCCGAACGCGCCGCGGCGCCCGCCCACTGGCTGAACCTGGCCACGCCGGTGCCGCCTGCGCAGGGTCGGGTGCAGGTCAATGGCGTGCGCATCGAGCGCCTCAAGGCCCGCGGGGCCAACATCGCCTTCGAGGTCGACGCCTATGCCGAGGCGCCGCTGCGCGACTTCCGCTTCGCCAGCCTCGACATCCAGGCCCGTCGCGGCGGGCATCTGCAGGACATCCGCGACTGGCGCTTCGACGCTGGCTGCCGCCTGGACCTGGGTTCGCCCATCGCCGTCGGCAGCGGCTGCGAACCCACCGGCCTGGCTGACGCGCACTGGCGATTGGCGCCGACACTGCAGCGCCGCGACGTATCCGCCCTGCCCATGGCCGAGCAGGACATCCAATAGAGATGAAAAGCAAGGAGACATCCCGATGAGCGACGAGACCCTGGCCTTCAAGATGCAGCTCAAGCCCGGTGTCGTGCCCGAGTACCGGCGACGCCACGACGAGCTCTGGCCCGATCTCGCCGCGGCCCTGCGCGGCGCCGGCATCCATGACTACTGGATCTTCCTGGACGAGGACACGCTCAGCCTCTTCGCCGTGCTCAAGCGCAAGTCCGATTACCCCTTCGACGCCCTGCCCCACCAGCCCGTCATGCGCCGCTGGTGGGACTACATGGCCGACCTGATGGAGGTCGAGCCCGACAACAAGCCGCGCCAGTGGCCGTTGACGCCCCTCTTCCACTTCAACTGAAGGGGCGAAGTTCATGCGCGCCTGGATCACCCTCGCCCTGGCCTGGGCTCTCGCCTCGGTCGCCGTCGCCGACTCGCTGCGCCCACCCCTGCTGCTGACGGCGCGTGCCGCGGCCCAGGACCTGTCGGGCCGCTGGACCTATTCCAAGGACCTCTACCGCACGGGCCTCACCGACATCAACGGATGGCCCGCCAAGCCGCGCATGGAACGCTTCCGCGATGTGGACGTGGCGAGCGCCGAAGCCAAGGGCGGCGTCGGCTTCTTCGAATACGACCTGGACCGCGGCGCGGCCATGGACATCCCCGGCGCCTGGAATTCGGCCACGCCCGAACTGCGCTATTTCGACGGACTGATGTGGCTGCAGCGCCGCTTCGACGCACCGGCGCCCAAGCCCGACCAGCGCAGCTTCCTGCGCTTCGAGGCCGTCAACTACCGCGCCCTGGTCTTCCTCAACGGCAAGGAGGTTGGCCGGCATGAAGGCGGCTTCACGCCCTTTGTCGTCGAGGTCACCCAGGCCCTGCGCGAGACCGGCAACCGCCTCGTCATCGGCGTGGACTCCAAGCACGATGCCCAGAGCATTCCGGCCGAGATCACCGATTGGGACCTGTACGGCGGCATCACGCGGCCCGTCAAGCTGATGCAGACGCCGGCCACCTTCATCGACGACGCGACGCTGCGCCTGACCGACGCCGGCCGGCTGGTGGGCAGCGTGCAGCTCAATGGTCCACAGGCCGCCAACCAGACCGTGAGCCTGCACATCAACGCGCTGGGCACCGTACTGCAGGCTCGCACCAATGCCAAAGGCGAAGCGCACTTCGATGGCGCGGCCCCGGCCGCACTGAAGCGCTGGTCCCCCGAAGCGCCGACGCTCTACGACGTGGATTTCGAAGCAAGCGGTGATCGCGTGCACGACCGCATGGGCTTGCGGACCATCGCCGTGCGCGGCAGCGAGATCCTGCTCAACGGCCAGCCCGTCACCCTGCGCGGCATCTCCATCCACGAGGAGGAGATAGCCCCCAACCCGGCACGCCGCATCGACGAGGCCGCCGCGCGTCGCCTGCTCGGCGAGGTGAAGAACGGCCTGCACGGCAACTATGTGCGCCTGTCCCACTACCCGCACAACGAGACCATGCTGCGCGTGGCCGACGAGCTGGGCCTGCTGGTGTGGAGCGAGATCCCGGTCTACTGGAGCATCGACTGGGAGACGCCCACCGTGCTGGACAAGGCCCGCCGCATGCAGGCCGAGACCATCTACCGCGACCGCAACCGCGCCGCGCTGATCCTGTGGAGCATCGGCAACGAGACGCCGGTGGGCGAGGCGCGCACGCGCTTCCACACGGCCCTGGCCGAGACGGTGCGCGCCATCGACGCCAGCCGCCTCGTCTCCGCGGCCCTGCTCGTCGAGCGCAAGGGCGACACCATCCACATCGCCGACCCGCTGCTGCCCCAGCTCGACGTCGTCGCCGTCAACACCTATGCCGGCTGGTATGGCGACGACGACCTGGACACCGTGCGCCGCCTGCGCTGGGACGTGCCGGCCGACAAGCCCCTGCTGTTCTCCGAGTTCGGCGCCGACGCCTTCGCCGGCTTCCACGACCCGACGTTGCGTCCCAAGTTCAGCGAGGACTACCAGGCCGACTACTACCGCGCGACCCTGGCCATGGCCGCCAAGGTGCCAACGCTGCGCGGCATGTCGCCCTGGGTGCTGAAGGACTTCCGTTCGCCACGCCGCGAGCACCCGATCTACCAGAACGGCTGGAACCGCAAGGGCCTGATCTCGGAGACGGGGCAGCGCAAGCTGGCCTTCGACGTGCTGGCCGAGCATTACCAGGCGCAGGCGAAATGAAGCGATGGCTGGCCGCCCTGGCCTTGGCAGCGGCGGCGTTGTCGGCCCATGCGGCCCGCGAGGTCTACAACTTCAATCCCGGCTGGCGCCTGCACGTCGGCGACGCCCCCGGCGCCGCAGCCACGGCCTTCGACGACAGCGCCTGGAAACCCGTCACCCTGCCTCGCGCCTGGAACGAGGACGACGCCTTCGCCAAGGACATCGTCGACCACAGCACCGGCATCGCCTGGTACCGCAAGCGCTTCACCCTGCCCAGGGACGTCGCCGGCCGCAAGGTCTTCATCGAGTTCGAAGGCGCCCGCCAGGCCGCCGAGGTCTGGGTCAACGGCCAGCGCATCGGCCTGCACGAGAACGGCGTGACAGCCTTCGGCTTCGACCTGAGCCAGGTCGCCAAGCCCGGCGACAACCTCATCGCCGTGCGCACCGACAACCGCTGGGACTACCGCGAGCAGGCCACCCACCAGCGCTACCAGTGGGCCGACAAGAACTTCAACGCCAACTACGGCGGCCTGCCCAAGAACCTGCGGCTGCACATCACCGACAGGCTCTACCAGACCCTGCCGCTGTACTCCAACCTCGGCACGACCGGCGTCTACGTCTACGCGGCTGACTTCGACATCAAGGCCGGGCGGGCGACCATCGCCGCCGAAGCGCAGGTGCGCAACGAGCACGACAAGCCGCGCCGCTTCGGTTTCGACGTCGCTCTGCGCGATCGAGAAGGCAAGCTCGTCGCCAGCTTCAAGGCGCCGGCACAGACCCTGTCGGCCGGCGCCACCACCACCGTCAGCGCCCAGGCAGCCGTCGACAGCCTGCAATTCTGGAGCTGGGGCTACGGCGCCCTCTACGACGTCGAGACCACACTGAGCGTCGACGGCAAGCCCGTCGACACCGTCATCACCCGAACGGGCTTTCGACAGACCGCCTTCGCCAACGGCATGGTCACGCTCAACGGCCGCGTCATCCAGCTCAAGGGCTATGCCCAGCGCACCAGCAACGAATGGCCGGCCATTGGCCTGTCGGTGCCGGCCTGGCTCAGCGACTACAGCAACGGCCAGATGCTGGCCAGCAACGCCAACTTTGTGCGCTGGATGCATACGGCGCCGTGGAAGCAGGACGTCGAATCTCTGGACCGCCTCGGCCTGATGCAGGCCATGCCGGCGGGCGACTCCGAGGCCGACGTCAACGGCCGGCGCTGGGTGCAGCGCATGGAAGCCATGCGCGACGCCCTCATCTACTTCCGCAACAACCCCTCGGTGCTGATGATCGAGTCGGGCAACCGCGGCGTCAGCGCCGAGCACATGGCCGAGGTGAAAGCCCTGCGCGACCGCTTCGACCCGCATGGCGGCCGCGCGGCCGGCAGCCGCGAGATGCTGTCCAGGGCCCTGCAGGACGTGGCCGAGTACGGCGGCGAGATGCTCTACGTCAACAAGAGCGCGCGCCGCCCCATGTGGGCCATGGAGTACTCGCGCGACGAAGCTGCACGCAAATTCTGGGACGAACTCTCGCCGCCCTTGCACCGCGACGGAGACGGCCCCGAGCACAAGGGCCAGAGCGCCGCTGCCTACAACCGCAACCAGGACAGCCAGGCGCTGGAGGACGTGCGCCGCTGGGTGGACTACTGGCGCGAGCGGCCGGGCACGGGCACGCGAGTGTCGGCCGGCGGCGTCAACATCATCTTCAGCGACAGCAACACCCACCACCGCGGCGCCGAGAACTACCGCCGCAGCGGCGAGGTGGATGCCATGCGCATTCCCAAGGACGGCTTCTTCGCCCACCAGGTGATGTGGGACGGCTGGGTCGATGTCGAGAAGCCTCGCGCCCACCTGCTGGGCCACTGGAACTACCCTGCCGGTACGGTCAAGACCGTCACCGTCATCTCCAGTGCCGCTCGCGTGCTGCTGATGCTGAATGGCCGGCCCCTCGGTGCGAGCGCCGCCAGCGAGCCCTTCGTCTTCCGCTTCGACGGCGTGAAGTTCGAGCCCGGTGAACTGCGCGCCGTGGGTCTGGACAAGGAGGGCCGCCAGGTCTGCGAGGACCTGCGCGTGACGGCGGGCGCACCGGCGGCGCTGAAGCTGACGGCGCAGACGCATCCCCGGGGCCTGCAGGCCGATGGCGCCGACCTGGCCCTGGTGCAGGTCGAGGTCGTCGATGCCAAGGGCCGGCGTCAACCGCTGGCGCTGGACAGCGTCAGGTTCAGCCTCGACGGGCCCGCCGAGTGGCGCGGTGGCATCGCGCAGGGACCGAACAACTTCGTGCTGGCGCGCGAGCTGCCGGTGGAGGGCGGCGTGAACCGCGTGCTGGTGCGCAGCACGACCGAGGCCGGCCTCATCACGCTGCGCGCCGAAGCCCCGGGCCTGGCCCCGGCGACGCTGGAGCTGCGCTCGCAGCCCGTGAAGGTCAGCGGGGGCTTGAGCACGCGCTTCCCCGCCGATGGCCTCGCCCCGCCATCCACGCGCGGCCCGACGCCCGCGACGCCGTCCTTCACCGTCAGCCGCATCGCCGTTGCCGTGTCTGCCGTGGAAGCCGACAGCGGCACGCCGGCCCATGCCATCGACGACGACGAGTCGACGGACTGGACCAGCGAACCCGGCAAGAGCAGCATCCGCTTCCGCCTGGCCGAGGCGACAACGCTGAAGGAGATCACGCTCAAGCTCGGTGGCTGGCGCGAGCGCCAATATCCGCTGGTCATCCGGGTCGATGGCATCGCCGTCTGGCGCGGCCTGACGGAGCGCAGCCTCGGCTATGTGACGCTGCCGCTGCGGCCGCAGCGCGGTCAGCTCGTCAGCATCGAGCTGACCGGCGATGCCCAGGGCGGCACAGCGACCGCCGCCACCGAAGTCGCCAACCAGAAGATCGTCGACACCGGCGCCGCCCGCCTCGGACGCGGTGTGCTGTCCATCGTCGAAGCCGAGTTCTACAAGCTGCCCTGAGCCATGTCCGCATCCCGTCTCACCCGCCGCCAGCTGCTGGCCGCCGCGCTGCTGGCGCCCGCCCTGCCCGCCTCGGCCCAGACCTGGCCCAACCCGCTGATCCCGCAGCGCGCCGACCCTCAGGTGCTGCGCCACAGCGACGGCTGGTACTACCTGATGGCCACCGTGCCCGAGTACGACCGACTGGAGCTGCGCCGCGCCCGCAGCGTCGCCGGCCTGGCGACGGTCGAACCCAAGATCGTCTGGCGCAGGCACGACGGCGGCCCGATGAGCCGCCATATCTGGGCGCCAGAGCTGCATTTCCTCGACGGCCGCTGGTTCATCTACTTCAGCGCCGGCGAGGCCAAGGAGCCGTGGAAGATCCGCCTCTGGGTGCTGGAGAACGCCGCGGCCGATCCTTTGCAGGGCGAGTGGACGGAGCGCGGCCAGATCAAGACGGCGTGGGAGAGCTTCACGCTGGACGCCACCGTCTTCGAGCACCGCGGCAAGCGCTATCTGGCCTGGGCCCAGACCGACCCGGCGACAAGGAACCACAGCACCAACATCTATCTGCAACGCATGGCCAGCCCGACGACGCTGGAGGGCCCGCAGGTGCTGCTGAGCCGCCCCGAGTACGCCTGGGAGCAGGTGCGCCATATCGTCAACGAGGCGCCCGCCGTGCTCGTCCATGGCGGCCGCGTCTTCATCAGCTACTCGGCGGCCGGCACCGGCGCCGAGTACTGCCTGGGCCTGCTGTGGGCCGACGAGAACGCCGACCTGCTCGACGCCACGTCCTGGCGCAAGTCGCCGGGGCCGGTGTTCGTCAGCAGCCCCGAGAACGGCATCTACGGTCCCGGACACAACAGCTTCGTGGCCGAGCCCGATGGCACGGTGCTGAATGTCTTCCACGCCCGCAACTACCGCGACATCGTCGGCGACCCGCTGAAGGACAGCGGCCGCGCCACGCGCGTGCAGCCGCTGCGCTTCACGGCCGACGGCATGCCCGACTTCGGGCTGCCGCTGCGCGAGGGCCAGCCATGACCGTCATCCCCTTGTCGGCCGGCGCGCCCAATGTCTTCGACGGCGAATCACCCGACCGCAGCTGCCGCCGACCCACCCGCGCCGAGCTGCACGCCTATCCCTCGTCCCTGCCGGCCCGTGGCCGGGCCCTGGTCTACGCGGGGGGCGGCTATCTGCAGCTGATGCACGACAAGGAAGGCGTCGAGGTCGCGCGCTGGCTCAACACGCTGGGGCTTGACGCCTATGTGCTGGTGCACCGCCTGCCCGGCCAGGACGGCCAGCCTTTCGACATCGCGCTGCAGGACGGCCTGCGCGCGATGGAGCTGCTGGCCACGCTGCCGCCGCTGCCACTGCTGCATGTCGGCCTGTCCTCCGGCGGCCACCTGGCCGGCGTCATGGCCTGCCAGGGCGATTGCGCCGGCGCCGTCATCGCCTACGCTCCCATCAACGCCAACCACCGTGACCACAAGGCGCCTGCGGCAAAGCCCGACTACCCGCCCCCGGAAAAGCAGGCCTTCTACGACGCCTGGCCCATCGGCATCGCCAGCGTGGCCCACGGCCTGCCGCGCGCCCCGGTCTTCCTCGCCTATGCCCTGCACGATGCCATCGTGCCGGTCGACCACGCACTCAACCTGATCAAGGCGGCGCAGGTCCACGGCCTGGACGTCGAGGCCCATGTCTTCCCGCAAGCCGAGCATGGTTTTGCGCTGCGCAGCCCGTGCGGAACACACGATCAATGGCCGGCTCTGGCGGCCCGCTGGATCAGCGTGAAACTGGCCGGCTGAAACTTCGCCTACCCTTGCCGGTTCTGGAGGTCATGAGTCAAGCATGCTGGAAGCGATCAATACCTGGGGCGACTACCGAGCCAAGCTGCGCGAGTTCGACGCCGTGCTGGAGCACGGCAAGGCGGTTGCGGCGGCCCTCGCGGGATTGACGCCCGCCGCGCCGCATCAGCGCTACGGCGAACAGATCTTCGTCAAGCTGCTGTCCCACTGCATCGCCTTGCGCCGGCTGGCGCCCGAGCCGACCCAGCAGCCGCCGCACGAGCTGTGGGACCTTCCTTCCCTGTCCGCCCTGGCGCGCTGCGCCATCGAGGCCCATGACGCCTTCGAGTACATCGCGGGTCATGCGGTGACGGACTCGGAACGGGGGTTTCGCATCCGGCTCTGGGAACTGCATGACGCCACGCGCCGCCTCAAGATCCTGGGCGGCATCGGTTCGACGGACCCGGCCATCACCGGCATCCGGGCCGATGCGGCGCGGCTGCAGCTGGCGCTGGAAACGCATGAGTACCTGGCTGCGCTGCCGGCGGTGCCGCAGGCGGAACTGCGGCTTCGCCTGCGGCGCAGCGACCCGCCGGATTTCCACCTGACCCGGCGCGAGCGCTGCGCCATGAGCGGCGTCAATGCCGACTGGCACAAGTCGGTCACCCTGCAGCTCTCGCAGCAGGTGCAGACCCTGCCTTACTCCGTCCATCAGCTGCTTCAGTTCCAGGCCGGAACGCCCGCGGCCCTCAGGCTGATGAGCATGCCTTTGGTGTTCTCCCTGCCCTTCCTCACCCGCACCGTCCAGGCCCTGGACCTGCTGATGCCCGGGCGCCTGCCCAAGCCGCCCAGCCGGACGGCCAGGACCATGGCGGTGTGGCGCGAAGTCGCAGGGCACGGCGAGCACGGCGCCTGAAGCTTCTCAGCGCATGTCTGCACGCGCGGCAAAGTCCGCCACACCCCGCGTCGTCCTCTCCACCTTGCGGATCGTGCCGTCGTCGTTGAAGTGCAGATATTCCGCCGCCACGTGGCGCTGCTGCTTCGCGCAAGCGGCGCCGGGCACGTCCAGCCAGCGGTGATAGAAGAGGATCCAGCGCCCCTGGTACTGGACGATGGAATGGTGGTTGTTCCCGCCCTCGGCGTCCATGATGACGCCGCGGTAGGTCCAGGGGCCCTTGGGCGCGGTGGCGGTGTAGTAGGTCAGGATGCGGTTGTGCTCGGGCATCGTGAAGTAGTAGAGGCCGTTGCGCTTGAACACCCATGGCCCTTCCATCGGCGGCTCATAACCCCCCATGTCCATCTTCTGCAGCTCGCCCTTGAGGCTGCGCATGTCTTCGGCCATCTCCGCCACCAGGTAGTTGACGCCCGAGGTCCGGCTGTAGAGATAGGCTCGGCCGTCGTCGTCGATGAAGAGGGCGGGATCATTGGCATAGGGCTTGCGCCATAGCGGGGCGCCGATCATGTCCTTGAAGGGGCCGGCGGGCGAGTCGCTCTCGGCGATGCCTATGCCCATCCACTTGGTGCTGCGCTCGGGGTGCTGCCTGTCCTTGACGCCATTGCCGGCGGGGAAGACGAGGTAGTACTTGCCGTTCTTGTAGGCCGCGTCGGGCGCCCAGGCGTAGTCGTCGGCCCACTTCAGGTCCTTGACCGACAGCACGGCGCCATGACCCGTCCAGTGCACCAGGTCGCTGGACGAGAAGGCATGCCAGTCCTTCATGTGGAAGTCGGCCTGGCATTCCTCGTCGTGCGAGGTGTAGAGCCACATCCTGCCGTCGGGCCAGACATGGCCGGAAGGGTCGGCCGTGCGCAGGTCCTTGCCGAGGGCCAGGGGGTTCTGGGCCTGGCAGGCCGAGGCGGCAAGCAAGGCGGCAAGGGCGAGGGGCATGAGCTTCATCTCTGGGTCTCCGGGGCGCAGGCGCCGGCTTGCAGTTCGGCACCCACAAACGTCAGGTCGCGTTGCAGGGCCGTCAGGCGCAGGGGCCCGACGGGTCGTTCGCGCAGATCGAGTGTCGCGGTGAGGCGGTTGGCAAGCACGCCCTGGGCCCAGGCGGCGTCCTGCGTGCCCCGCGGCCATCGCAGCGCCTGCGTATGACCGTCGACGCCCAGCTCGGCCTGCCAGGCTTCGCCAGCCTGCAGCGGGTAGGCGGGCAGCACGTGGACGTGAAGGCAACTGGCGCCGTCGGGCACAGCCGCCTGAAGTTCCAGCGCGGCACCAGGCCGCAGCGCCGTCCAGCCCAGTTCGGGGATGCGGCGCCAGCCGTCGGAAGCCGTCACGTTGAGCAGTGGCAGCGCCTCCACGGGCGGCACCGGGGCCAGATCGGAGGCGGCGATGGACAGCTCGCGCAAGGCGTCGGGCGCGGAGCCACCCAGGCCTGCGGCCGGCAGCAGCGGCACCAGTTGGCGATAACGCGGCCACAGGCCATCGGCCGGTTCCTCGGCCAGGATGCCGGCCCAGCGGCCGGCGTTGTAGCGGGCGGTCAGGGCCTTGAGGCGCTTGTCGGCACGCACCGCCTGAGCGGCGAAAGCACGCGCGCCGGCCGGGTCGCCCTCCATCACCGCGGCATAGCGCTCCAGCGCGAAGAAGCGCTCGTTGGCCAGGGCCGAGGCGCGCAGTGGATATTCGACGAGCTGGAAGAAACCGTCGCGCTGAGCGGGCGCGATGCGCGGGCGCTGCGCGTCGAGCCGGCTCAGCAGTTGCGCGAAGCGGGCCAGGCGCTCGTTCACCAGGGCCGGCGCCAGGCCGCTGCGGCGCGGCTTCTCGCCGGGCAGCTGGTATTGCAGATGCTCGGGGCGGCGCTCGAAGTTGAGGTGGTAGTAGCCGTCCCAGAGGTCGGCAAGTTCGGGGATGCCGAACAGGCGCCGGGCGAGGTCGCGCAGATACGCCTGCTGACCCTGCGCACGGACGGCTGTCGGGTTCCAGGCCAGGTCGAACCAATGGCTGAGATTGATTTCGTGCGGCTTGATGTCGCCGGCATTGACCATCCACAGACGCTGCGCGCCGGCATCGAAGGCGCGGCCCATCTCCTCGGCCACCAGTGCCGGCGGCGTCGTGCTCAGCCACAGATAGGACAGCGGCGCGCCGAGATAGCTCAGGTGGTAGTAGACGCCCGAGCCGCCGGAACGCTTCGCCTGGGCGGCATCCGGGAACTGGCGGATGTAGCCGAAGTTGTCGTCGGGCCAGACCAGGGTCACGTCCTCGGGCAAGTCCAGGCCGGGCAGCAGCGGCAGCACTTCCTTGTAAGGCACGAAGACCTGGGGCAGCGTGGCCGGGTCGCCCACATGCCGGGCCAGCAGTTCGCGCTGGTCCTTCAGCACGCCGTTCAGCAGCGCCTGCTTCTGGGCCGGCGTGCCGCCGCCCTGCATGCCGGAGTCGTGGATGCCGCGCATGCCCAGGGTGTAGAGGTTGTCGAAACGCCCGTTCGCCTTCAGCCGCTCGGCCCAGTAGTCGCGCAGCTGCTGCGGGTGGGTGGCGTAGTTGTATTGCTCCGGCGGCGCCTGCCACTCGGCGACGTTGTTGCGCAGCAGCGGCTCGGCGTGGGACGAGCCCATGACGATGCCGTAGCGCTGCGCCAGTTCGGCATTGCGCGGGTTGGCATTGAAGGCGCCGGAGACCTGGTGCATGGCCGGCCACAGCGTGTTGGCCTTCAGGCGCAGCAGCAGGCGGAATACCTGCTCGTAGGTGCGCGGGCCTATCGTCCCCGCCTCGGGTTCGAAGCTGCGCGAGGCCCAGGGGAAGAGGCCCCAGTCCTCGTCGTTGATGAAAAGGCCGCGGTACTTCACGGCCGGGCCGTCGAGCAGCGGCGCATCGAGGCGGAGATGCAGCGGGCCGCGTTTGAGCGGCGCGACATCGGCCCACCAATGCCAGGGCGAGACGCCCAGGGCCTGGCTCAGGGTGTAGACGCCATAGGCCGTGCCGCGGCGGTCGGCACCGGCGATGACCAGGGCCGCCTTCACGCCCGGCGCGGGGTTGCGCAGCAGCTCGATATGAAAGCACTCCCAGCAGCCCCGGAGCCGGCCGAGGTCCAGGCCCGCTGCATCGATGGCGGGGTGGTGGCCGGCGGTTCCGATCCAGATCTGCACGGCGCCCTGGCGACCGACCCGCAGGCCCAGCCGCTTGAAGTCGTCGGCGAGGTCCCGGGCGACGAAGGCTTCGAGCGGGTCGGCGCCCGGCGCGGCGACGATGACGGCGCCGTCGAGCGGAACGCTGTCGGATGTGGCCCGCGTGTCGACCGAGAACCCCGCCTGCACCGTGCCGGCCAGGCTCGACAGCAGGGCCAGCAGCAACGCGCGCATCAACGGGCTCCGAAGACGCGGCGCAGGTCCGGCGGCGGCGCGTGGCGATCGACGGTCAGCCAGCCGTCCTGCAGCGTCAGCTCGGCCACCTGGATGACGGTGCGTTGATGCCAGCGGTCATCGGTGCTGGCCTCCGGCTCGCCGCCCTGATGCACGAAGTAGAAGATGAAGGCGCGACCGTCGATGACCTGGACGTCGGGATGCTGGCCGCGGGCACGGTCGGTGGGCGCCGTGCCGATGTCAGCGAGCAGGCGGGCGGGCTGCTCCTGCCAATGCTCGGCATCGTCGGAACGCAGCACCAGCAGGCCCTTCCACAGGTCGGCCACCAGCCACCATTGATTTGCAAAGCGGAAGACCTTGGGACCTTCGGCCGGCAAGGGGCTCACCGCGCCGCGCGGCGTCCAGGCCTGCAAGTCGGCGCTGTCGGCGAACTTGAGCTTGCTGCCGCCGACCTCGTCCTTGTACCAAAGCCGCCAGCCGCCGTTCTGCAGACGGATGACGGAGGCGTCGATGACCTTGCTGGAGCCCAGTTCGACGCGGCCGGCGCAGGTCCAGGTGCGCAGGTCGGTGCTGGTCAGGTGCTCGATGCGGCGCTCGCCGGTCCAGCTCTTGTGCACGCCGGGCACGACGGTCAGCCACAGGTGATAGACGCCGTCGGCGTCGAGGATCTCGGGCGCCCACAGCGTGGCGGCGGTGCATTCGGCCGGGAACTTCGCCTCGCCCGACACGCGCCAGCGGTTGCCGTCGTCCGTCGTTGCGATGCCAATGGGCGTGGCATGCACCCAGCTGACGTCCTTGGGGTCGTCCAGCCGCAGCGTGGCGCGCCGGTTGGTATAGAACATCTCCCAGTGCTTGAGGCCGCGGTTGAAGACCAGGGAGACATCGGCCGCACCGTCCCACACCGGGTCGCGGTAGAGGGGCCGCGCTGCCGGTTCGACGCTGACGCAGCCAGTCAGCAACGCCATCAACAACAGCGCAAGGAATTTCATGGCGTTGTGATGGGCAGGTAGCGCGGCGGCTTCATGCCGTGGCCGAGATGAAAACTGGTGTGCGGCGGCTGGTTGTAGCCGGCGTTCTGGTTGGCCACCTGCACGCGGTACTGCGGGTCGTGCATCAGCGTCACCAGGCGGTGCTCGGTGGGGATCGCCGTCGAGAAGATCAGCAGGGCCGTGCTGTCCTCGTTGCGCCAGACGACCTCCTCGCGCCAGTCACCGAAGAGGTCGGCCGACAGCACCGGCGTGCCCTTGGTGCCATTGTTGGACGCGGCGCCGAAGGCCTTGCCGTTGAGCAGGTTCTCGAACTTGAACCTGGCCGGGTTCCACTTGTCGATGGAGACATGGTCCAGCGACTCACGCAGCAGGTCGCCGTCCCACCAGATGGCGAAGTTGTAGCGATTCGGATGCTGATCGCTGATGAGCTTGCCGCCCGCGCTCATCAGGCCGCCGACCGAGCCCCAGCATTCGGCGCCCGGGTAAGCCGGATCGATGTCGAAGCAGACGCCACGGCCCACATCGTTGTTCTTTCCGGACATGCTCCACAAGACCTTGCCGGTGGCGGCGTCGTGCATCTCCAGGCCGTGCTCGCCGTAGCAGCGCGGCGTCTCATGCACCATGAAGACCTGCTGGCCCTCGCGCGCCGGGTCGAAGGCGCTGACGTGCAGGGCGTCGCCGTGGCAAAGACCGGTGCTGTAGAGCAGCTTGCCGGTGCTGGCGATGGTGGCGGCGCCGTAGATGATGTCGTCACGGCCATCGCCGTCGACGTCGGCGACCGAGAACCAGTGGGCGCCCTGCCCTGCGGCCGGCTTGGCTGATGCGTCGGCATCGCTGTCGAAGACCCAACGCTGGGCCAGCTTGCCGTCGCGCCAGTCCCAGGCCGCGAGCACGGCGCGGGTGTAGTAGCCGCGCGAGAACACGGCGCTGGGCCGCTGACCGT
>CBHWBD010000022.1:0-40432 GCA_966111775.1 uncultured Comamonadaceae bacterium | reverse complement strand
GCCTGGGCAACTTCTTCACCATCCGCGACGTGCTGCAGAAGTTCGACGGCGAGACCCTGCGCTTCTTCATGCTGCGCACCCATTACCGCCGGCCCTTCAATTTCAGCGACGCCCACCTGGAAGACGCCCGCACAGCGCTCACTCGCCTGTACACGGCGCTGGACGCCGTACCGCCGGCTGATGTCACCATCGACTGGACCGAGCCCAGCGCTGCCGCCTTCAAGACGGCCATGGACGAGGACTTCGGCACCCCCGGCGCCATCGCCGTGCTGTTCGACCTTGTCAACGAGGTCAACCGTGACCGTTCGCCCCAGCGTGCCGGCCTGCTGAAGGCCCTGGCCGGCGTGCTGGGCATCCTGCAGCAGCAGCCGCTCGGCTATCTGCAAGGTGGCTCGGGCGACGAGGCGACCTGGATCGAGGAGCGCATCGCCGCGCGTGCCGCGGCCAAGGCGGCCAAGGACTTTGCCGGCGCTGATGCCATCCGCGCCGAGCTGACGGCCAAGGGCATCACGCTGAAGGACGGTGCCGGCGGCACGACCTGGGTGAAGAGCTGATGCCGCCAGAAGTGATCCCGGCCTACTGGGACGAGGCCTGCAAGCATCTGGTCAAGCGCGACCGGGTGATGAAGAAGCTCATTCCGCAGTTCGGCGAGGCCCGCCTGCAAAGCCGCGGCGACGCCTTCGCCACGCTGGCCCGTTCCATCGTCGGCCAGCAGATCTCGGTCAAGGCGGCCCAGTCGGTCTGGAACCGCTGGGTGGCGCTCAGCCCCAAGCTCCAGCCCTCCGCCGTGCTGGCCTTGACGGTGGAAGAGCAGCGCGCCGCCGGTTTGTCGGCCCGCAAGGTCGAATACCTGGCCGACCTGGCCAAGCATTTTGACTCCGGCCAGGTACATGTACGCCAATGGGCGCAGATGGACGACGAAGCCATCATCGAGGAACTGGTCGCCATCCGCGGCATCGGCCGCTGGACGGCCGAGATGTTCTTGATTTTTCACCTGATGCGCCCCAACGTGATGCCCTTGGACGACATCGGCCTGCTGAAGGGCATCAGCCAGAACTACTTCTCCGGCGAGCCCGTGTCACGAGCCGAGGCCCGCGAGGTGGGCGACGCCTGGGCACCCTACCGCTCGGTTGCGGTTTGGTACATTTGGCGCAGCCTGGATCCACTACCGGTGGATTACTAGCCCACGTCCTACCGCCTCCACGCGGTAGAAAGATGGTGGGTGTTTGAAATCAGGACGACTGATGAGCAAGAAGCACTTTCTAGAGTTTGAGCAACCCATTGCCGAGCTCGAGACCAAGATCGAAGAGCTGCGCTATGTGCAGAGCGAGTCGGCCGTCGACATCTCGGAAGAGATCGACCGCCTCTCCAAGAAAAGCCAGCAGCTGACCAAGGACGTCTATTCCAACGTCGCGCCTTGGCAGGTCTACCAGGTGGCCCGCCACCCACAACGCCCCCAGACCCTGGACTACTGCGCCGAGGTCTTCACCGAGTTCCAGGAACTCCACGGTGACCGCCACTTCGCCGACGACGCCGCCATCGTCGGCGGCATCGCCCGCTTCAACGGCCAGGCCTGCATGGTCATCGGCCACCAGCGCGGTGGCGACGCCAAGGAGCGCACGCTGCGCAACTTCGGCATGCCGCGCCCCGAGGGCTATCGCAAGGCCCTGCGCCTGATGAAGCTGGCCGAGAAGTTCGGCCTGCCCGTCTTCACCTTCATCGACACCATGGGCGCCTATCCCGGCATCGGTGCCGAGGAGCGCGGCCAGTCTGAGGCCATCGGCCGCAACATCCTCGAGATGGCCCAGCTGGAAGTGCCCATCATCGCCACCGTCATCGGTGAAGGCGGCTCGGGCGGCGCGCTGGCCATCGGTGTGGCCGACCAGGTGCTGATGCTGCAATTCGCGGCCTATTCCGTCATCTCGCCCGAAGGCTGCGCCTCCATCCTGTGGAAGAGCAGCGAGCGTGCATCGGACGCGGCCGAGGCCCTGGGCATCACCGCCCACCGCCTGAAGGCCCTGGGCCTGATCGACAAGATCGTCAACGAGCCGGTGGGCGGAGCGCACCGCGATGCCAAGCAGATGGCGTCCAACCTGAAGCGCGCGCTGAGCGACTCGCTGCGCCAGGTCAGCGACCTCAAGACCCGCGAGCTGCTGGACCGTCGCTATGAGCGCGTCCAGGCCTATGGCCGCTTCAGCGACACCAAGAACCGGTGATGCGGTCGCCGTCGCGTTCAGCGGCGGCCTCGATTCCACGGCCCTGTTGCATGCCACCGCTCGCGCGGGGCAAGGCACCAGGGTCGTTGCCTTTCATGTCCACCACGGCCTGCAGCCCCAGGCAGACGACTGGGCCGCGCATTGCGAGCGCGTGGCGCGTAGTTTCGGTGCCGACTTCGCCTGCACGCGACTGAGCGGCGCGCCGGGGCGGGGTGACAGCGTCGAAGCCTGGGCCCGCGAAGGGCGGCATCGCGCGCTGCACGAGATGGCGCTGGCCGCCGGTGTCGACCTGCTGCTGCTGGCCCAGCATCGCCAGGACCAGGCCGAGACCTTTGTGCTGCAGGCCCTGCGCGGCGCCGGCCCGGCGGGTCTTGCCGGCATGCCGAAAGCGCAATGGCGCGACGGCGTCTGCTGGGCGCGGCCCTGGCTGGACCAGCCGCGCGCCGTCATCCTGGCCTATGCCGAAGAGCAGGGGCTGAGCTGGATCGAAGACCCCAGCAATGGCGACCCGCGCTATGCCCGCAACCGGCTGCGGCAGACGCTGTGGCCGGCCTTTCCGGCGGCCGAGACGGCGCTGGCCCAGGCCGCGCGTTGGGCGCAGCAGGCTGCGGATCTGGCGGCGGAAGTCGCTGCCGCCGATCTTGCTGTCATTGCTGACTCCGGGCGGCTGGATCTCGTGGCGCTGTCGGCCCTGTCGCCCGCCCGTGCCAGCAATGCGCTGCGGGCCTGGTTGTCGACTTTCACCGCCGCACCGGCCAGCCTGGTCGAGCGTCTGCTGGCCGAATGGCGGCCTGGCGCCACCTTGTCCTGGCCCGCGCCCGGCGGTGCCCTGCATGCCTACCGCGATGGCCTCTACTGGGCTGCCGAATCGGCTTCGTCACCGCCCGCATCGACGCTTGACCTGAGCCGCCCTGGCCTCTACCGCCAAGCCGGTTGGCAAGGTGCCTGGCAAGTCGAGCTTGCCTCACCGGGCATCGCTCCCGAACGCCTCGTTCAGCTGACTCAGCGCGATCGCGCCGGCGGTGAGCAGTTCCAACGCGCGCCGGCCTCCATGCCGCGCAGCTTGAAGAAGGCCTGCCAGGAAGCGGGCCTGCCGCCCTGGCGGCGCGGCGGACCGCTGCTTTTCGATGCCCGACAGTGCCTGATCGCCGTTGCCGGCCTGGGCATGGATGCCCGTGCCTTCGCCAATCAAGATGAGCCGCAGCTGTCCTTGCGCTGGCTGGACGACTCAGCCTTGCCGCAGAGCGAAGGCGACGGCGGGACTGCCGCATAAAATCAGGGGTTTGCGAGCATGCCGTCCCGGCGGCTCCGTCTTCAGCCTTCGCTCAATCTCATGGCTCTGATCGTCCACAAGTACGGCGGCACCTCGATGGGTTCCACCGATCGCATTCGCAACGTCGCGAAGCGCGTCGCCAAATGGGTGCGCGCCGGCCACCAGATGGTGGTCGTGCCCTCGGCGATGAGCGGCGAGACCAACCGCCTGCTCGGCCTGGCCAAGGAGCTGTCGCCTTCCAGCACGAGCGCGGAAGTCAACCGCGAACTGGACATGATCGCCGCCACCGGCGAGCAGGTCTCGGTCGGCCTGCTGGCCATCGCGCTGCAGGCCGAAGGCGTGCAGGCCGTCAGCTACACGGGCTGGCAGGTGCCGGTGGCCACCGACTCGTCCTATACCAAGGCCCGCATCGAGAGCATCGACGACAAGCGCGTGCGCGCCGACCTGGCCGAGGGCAAGGTCGTCGTCATCGCCGGCTTCCAGGGCATCGACGCCGACAACAACATCACGACGCTGGGTCGCGGCGGTTCCGACACCTCGGCCGTGGCCATCGCCGCTGCGATGAAGGCGGATGAGTGCCTGATCTACACCGACGTGGACGGCGTCTACACGACCGACCCGCGCATCGTGCCCGAGGCGCGCCGCCTGCACACCATCAGCTTCGAAGAGATGCTGGAAATGGCCTCGCTGGGCTCCAAGATCCTGCAGATCCGCTCGGTGGAATTCGCCGGCAAATACCGTGTGCCGCTGCGCGTGCTGTCCAGCTTCACGCCCTGGGACATCGACATCAACGAAGAAGCCAAGTCCGGCACCCTGATCAGTTTTGAAGAGGACGAAAAAATGGAACAAGCCGTCGTTTCGGGCATTGCCTTCAACCGTGACGAGGCCAAGGTGACGCTGCTCGGCGTTCCGGACAAGCCCGGCATCGCCTTCCAGATCCTGGGCCCCGTGGCCGAGGCCAACATCGACATCGACGTCATCATCCAGAACGTCTCCCACGACGGCAAGACTGACTTCTCCTTCACCGTGCACCGCAACGACTACGCGCGCACGATGGAACTGCTGCAGAACACCGTCGGCCCGGCCACCAACGCCAGCAAGGTCGTCGGCGACCCCAAGATCTGCAAGGTCTCGATTGTCGGCATCGGCATGCGCTCGCATGTCGGCGTGGCCAGCAAGATGTTCCGCGCGCTGTCGGAGGAGGGCATCAACATCCAGATGATCTCCACCAGCGAGATCAAGACCAGCGTCGTCATCGACGAGAAGTACATGGAGCTGGCCGTGCGCGCCCTCCACAAGGCCTTCGATCTGGATCAAGAAGCGACCGCGGCTTGATTTCTGTCTGAGAGGCTTCCGCGCTGGTATAGAATGCGCGGCTGTGCTGGAGTCGTGACCGAGTGGCCGAAGGTGCTCCCCTGCTAAGGGAGTATGTGGGCAAAACCTGCATCGAGGGTTCGAATCCCTCCGACTCCGCCAAGTACAAGAAAGCCCGTCCTCGTGACGGGCTTTTTCTTTGGCGCCTCCCGTCGTCGACGTTGGCGCTTCCGGGCGATTCGTCACGAATTAACCGTTTCGAGTCCAAATTTGCCAAATCGACCCTCGATCCGCTTATTTATGATCGGCGGGTGGCGATCAAGACAAGAAATAGGTTGGGAAGGGCGAGTTGCGCCCTGTTGGCGCTGAGCAGTGCTTTGCTGGCCGGCGCTGCAGCGCATGCCGCCTCGGCCACGGCGTCGGCGGTGCGGGTGTTCGTGCCCTTCATGGCCGGCGGCGAGGCCGATGGCTCGGCGCGCAATTTCGTGCAGAGCGCGACGCGTGTGGGCGGCCAGGGTTTCGAGATCATCCATCTGACCGCCGAGTCGGGTGCTGCCGCCGGGCGTGCCGTCAGGCAGGCCGCGCCCGACGGGCAGACGCTGCTGCTGGCCCGCACGGGCAGCGTCGCCATCCTGCCGGCGCTGTCGCCTCGCACGGCGCCGCCCGTGAGTGACTTCACGGTGCTCGCGGTGCTCGACCAGGCACCGCTCATCTGCGCCGTTCGCACCGGCACGCCGATCCAGTCCCTGCGTGAGCTGCTGGCCGCCATCGCCGCCACGCCGGGCCAGTTGCGCTACAGCACCGCCGGTGCCGGCACCCTGCAGAACCTGGCCGTGCGCTATCTGCTGGCGCTTAACGGTCTGCCCGCCGAGGCCGCCAAGCCCCTGCATTTCGGCCAGGGCTCGCTGGCCACCCAGGCCCTCATCAACGGCGAAGTGGACTTCAGCTGCAACAACGCGCGCAGCATCGCCCCGGCCGTGCAGTCCGGTGCCCTGCGCGGGCTGATGACGACCGCACAGGGGCGCCTGCGCGCTTTGCCGCAGCTGCAGAACGCTGCCGAACTCGGACTGCGAGACATGCAGCAACTGCAGGGCTGGTCGGCCCTGCTCGGTCCGGCCAACATGCCCGCACAGGCTGTCGAGCGTTGGCACGTGCTGCTCGACAAGGTGGCCGCGGATCCCGACTGGCAAGCCGGCACCGAGGCCCTGGGTGCCTCCGGTCGCATCCGGGCGATCAAGGATCCGACCTTGTACCTGCGCCAGCAGGCCCAGTTCTACGAGCGCCTCGTGACGACTCTGGAGGCTCGGCCATGAAAGCCTCGCCGCGTCGCTGGTTTTGGCCCTGGATGCTGGATGCAGTGCTGGTCGTGCTCATCCTCGTGGTGGGTCTGGCCGGCAGCTTGGGTGCCTACCGCTCGCTGTCCCTGAAGGCGGCGAGCCAGCAGCGCGAACTGTTGACTGCGATGGGGCAGAGCGTCGTCGGCGCCTTCGACCTGCAACTGGTCCGGGTGGTCGAGACGCTCCAGGCGGCTGCCCAGATGCTGTCGGCCCAGCCCGAGCTGACGCGCGCCCAGTTCTCGCGCTATGGCGCCGGCCTGGTGACCGATTCATCGCCGTTGACACTGCTGGAATGGCAGCCGCTGGTGCCCCGGGCGCAACTGGCGGAGTTCGAGAGGCAGGCGGCTCGCGAGCAACCGGGTTTCCGGGTCGTCGAGCCGGCGCCGGAGTTCCAGGGCGAAGGCTTTGTGCCCGCCCGCGAGCGCGAAGTGCACGTGCCGGTGCGCTACTCCTGGCCTGAAAGCGGTGCGGCTGTTGGCGTGGACATGGCCTTCGACCCGCGCCGCATGCGCTCCAAGCTGATCGCGCGAGATGCCGGCGTGCCCATCGCCTCCGAGACCTTCGCGCTGATCCGCCGCGGCCAGCAGGGGGCCGCCATCAGCGGCTTCGCCGTGTCGGCGCCGGTCTATCGGGTGGCGCGGCCCGCGACCGTGGAGGAAAGGCGTCGGGAGCTGACGGGCTATCTGGCCGGTGTCATCGAGCTGCCTGCGCTGATGGCCGAGGCGGCATTGCGCGCAGATGCCAACGGGCTGGACCTCTTTGTCTTCGACCAGGAACAGAAGCACCGTCTCATCTACTCTTCCGCAGGCAGCGAGCCCTTCCGCGGCGACGATCGCGACACGGCCCTCAGCGTCGATGTGGGCGGGCGCGCCTGGGAACTGGTGCTCAGGCCTCGTGCCGTCGCGTTGGGCGCGGAGAGCGACGGCACGCCGCTGCTGGCCCTGGCAGCAGGCTGCCTGGCGACCCTGCTGGTCGCGCTGGCGGTGGCGCGCAGCCTCATCGTCAGGCGCCGGCTGGAGAGAACCGAGGCCGACCTGGCCGAGGACCGCCAGCGCATGGCCAATGTGCTGGACGGCACGGCGGCGGGCACCTGGGAGTGGCATATGGACGACGGCCGCCTGGTCGTCAACGAGCGCTGGGCCCAGATCCTGGGCCGCAAGCTCGCCGAGCTCGAGCCCGTGTCCGGCATGACCTGGGAAAGGCTGTGCCATCCGGGCGACCTGATCGAGGCCAACATGGCCCTGAAGCGCCACCTCAGCGGTGCCGACGAGCGCTACACGGCCGAATTCCGCATGCGCCATGCCGCCGGCCATTGGGTCTGGGTGCAGGCCAATGGCCGGGTCTTCGAGCGCGACGCCGAGGGGCGGCCGCTGCGCGTGGCCGGCACCCACATGGACATCTCGCGCCGCCGCGCCGACGAGCAGCGCCTGCAGGACGACGCCCGGGCCCTGGAGGCTGCCAACCGCCAGCTGCGCGACCTGGCCATCGTCGATGCCCTGACCGGCGCCTTCAACCGCCGCCATTTCAACGACGTCTGCCTTGCCGCCCTGGCCGGCGCCCAGCGCGGCCAGGCCGTGGCCCTGTGCATGCTCGACGTGGACCACTTCAAGGCCTACAACGACCGCTACGGCCATCAGGCCGGTGACGCCGTCCTCAAGGCCCTGGCGCAGACGCTCAAGGACAGCCTCAAGCGTTCGACTGACGCGCTGTTCCGGCTGGGCGGCGAGGAGTTCGGCGTCATCTTCTCGGCCACCTCGGCGGACATGGCGCGGCAGTTCGTCGGCCAGCTCAGCGCGGCCCTGCACGCGCTCGCCCTGCCGCATGAGGGCAGCCCGCTGGGCTGCGTCACGGCGAGCTTCGGGCTGGCCTGGTGGGCCGCACCGAGCTCCCAGCTGACGCCCGAGACCATGTATGCCGAGGCCGATGAGGCCCTGTACGAGGCCAAGCGCTGCGGGCGCGACCAGGTGGTCATGCGCTGCTTCCTGGCCGGCGAGGGGGAAGGCGAGGCCAGGCAGTCCGAGTCGATGGCCCTGGGCAGTTCTCAGGCGTAGCGCGTCGCGCGGCCGTCGCGCACGAAAGCCCAGAGCTGCAGGCCCAGGCCGCGCGCCGTCGCAATGGCCAGGCTGCTGGGCGCCGACATGCAGGCCAGCAGGCCGGCACCGGCCATCGCGGTCTTGTGCACCAGCTCGTAGCTGGCGCGGCTGGACATCAGCACGAAGCCACTGGCCGGGTCGGCGTCGCGGCGGGAGAGGGCGCCGATCAGCTTGTCCAGCGCGTTGTGGCGGCCGATGTCTTCGCGCGCCAGCAGCAGCTCCCCGTCCAGCCTGCACCAGGCGGCGCCGTGCAGGCCGCCGCAGCGGCTGTTCAGCGGTTGCGCGGCGGGCAGGGCAGCCAGGGCGCGGTCCAGGGCGCCTGCCAGCAGGGCCGGTGCGCGGACGGCAGCGGGCCGCAGCGCGCTGAGCTGAGCCAGGCTCTCGACGCCGCACAGGCCGCAGCCGGTGCGTCCGGCCAGGGTGCGCCGGCGTGTCTTCAAGCGCTGTTCGCAGGCAGCCGTCACGGTCAGCGCCAGCTCGAGGCCTTCGGGGCCAACCTCGGTCTCGACATCGAGCAACTCGCGCCGCGACGTGAACCAGCCTTCCGCGAGACCGAAGCCGAGGGCGAAGTCCTCCAGATCGGTCGGCGTGGCCAGCATGACGGCCTGCGAGATGCCGTTGACGGTCAGGGCCACGGGCACTTCGACGGCGACCTCTTCATCGGCCGCCGTGTTCAGGGGTTTCAGTGTTTGCAGGGCATCGACATTCAGCATGGCGGCGATGATAGGCATCTGAATTCACCGGAGCCGCCGTGTACCAGCCCGCCCACTTCAAGTCCGCCAATCTTGACCATGCCTTGCGCCTGATCGCGGAGCATCCGCTGGCGCTGCTGCTGGGACCGGACGCGACGGGGCAGAGCTTCGGCAGCCACCTGCCGCTGGTCGTTGTGCCGGAAGAGAGTGGCCTGGTGCTGGAGGGGCATATGGCGCGAGCCAATCCACACTGGGGCTGGCTGTCGCAGCAGAAGAGCCTGCTGGCCGTCTTCAGCGGCCCCGGCGCCTACGTCAGTCCCAGGCATTACGAGTCGGCGCAGAACGTGCCGACCTGGAACTATGCGGCCCTGCATGCCTACGGCGACATCGAGCTCATCGACGGCCTCGCCGACAAGGACGCACTGCTGAAGCGCCTCATTGGTCGCTTCGAGCCCGAATACGCCGAGCAGTGGCGTGGCCTGAAGGAGGACTACCAGCACAAGCTGCTGGGCGCCATCGTCGGTTTTCGCATCCGCGTGACGCGCTGGGAGCTCAAGCTGAAGATGAGCCAGAACCGCGCGGCCACGGAGCGCCAGCGCATCCGTGATTCGCTGGCAGCATCGGAGCGCGCCGAAGACCGCGCCACCGCCGAGTGGATGGCACGGCTGGAGGGCTAGGCGAGCTGTTCAGCAATCCACGCCCGCGCCTCGGCCAGCGTGGCGAAGACCTGGTAGGGCGCCGTGATGAAGTCGTAGCTGCGGAACTGGTCGATGGCCGCGAGGATGTCGGGTCGTCGGGCGACGGCCACGATGAGCAGGCTCGGGTTGGTGAACAGCGGCCCCACATGCAGGGCGGCCATCTCGGCCGTCGATTCCGGGGTGACTTCGTAGGCGTCCACGGCGAGGTAGTCGGTCAGCGCGTAGCGCAGGCCGTCGAAGCGATGGTCGCCGCAGATGACGTCGAAGGAAGCTCGCCGTTCCGCGATGCTCAGATCGCCGAAATAGGCCCGATAGACGCCGTCGGGCTCCCAGTGGATGCGATAGGGCATGGCCGCGTCCTGCTCATGAACGTGGCCATGATAAGCAGACGGGTTCAGTAGTCGATGCCCACGCGGATGCCATAGGTACGGGGGTCGTTCCAGTACGCCCTGACGAAGCCGCCGCCGTCCTGTACCGCGTTCTTGGTCATCTGGTTGGTCGCGTTCAGCACATAGAGCTCGGCGTGCCAGGTCTTGGGTGCCTGCAGCTTGAGGCTGGCGTCGATCTTGGTGAAGGCCTTCTGGCCATCCGAGATGTGCGGGTTGTCCAGGTTCAGCATCGTGAAGTACATCTTGTCCTGCCACTTCAGATTGACCCAGGGCGTCAGCTCCCAGCCGTCACCCATCATGAAGCTCTGCGCGAAGTTGATGCCGAAGCTGTACTTGGGCGACAGCGGCAGGTGGTGGCCGGTGATGTCCAGGATCTGGCGGCCGGCGAATTCGCGGATGGGGCCGGCATAGGGCTCGGGGCAGGCCGGCGCGCCGACGTCCGCGCGCACGCCGCAGTTCCAGGTGTCGCTGTAGGACGGGTAGTCCTTCATCTTGCTGTTGATATAGCTGAAGAAGGCCCCCAGGCGGGCGCCGGCCCAGGGCTTGTAGTCGAGCTCAAGCTCGATACCGGGGATGCTGACGACGCCGACGTTGACGGTCTGCCACTTGGTGACGATGTCGCAGGTCGGGTTCTCCTCGGGGCAGGGCTCGGTGCGCTTGATGCGCGAGGCGAAGTTGTCGCCGGTGACCTGCATGTCCTTGTAGCGGCTGAAGAAGAGGGTGGCCGACAGGCTCAGCCGCTTGTTCAGCATCAGGCCCTTGTAGCCGATCTCGAAGTTGGTGACGGTCTCGGGCTTGTAGGGGAAGAAGGTGTACTGCGGGCCGGCCGGGCCGTCCACGCAGTCATGGCCACCGCAGCGGTCGTCCTTGTCGCCGAAGCCGCCGGCCTTGTAGCCGGTGGAGAGGGACGTGTAGACCATGTCCAGCGGCGTGAGCTGGTTCTGCAGACCTAGGCGGTAGGTGATCTTCTTCCAGCTCTGCGAGTTGTCGTTGCCGGCCGGCGGGCCCCATTCGGCATAGGCGGCGGTGCCGCCGAAGGGCCCCATCTGCTCGGTGAGGTCGCGGCCGTTGTGGGCGCGGAAGCCCGGGTCACCCGGCGTGCCGGGGTGGAAGAGGCCGTTGTAATAGGCCGGCGTGGAGCCGTCCCACCCGCCATAGACCTGGCCGCCCTTGTCGGTCTTCTTGTCCACGCTGTAGCGGGCGCCCAGCGTCGCCGTCCAGGTCGGCGCGAACTTCCAGTCGGCCTGGGCAAAGAGGGCCTTGGCGTCGATCTGGCGGTCGGGCTGGTGGTAGAACTGGCTGGTCGGGAAGCCATAGGGCGCATTGACCATCTGCTCCTGGGCATAGTCGATGGCGTTCTTCTCGTGCATCCAGAACAGGCCGGTGACGAGCTGCAGCGTGTCGGTGTGGTGCTTGAACTGCAGCTCATGCACGCTGGACTTGTAGCTCGAGCCCAGCGTGAACGAGGTCATGTCGTTAACGGGCCAGGTGCCCCAGTCGCCATCGGGGCCGACGGGCAGGGTGGCCGTGACCTGGCTGGCGATGGGCTGGTAGCCGGCGTCGTCGTCGGATTGCTGGCTGCGCCTCTGGTTGGCGAAGGCGAAGCCGTATTCGATGCTGCTCCGCGGGCTGAGGTTCCAGACCAGGTTGGAGCGCAGCGTGCCGATGCTCATGTCGGTCTTGCCGGGCACATTGATCTTCACGTCCCATTTGCCGCCGGGGCAGGCGAAGGCGGTGCCGGCCGCCATGTCGCAGTCCTTCATCGCGACGTCGCCGGCGCCGTTGTTCTGGAACTTCTCGTAGGCCAGCAGCCATTCGATGTCGCTGGTCAGCTTCAGCCGCCCGGCGATGCGGGCCGCCCATTCGTCGCGGTTGTAGTAGTACCTGCTCTTGGAGACCAGGGTGTTGCGGCGTTGGTCGACATCGGGAATGCCGTCAGCGGCAAAGCCCTGCGCGGGCAGGTTGACGTCGTAGAAGTCCTGCTGCTGGTTGATCCAGCCATCGCGCTGGACCTTGCTGACGGTGGCGCGCAGCGCGAATTTGTCGTTGATGGCGATGTTCTGGATCAGGTTGACCTGGCGCTTTCGGTAGTTGCCGAAGTCGGTCTCGAGATTGCCGTAGGTGGAACCGAATTCGGGCTTGGCCGGGATGATGTTGACGCTGCCGCCGGTGGAGTTGCGGCCGAACAGCGTGCCTTGCGGGCCGCGCAGCACCTCGACCTGCTCCAGGTCGAACATCAGGGCCAGCGCGCCCTGCGGCCGCGGCGAGTACAGGCCGCCCACATGCAGGCCCACGGCGGGGTCGCCGATCTCGGTGAAGTTGGTGGAACCGACGCCGCGGATGTTGATCTGGATGCCGGAGTCGGCGCCCGAGGAGATCTGCAGATTGGGCACCGTGCCGGACAGGCCGCGCACGTCGTGGATGCCTTCGCGGCTCAGTGCTTCCTGGGTGATGGCGGTGACGGCGACCGGGGTCTTCAGCAGGCTGGAGCTGACTCGCGTGGCGTTGACGACGACGGTGGGCAGTTCGTTCTTGTCGGCGGCCTCTTGCGCAAACGCCGTGCCGGCCAGCAGGCCGACGGCGGCGGCGGTGACGGTCTTTTTCGTGAATCCAGCTCGGTTCGGTCTCATCGCTCTTGCTCCTTGTAGTCTGTATGGGCGGCCGCCGTCCTGGCCTCGAAAGCCATGGCGTGGTGGGTTCAGGTATTCAGGCCCCTGGCTTGGGCTTGGTCTGCGAGAACAGCTGTGCCAGCGAGACGGTCTCGTTGCGCACGAGTGGCCTGGCCCAGGCGCTGACGCTCAGGATGTAGGCCAGGGTCAGGAAGACGGTGGACATGGCGGCGCGAAGGCCGATGGCATCGCCCAGCACGCCGACGATCATGGGCGCGATGGCGCCGCCGAGGATGCCGGTGCACAGCACGCCGGAGAAGGCGCCGTGGTGGCGGGGCACGGAATTCAGGCCCAACGAGAACACCACGGAGAACATCACCGACAGGAAGAAGCCCGAGGCCGGGAAGGCCAGCTGCGAGGCGCCTGCCGGGCCGAAGAGGGCGACGGCCGCGCTGCCGATGGCCAGCACCGTGAAGCCGGCCAGCACGACGCGCGAGTCCAGCAGCTTGAGCAGCACCAGGCCCAGCAGGCAGCCCAGCGACATCAGGCCCCAGAAGCGGCCCACCGCGTCGGCGCCGGCATCGGTGGCCGACACGCCGTGATAGAGGCTAAGGAACTGCGACATCCAGTTCGCCAGCGTCTGCTCGGTGCCGACATAGGCCATGATGCCCAGGAAGAAGAGGCGCACATCGCGCCGCGCCAGCAGCTCTTTGTAGGCCGCCCAGCCGCCCATGCGTTCGTCGTCCTTCAGTTCGACCCGGGGCAGGGGCAGGGTCTGGTTGGCGACGATGAGGGCGACGAAGCCGGCGACGAAGGCCCAGTAGAAGGCGATCCAGACGAGGTGGGTGCCGGCCGCGCCGGGCCTCTCCATCAGCCACTGGAAGGCCATGGGGCTGAGGAAGGACGCCAGGCCGAACACCAGCTGGCCCATCACCGAGAAGAAGGCGAAATGCGCCTCACCGCCGGCCGTGCGCATCAGCGGGTTGATGACGACCTGCAGCAGGGCCATGCCCAGGCCGATGACGAAGAGGCCGCCGATGGCCGTGGCATAGCCGGGCCACATCGCGATGGCCAGCGACCCGGCCAGGTTCAGCGCGAAGGCGACCAGGATGGTCAGCCGTGGCCCCTTGGCTTCCACCAGTAGGCCGCCCGGAATCGAGACCAGACCGTAGGCGAGGAAGAAGGAGAAGGGCAGGAAGCCGGCAAGAGCCAGGCTGAGCTTGAAGTCCTGGATGATGATGGGCATCAGCGGCCCGATCAGGTTGGTGACGAAGGAGATCACGAACCAGATCACCAGGATGTAGCCGACGATGAGGGCGCGGTGCTTCATGGTGTCAGGCTACACAGGCCGAGAACTCGCCGGCCTTGATGGTCTTGCGCGGGAAGCGCGACAGGATGGCCCGCGCGGTGCGGCAGCCGGCGGCCAGGGCCTCGGCGAGATGGGCGCCACGCAGGCGGGCCGAGAGGTAGCCGGCATTGAAGGCATCGCCGGCGCCGATGGTGTCGAAGATGTCGGCCGGTTCGGCGTCATGTTCGATGCGTCGGCCGCCTTCGAAGCCCTGGGCGCCGCGCGGGCCGACCTTGACGACGAGGCTGGCGCCGGGCTTCAGCACGCGGGCGATCAGCACCAGGGCCGCGTCGAGGTCCTCGGTGCCCGAGATGCTGCGCGCCTCCAGCTCGTTGATGAGGAGGTGGTCGCAATGCGGCAGCCAGGCCAGCACCTCGTCGCGCACTTCGGGCGTCCAGCCCTCGGGCGGCCAGCCGGTGTCCAGCGCGATGCGGTAGCCGCGGCTGGCGGCTTCGGCCAGCAGGTCGGCGTAGCGGGCGCGCAGCTCGGTCAGCAGGAAGGGCGCCGTGAAGAGGGCGATGGCAGGCACGTCGCTGGGCAGCAGATGCTTGAGGACATGCTGGACCGACAGCTGCTGCAGATGGCCCTCGGTGGTGAAGAAGTTGCGGTCGCCGCAGGCATGCATCAGGCCGACCGAGATGGTGGTCTCGCGGTCGCAGACCTCGAGGTTGCTGCGCAGGCCGTTGAACTCCTCGGCCAGCCAGTGGCCGAAGTGGTCGTTGCCGACGGCCGAGATGAGTTGGGTGCGCTGGCCGATGTGGCGGGCGGCCAGCGCCGCGTTGGCGCCGGAGCCCCCGGCACGCAGCTCGCTGCGCGGCATCAGCAGCTCGGTGCCGATGCGGGGCCAGCCATCGAGGGAGCCGAGAACGAGATCGACGCCGACGTCGCCAACGATGCTGAGCTGGGGGCTGAAAAGTGCGCGATCCGTGTCCATGGGGCGCGACTATAGAAGCGCCCTGGAAGCCATGTCAATAAATAAATCCAGTGGATTGAAATATTTATCCGGCGCGCTTGGCGGGGGGGCGGTGGCCCAGCAGCTCGGCCACGTCGGCGTCGCCGCGGCGGTCCTGCTGCAGCACTTCCAGGCGCGGCGACAGCATCTCGTAGATGGGCAGCACGGCCGCGCCGAGGATGGAGGAATCGTCCTGGCGGTCGGACAGCACGATGCGGGTCTCGGGCGTCGCCACGCCGCCGCGCACCGAGCGGTGCCAGGGCTGGGCGAGGGCGACGAGATGCTCCACCAGTACCTTGGGCGCCGAGCCACCGATGACGATGGAGCGCGGGTCCAGCATGTTCTCGATCATGCAGACGGCGTCGCGCAGGCGGTCGGCCGCCTGGCGGCACCAGCGGTGCAGGGCCTCGTCACCGGGCTGCTGCAGTCGTTGGGCCAGATCCAGGGTCCAGACATCGTGGTCGCTCACACCCAGGGCTTCGGCCAGGGAGTGCATGGAGACATAGCGCTCCAGGCAGCCGCGGTTGCCGCAGTAGCAGGGCGTGCCGCCGGGCACGATGGGCACATGGCCGATCTCGGTGGCATTGCCATCGGCGCCGGGGAAGGCCGAGCGGCCGATGACCAGGGCCCCGCCCAGGCCCAGGCCCAGGTGCAGGTAGAAGAAGTCGTCGAGGTTCTTGGCAACGCCGAACAGCGTCTCGCCGAGCGCTCCGGCAACGCTGTCGACACGGTAGAAAAGAGGCAGGCCGGTGGCTTCACGCAGTTCGTCCAGCACCGACAGGTCGCTCCAGCCCTCCAGGGCTGTCGGGCCGATGAAGCTGATGTCGGTATGGCCCAGCGGGCCGGGCAGGGCGACGCCTATGCCCCAGAGGCGCTCCGTCGACTCGCGGCGCAGGCGGGCGACGAGTTGCAGCATGGCGGCCAGCATCTGCTGGCGATCGCTGGTGTCCATCTCGACTTCGCTGCGGTGCAGGATCTCGCCGACGAGATTGACGAGGGCGGCCGAGGCGCGCCCCGGCTCCAGGCTGATGCCGATGGAGTTGCCGGCCTGCGGGTTCAGCTCGAAGGCAATGGGCGGTTGGCCGCGGGTTTTGTCGACCTTCTGCCGGCGCGACACGATGAGGCCGATGGACTCGAGGTCGTTGGTGATGTTGGCCACCGTCTGGGGGCTCAGCGACACCATGTCGGCGATGTCCTTGCGCGAGGCGGCGCCTTGCTGGCGGATGAAGTCCAGCACCACGCGGCGGTTGTAGGGGGCGCTGGACTGTTGGGTGGCTCCTCGGCCGGTGGTTCTCATGCGTGCTCGAAGCTGGGCAGGGGTGACGTGGGCGCCATTCTGGCTCAGGGGCGGGCCTTGTGACCTCTCGGCGGCGAAACAAATATAAACAACCAATGGATTTAAATATTGACGACGCGGGATGAGGGCGCCTACAGTCGCGCCGCTCTTTGGCACAACCCACCCGTGGCATCGCCCACTGACAACTGTTGAGGCAAACATGCAAATCCGTTCTCTCGGTTCCTGTGCAGCCCTTGCGCTGTTCGCTGTCTCATCGCTGGCCGTCGCGGCCGGCGGTGCTTCCAATGCAGAGAAGTCCACGGCCTTCGTGCAGGACGGCTGGCTTTACACCAAGACCGAAACCGCCAGCGGCCAGGCCCTGGTGACGGCGGTGCAGCCGGCGGCCGCGAGCGGCGTGATCCCGGTGGGCGACTCGCGTGTGTACGCAAACGTGTTCGACAAGAACCGCAAGCTGACGGTCGCGCAATGGCAGGCCGTGCTCAGCATGGATGCCTACCCGGAGAACGGCACCACCAACTACCAGGACGCGGGCCCCTGGCGCTATTGCGAGGTGGACTACGAAGCCAGCCAAGGCATTTCCGACTACCGCGGCGACACCTTCGGCCCGGTCGGCGTGACGACGGTGGGCGACTTCCCCGCCTACTTCAAGAACGCCTTCTCGCCCTATGTGCTGGGCAAGACGGGCGCCACCAACACCGACATGAAGAACTGGGGCGCGCAGGTCACCGGCGTGTCCGCCAGCAACTTCAAGGCCGACGACACCCAGCTCGATCCCTATCCCAACCTGAGCCGCTCCAACGCCACCAAGCGCGCGGCCCTCACCAAGATCTGCAAGGCCCTGCAGTCGGCCTTCGACACCCAGCAGGACAAATACGTGATGAGCCACTACGCGCACATCAACAACGACAAGCTGCTGCCGGTGCTGAGCGCGCTCAAGGGCATAGGCTTCACGGCCTTCGACAAATACAACCTCATCGGCCTGGCCTTCCAGGTCCAGGTCAACACAGGCTCCATCGCCAGCGTGTCGGCCTTCACCTCGGTCAAGAACGCCGGCAACTGCGGCAGCATGAGCAACGAAACCTGCTTCGCCACCTATCTGACCGACCAGTACATCCGCTGGCTCAAGTCCTCGAGCCTGGGCGACGATGCGGGCAACTGCTGGCGCGCCAGCATGGCCCTGGACATCTACAAGAAGAACCCGGCCATGAACAGCGTCAGCACGGTCAACTCGGTCATCAACAGCAGCTACCCGAACAACAGTGGCAAGTGCCCGACCTCGGGCATCAAGTGGTCCAAGAACATGGCATGGGAATGAAGCGAATCCTGATGGCAGCGGCCCTGGTGGCTGCAACGCCACTGTGCGTGGCCGCTGAGACGGTTGCGGCGGCCGCGCCGGTGACGACGGTCTCGGTGCAGCTGCCCACCGACCCGCTGCTGGTGCAGCTCAACCAGGTGGCGCTGGAGCGCGTCGGCGCCAAGAAGGCCGTCGTCGAGTCCACGGGCCCGACGCAAGCCGGGCGCTACCGCGTGCTGGCAGCGGGCAAGGTCGTCGCCCAGGGCGAACTCAAGGCCTTGCCCGAGTTCTCGGCCTGGGGCGCCGGCAAGCGCTATTTCGAGGTGGACTTCTCGGCGCTGCAGGTGCCGGGCGTCTATCGCGTCGAGGCCACGCTCGGCGGCAAGCGGGCGCTGTCGGCGCCCGTGCGCGTGCGGGACCAGGCCCTGTTCGCGACCATCGCCGACAAGAGTCTGGACTACTTCCATCGCAGCCGCCACACGGGCAAGGGCGACAGCCACATCCGCATCTTCGAGACGGACCGCTTCGTCGACGTGCATGGCGGCTGGAAGGACGCTGGCGGCGACGCCGGCAAATACCTGTCCCACCTCGGCTATGCCAACTTCTTCAACCCGCAGCAGACCTCGATGGCGGCCTGGGTGCTGGCCTACACGGCACACACCTCGGCCGATCTCTACCGCCGTGCTGGCCTCTTGAAGCGCGCCGAGGACGAGGCCTTCTGGGGCGCTGACTATCTGCACCGCATCCTCGATGCCGAGGGCTATTTCTACACGACGGTGTTCGACAAGTGGGGCGACGAGAAGGCCGAGCGCATGGTGGTCGGCTACGAGGGCGAGGAGGGGACCTATACCCAGCTCTACCGCTCGGCCTACCGGGCCGGCGCGGGCATGGCCATCGCGTCACTGGCGCGCGCTTCCCTGCTCGCCAGGCAGTCAAGCCGCCAGGGCGAGTTCAGCGGTGCGACCTATCTGGCCGACGCGGTGCGGGGCTTCGACCATCTGCAGCAGCTCAACGCCCAGTACACGGCCAATGGCGTCGAGAACATCATCGACGACTACACGGCGCTGATGGCGGCCGTCGAGCTGTTCAACGCGACGCGCGAGGCCCGCTTCCTGGATGCGGCCCGGCTGCGCGCCGAAAGCCTGATGGGCCGCCAGACGGCCGCCGGCGGCTTCATCAGCGATGGCGGCACGCGGCCCTACTACCACGCGGTGGAGGCTGGCCTGCCGGTGCTGAGCCTGTCGCACTACCTTGCCGTCGAGACCCAGGAGGCGCGTCGCAGCCGCGCCACTGCGGCCATCGCGTCGGCGCTGAAGTACGAGATCGCCATCACCGAGCGCGTCTCCAACCCCTACGGCTATGCCCGCCAGGCCTTCCAGCTGGCCGGCAAGGACGGCAGGCCCGAAGGCGAGGTGAGGGAAGGCTTCTTCATCCCGCACAGGAACGAGACCGGCTATTGGTGGCAGGGCGAGAGCGCCCGCCTGGCCTCGCTGACGACGGCCATGGCCGTTGCAAGCCGCCAGCCGGGCGTCGAGATGCCGGCCGGCTGGGCCAGCTATGCCCAGAGCCAGCTCGACTGGACCCTGGGCCGCAACCCCTACGGCATCTCCATGCTCTACGGTTTCGGCAAGCGCAACCCGCCGACGGTGGCGTCCAGCGCGGGCGACATGTTCAAGGGCGGCATCTCCAACGGCGTCACCGGCGCCGTGGGCAGCGACACCGGCGAAGGCATCGCCTTCGGCCCGGGACCGGATGGCGAGCAATGGCGCTGGGTGGAGCAGTGGATCCCGCATTCGGCCTGGATGCTGCTGGCGGCCGTGGAGACAGCGCGTCGTTGAGGTCACAAACGTGGGGGGCTGTTCCGTCAGGATGGAGTTCAGCCACGAAACTCCCGCCATGACCGACGACGACCTCTCGCCCACCGCCCGCGCCCTGCGTTTTGACCGCGAGCATGCGCGCCGCCTGCGCGCGCTGGCCTACCGCATGCTTGGCTCGCGCGCCGAGGCCGAGGACATCGTGCAGGAAGCCTGGCTGCGCTGGGCCGAGGTGGACGCTTCCACCGTCCAGCACGAGGGCGCCTTTCTGTCGCGTCTGGTGACCAATCTCTGCCTGGACAGGCTGCGCTCGGCCGCCGTGCAGCGCGAGCACTACGTGGGTGTCTGGCTGCCCGAGCCCATGCTGGAGGACGAGGCCCTGTTTGGTTGGGTGCCCGGCCCCGAGAAGCAGGCCGAATTCGCCCAGGACGTCTCCATCGCCTTCATGCTGGCCCTGGAGCGCCTGTCGCCGCTGGAGCGTGCTGCCTTTCTGCTGCACGACGTGTTCGACATGGACTACGACGAGATCGCCCGCCACCTGGACCGCAGCGAGGCCAGCTGCCGCCAGCTCATCAGCCGGGCACGCAAGAACGTCAAGGCCGACTATGCGCGGCGTGAGGTGGCCAAGGAGGAGGCCGACCGTCTGGTGCATGCCTTCATGGATGCGGTGCGCAGCCAGGATGTGTCGGCCCTGGCCCGGTTGCTGAGCGACGACGCCGTCATGATGGCCGACGGCGGCGGCAAGGTCAGCGCGGTGCCCCAACCCCTGCATGGCGGCGCACAGATCGCGCGCATCTTCATCGGCTTTGCGCAGATGCCCAGCAGCCAGGGCTGGCGCCTGGTGGCCACCCACGTCAATGGCCTGCCGGGCGTGCTGATCGTCGACGACAGCAACGACGGCCGCCTGGTGCAGACCATTGCCCTGGCACCGGCCGCCGAGGCGGGCCAGGTGGGCGCCGTCTACATCCAGCGCAACCCCGACAAGCTCGGTGGGATCAGGATGCGTGTCACAAGCGGCGAAGCTGATCCGTCTTGAGGATGTGGGCGCAGCAATCACGCCGGCCCTATCGACCCAGGAACCATCATGAGCCACCCAGAAGCCCGCCTCGACTACTCCCGCCAGTCCCCTGAGCTGTTCAAGAAGTACCTCGACTTCAGCATGGCCTTCAAGATGGACGAGACCCTCGCCATCCTGATCGACATCCGCGCCTCCCAGCTCAACGGCTGCGCCTTCTGCCTGGACATGCACATCAAGCAGGCCAAGATCCACGGCGAGCGCGAGCTGCGCCTGCACCATGTCGCCATCTGGCGCGAGTCCCAGCTCTTCACGCCCAAGGAGCGCGCCGCCCTGGCGTGGACCGAAGCGCTGACCCGCATTGCGCCCGAGGGCATCTCCGACGCCGCCTTTGCCGAGGCGCGCGAACTGTTCTCCGAGGAAGAGCTGTCCACGCTGACCTGGCGCGTCGCCGCCATCAACGGCTGGAACCGCATGAACGTCGCCTTCCGCAACCCGCCCGGCTCCAAGGACAAGATGTACGGCCTGGACAAGGCGGGCCTGGCCTGAGGCCGCATGGCGCAGCGGCTGGCCTATGCTGAGGCCATGAAGCCCGCCATCCTCTCCCTGCTGCTAGCCGCCTTCTTCGTCGCACCGGTCTCGGCCCAGGAGGCCGATCCGGTCGCGACCCTGGTCGCCCATCTCGATCTCGAGAAGTACAAGGCCACCATCAAGGGCCTGACCCAGTTCGGCGACCGCCGCCAGGGCACCGAGCGCAACCGCAAGGCCCTGGACTGGATCGAGGCGCAGCTGAAGAGCTATGGCTGCACCAACACCGAGAGGCTGCAGTACCAGTTCACCGAACCCGCCAGGCGCAACCCTGCCGCGCCGCGGGCGCCGCTGGCCGGCGGCCCGGCGGGGCAGGGCGGCAGCACGCTGTTCGGCAAGCGGGCGCCCATCGGCGTCAACACCGATCCCATGGCCCAGCCCGACGGGAGGCTGCGCAAGCTGAACGAGGAGCCCACGCCTGTCGGCACCGGCCTGCGCGAGAACGTCTACTGCACCAAGGTCGGCACGACCCGGCCCGACGAGATGTACATCGTGGGCGCCCACATGGACGGCATCGGCTGGGGCGAGGCGGCCAACGACAACGGTTCGGGCACGGCCCTGGTCATGGAGCTGGCGCGCATCTTCAGCCTGCCCGGCGTGACGACGGAGCGCTCCATCCGCTTCGTGCTGTGGAACAACGAGGAGACCGGGCTGAACGGCGCCTCTGCCTATGTGGAGCAGCGCAAGGGCCTGCAGGGCATCGAGTCGCCCAAAGGCTCGGGCAAATACCCCGAGCCGAAGTGGCTGGGCATGATCCAGCACGACATGATGATGTTCGACCACGGCATGCCCGTGCCCAAGCTGGACGCGAACGGCAAGCCGGTGCTGGATGCCAAGGGCCAGCCGGTCTATGCACCGCCCAAGGAGCAGCGCGCCGAGGCCGACGTGAACATCGAGTACCAGTCGACGTCCAGGTTCGCGGACGCTGCCGCCAAGCTCGCCTGGCACTTCCGGGCCGCCAACGACAAGTACGCGACGAACTATCCGGCGGCTGTCGGCTTTCACATGACCAACACCGACTCCACGCCCTTCATGGACGAAGTACCGGCCATCTCGCTGCGGGAGAACGAACGCGGCCAGCAGATCGGCGCGGGCTGGAATCCGCACTGGCACCAGCCCACGGATCTGTTCTCCAGTTACACGGACCAGGACTTCCTGCTGGGCCTCAACGCGGCCCAGACGACGCTGGCGGCAGTCGCTCAACTGACGGGTGTCAAGGTCAAGCCCTGACCCCGTGAATTCGTTCCGCCCGCATTCGCGGGGATGTACAAAAGTTTCAAATGGATACAGTCCGGTCCCATCGCGCAGTTGCTAACCATCTTCATGCGCGGGCACTAGACGTCGCCGGGCCCTGAGGCCCGAGCGCGCAGCAGGGGGAGCAGGCCGTTCGCGGCCATCCGTGAGTCCACTTGAAGTGGGCTCTTTTGTTTCCCCCGACGCCGTGCGGGCCTCTGGCCTGTTACGGAGTCCATCGCCTGCTGCATCGTGGAATCCAACACCGCTCTCGCCCCGTTTTATGTCGGGGCGTCCGACCTGGCGCGCGAGCCTGTCCAGCGTGACGCCGCCGACCTCATCGTCGACGCGCTGGCCGCCCTCGGCGTCGAATATGTCTTCGGCGTGCCCGGCGGCGCCATCGAACCGCTCTACAACGCCCTCGCACGCAGCGCCCGCCGCGGCGGCCCGCAGGCCGTCGTGGCCCGCAACGAGCAGGGCGCGGCCTATATGGCCGACGGCTATGCCCGCGAGACCGGCAAGCTGGGCGTCTGCATCGCCACCTCGGGGCCGGGCGCCACCAACCTGATCACCGGCGTGGCCTGTGCCTATGACAACAACGTGCCCATGCTGGTCATCACCGGCCAGCCGCCGATCAAGAACTTCGGCAAGGGCGCGCTGCAGGAGTCGAGCTGCACCGGCATCAACACGATGGCGATGTTCCGCCCCTGCACCCGTTACAACTCCCTGGTCTCGCACGCCGAGCAGCTGCCCACCAAGTTGTTCAACGCGCTGATGCAGGCCCAGCGGGCGCCGAGCGGGCCCAGCCATCTGTCCATTCCGGTGGACATCATGCGCGCCCCACTTTCAAGCGACGTGGAAACCCCCGATTTCGCCGGCCTGCTGCGCCGCGCGCCGGCCCTCGTCGACCTGCCGGCCGTGCGCCAGCTGGCCCGCCTGCTGTTCTCGGCCCGCCAGCCGGTCTGGCTGATCGGCGACGGCTGCGGCGAGGCGGCCAACGACCTGATGCAGCTGGTGCAGCGCACCGACGGCCACTTCATCACCACGCCCGATGGCAAGGGCTTCATCAACCCGCACCACCCGCGCTTTCGCGGCGTGTTCGGCTTCGGCGGCCACGCCAGTGCGGCCGAGTTGCTGCAGGGCGAGCCCGACCTCGTCATCGCGCTGGGCACGGGTTTTGGCGAGTTCAGCAGCGGGGGCTGGTCCACGGCCCTGCTGAACAGCCGCCTCGTCCATGTGGACGACAGCGACGAGAACCTGATGCGCTCGCCGATGGCGCGGCTGCATGTGCGTGGCCACATCAAGTCGGTCTGCGAGCAGCTGATGACGCTGCTGGCCTCCCCGCAGGAGGGCGCGCTGCTGCCCTTCATGCATCCGCAGGTGGCGCGCCAGGCCTACGAGGCCATGGTCGACAGCCCCCAGGCCCTGCGCAGCAACGACGCGCCGGTCAAGCCGCAGCGCCTCGTCGCCGCGCTGGGGGAGCGCTGCCCGCCCCAGACCCGCTTCGTGGCCGACGCTGGCAACAGCGCGGCCTGGGCCGTGCACTACCTCGCGCCCCATGACAAGCGCGGCGCCCGCATGCCCGGCGGCGTCTATCTGCCGGCCGGCAAGGAGAGGCGCACACGCAACTCCAGCTGGCTGCGCGTGACCATGGACTTCGCGCCCATGGGCTGGGCCATCGGCTCGGCCGTCGGCATCGCCATGGCCAACCGCCGCTGTCCCGTCGTCTGCATGACCGGCGACGGCAGCTATCTGATGAATGGCCAGGAAATCACGGTGGCTGCCGAACTCGGCCTGCCGGTGCTCTATGTGGTGTTGAACGACGGGGCGCTGGGCATGGTCAAGCACGGCCAGCGCCTGGCAGGCGCCGAGCCCATCGGTTTCCAGCTGCCCAAGGTCGACTTCGCCGCGATGGCCGCGGCCATGGGCATCCCCGGCCATGTGGTGCGCACGCCGGCCGACCTGGACGCGCTGGACTTCGACGCCCTGCTGTCCCGTCCCGGCCCGACGCTGCTGGATGTGCGCATCGACGGCGAGGAAGTGCCGCCAATGAATCTTCGAATGAAAACCCTGGGAACTGCGAAATGATGATGGACAAGGAAACACTGCTGGGCAAGACGGCCCTGGTCACGGGCGGCAACAGCGGCATCGGCCTGGCGACCGCCAGGCTGCTGATGGAGCAGGGTGCCAGCGTGATGATCACCGGCCGCGACGAAGCCACGCTGGCCGCCGCGCGAGACTCGCTGGGTCACGACCTGCTGGCCCTGCGCAGCGATGCCGGCAAGCTGGACGACATCGACCGCCTGATGGGCGAGGTGAAGTCGCGCTTCGGCCATCTCGACGTGCTGGTGCTGAATGCAACCGGCGGTTCGCCGGTACCCATCGAGCTGATGACGGAAGAGCAGTTCGACGCCATGAACAACGTCGCCTTCAAGGGCGTGTTCTTCGCCATCCAGCGCGCCCTGCCGCTGCTGCGCCCCGGCGCCTCCATCGTCGTGACGACCTCCATCGCCAACCAGGTGGGCGCCCCGGGCTTCTCGGCCTACGCGGCCTGCAAGGCGGCGGCGCGCTCGCTGGTGCGCACCGCCAGCCTGGAACTGGCCGCACGCGGCATCCGCGTCAACGCCGTCAGCCCCGGCCCCATCAACACGCCGGGCTTCGGCCGCTGGGACGTGCCCCGCGAGGTGGTGGACGCCGCGCGCGCCGACCTCACGCAGCGCTCGCCCAGCCAGCGCTTCGGCACCGCCGAGGAAGTGGCCCGTGCCGTGCTGTACCTGGCCTCGCCGGCCTCGTCGTATGTCGTCGGCACCGAGCTGGTGGTGGACGGCGGCTTCAGCCAGCTGATGTGATGGCGGAGATTCAACGGCAGGAGCAGGTCCGCACGCGCATCTGGCGCGAAGAGGCCGAACCCGCGGACCGCTTCGCCACGCGCTCCGCCCAATGCCGCGGCTACGACGTCTATGCCGACCTGCTCGGCCGCGCCCGCTGGGTCGACATGCTGTGGCTGCTGTTCCGCGAGGAGGCAGCGACCGACAGCCAGGCCCGACTGCTGGAAGCCCTGGCCCTGGCCCTGGCCAATGCAGGCCCGCGCGACGCCGCCGTGCATGCGGCCATGTGCTCGGGCCTGGGCGGTTCGCCCGCTGCCGCTGCCCTGATGGCCGCGCTGGCCGTGGGTGCCGGTCGCCACGGTGGCGCACAGGAAGTGGCGGCCGCCATGGCCCTCTGGACCGATGAGGTCCTCGCCGACGTGCCCTCCTGGGCCGCGCGTTGGCGGTCGGCGACGTCGACCGCCTCGGCGATCTGGCCCGAGGCCGACCACCCGCCCGGTTTCGAGCCCAACGGCATCGTCACCGCCGGCATCGTCAGCGCGGCTCTGCAGCGCCTGGCCGAGATCGGCAGCGGCCCGCGGCTGCGCTGGCTGGCCGCCAACCGCGCCGAGATCGAGGTGGCGGTGGGCCTGCCGCTGGCCATGTCGGGCGTGGCCGCCGCCGCGTTCCGCGACCTGGGCTTCACCCCGGAGCAGGGCGAGATGCTGCATCTGCTGCTGCGCCTGCCGGGAGCCGCGGCGCATGCGCTGGAGCAGCGCGCCGGCAGCTACAAGGACTTCCCCTTCTTCGCGCTGGACCTGCAGGACGACCCGCTGAAGGAGGCGGCATGAGAGAGCAGCGCACTTCGCCGCTGGAGCGCCACGCCGGCCGGCTGCGCACCCGCATGGGTGGCGCCTTCGTGGGCCAGCGCGCCGTGTTCCGCGGCCACGACCTGCATACCGACCTCGCGCGCATGGACTGGCTGGAGCTGTATGTCTTCGGCATCACCGGCCGGCGCTGCACGTCCGCCCAGCTCAAGGTGTTGCATGCAATCTGGGTCTACACCAGCTACCCGGATGCACGCATCTGGAACAACCGCGTGGCGGCACTCGCCGGCAGCGCGCGCAGCTCGGGCAACCTGGGCGTGGCCGCGGCACTGGCAGTGTCCGAGGCCGAGATCTACGGGCGTGGCATCGACATCCGGGCCGCCAACTTCATCAAGCGCGCCCGCGAGGCGCTGGCCGCCGGCGAGGGTCTGGACGGTTGCGTGCGCGAGGAGCTGAAGCGCCACCGTGCCATCGCCGGCTACGGTCGCCCCATCGCGGCGGGCGACGAGCGCATCGCGCCGATGCTGCGCCTGATCGAGCAGGAGGGCCTGGCCGCCGGTGCCCATGTGCAGGCGGCCCAGGCCGTCGAGCAGCATCTGCAGCAAGGGCGTTGGCGGCTGCGCATGAACTACGCGGCGCTGGCCGCCGCGCTGACGGCCGACATGGGTTTCACGCCGCGCCAGCACTACCAGTTCACCTTCCCGGCCTTCCTGGCCGGCATGCAGCCCTGCTATATCGAGGCGAGCGAACAGCCGGCCGGCACACTGCTGCCGCTGGCCTGCGATCACATCGCCTACGAAGGCCCCGCGCCGCGCACCTGGGGTGGCTAGAACCGGTACACCAACTGCACGTCCAGCGCGCGACCGGCCATCGGCAGGTCGTAGGGGATGCCGGTGCTGGCCAGGCTGGGCTCGCGCACGTCGGCGTTGAGGAGATTGCGCACCGAGAAGGCCAGATCCCAGCCGGTCTGGCGTGACGAGGTGCGCAGCGTCAGGTCGACGGTGTTGTAGTCGGGCACGGGCGGCCGGGCGTCGCCCGCCGCGCGCATGCGCCCCGCCACGCGCTTGACCTGGCCGCTCAGGGCCCAGCCCTTGTCGAAATGCCAGTCGGCCCGCACAAAGGCCATCTGGTGGGGCGCGTAGCCGGCGTCGTGGCCGGTGCTTTCGTCGACGGCGCGCTGGTAGGCGTAGTGGCCCGACAGGCGCAGATTGCGCGCAACGTCGGCCACCAGTTCCAGCTCGAAGCCATGGCCGCGCTGCGTGCCCAGGTTGGCGTACTCGGAGGTGCCGCCGCCGATGCTCTCCGCGCGGATGATGTCCGTCATGGTGTAGCGGAAGGCGCTGGCCTGCAGCTGGACCTGGGCGCCCAGCTGCCAGCTGACGGCCGCCTCGGCCGTGCTGATGCGCTCCGGCTTCAGCCCAGGGTTGCCGCGGATGACGGGGTTGTTGATGCTGTATTCCTCCGAGAACGAAGGGGCCCGAAAGGCGCGGCCGACCAGCAGCTTGGCCGTCACGTCCAGGCTGGCGTCCCACACCAGGGCCATGCGCGGGTTGGTGGTGGCGCCGAAGTCGCTGTATTGGTCGCGCCGCACGCCGGCGGTCAGCGTCCAGTCCGGCGCCACGCTCCACTCGTCCTGGGCATAGGCATAGCTGACGCGGCGCCGCTGCGGCGTCACGAAGGACTTGTCGACCGGGAACTCGACCAGCTGCCCACCGGGCGTCGGCACCGGCAGGCCCTTGGCCGGGCCGGAGTCGATGATGGTGAAGTTCTTGAACTCCTGGGTGCGGTACATGTTGAGGTCGTCGTGGCCCACGCCCAGCCGCAGCTGGTGGCCGGCCCAGCCGGTGTAGCCCAGCACGGCGGCCACGCGCGTCTGCCGCTCCCAGGTGTTGGGCGCGCCGAACATGCCCTGCGGGAAGCTGCCGCCGAAGGCGCCGGGCGGGAAGACCTGCAGCGGCTGCGGGAACTGGTTGGTGAACTGGAAATAGCTGCCGGTGAGGTTGAGCAGCAGCTTGGGCGCCAGCTCCAGCTCGGACAGCGACACGCTGGCGTTCCAGCGTTGGTTGCGGCCGCGGCCGACGGGGTCCAGCGCACCGCCGGCGCCGGCACCGGTCTCGACGTTGTCGCGCAGCAGATAGCCGGCCCGCATGCGCAGATGGCCGTAGCCGCCCTCGACATGGGCGTCCACCGAGTCGTAGCCTGTGTTCACCGGCCCCGGGGCCAGGCTGGCCTTGGTGCCGAACAGCGCATCCAGGCCGCTCTGGGCGTCGGCCTGCACCGTTTCCTTGAATCCGTCCGTGTGGCCGGCGCGCAGATAGCCGGCCAGCTTCAGCTCGCCAACCGCGCCGCCGTATTGCACCCAGCCGTCACGGCTGGAGAACGAGCCGGCGCGCAGGCCCAGCTCCAGCCCCTGCAGGTCCGAGGGACCCTTGCTGACGATGTTGATGACGCCGGCATAGGCATCGGCCCCGTACAGCGCGGAACCCGGGCCGCGGATGACTTCGATGCGCGCGATATTGGCCACCGGCAGGCCGGCCCAGAGCGTGCCGCGGTTGCCGATGAACATCGTCGTCATCGGCACGCCGTCGTAGAGGACCAGCGTCTGCGCGTTGAATTCGCTGTAGATGCCGCGGACGATGTAGAGCGGGTTGTAGCCCTGGTTGTTGCGGCCGACATGGATGCCGGGCACGCTGGCCAGCACCTGGTCGATGTCCGTCGCGCCCATCATGGCGATGTCCTGGGCCGTGATGACGGTGGCCACCGCCGGCGCGCGGCGCAGTGACTGGGCGGCGCCGGTGGCGATGCTGACGGTGGTCTTATCGCCGTAGACCTGGGCCAGTTCCTCTTCTTCGCTCGGGGTTTGGGCGAGGGCGATCAACGGCCCGGCCGTCAAGCAGACGCTTCCCAAAACCACCAGGCCAAAGAAAGGTCGCATTGCCAGCTTCTCCGAGGGGAACGGTGATGGGCGCGTATTGTGGGGGCGGCCAACGGCCGTCAGCGGAAAGTGAGGGGCAGGCGTGGCTTCGGCGCGAAAGCCGGCGGGTGTTGTGCCAAATCCTGACGGATGACGCGGCGAATTTGGGCGGCCGGGCGCAGCCTTCGCGTTTGCTTCAAGCAGGCTTTCGCCTGTGGTCGACCATGGGCAAGCCCTGTACCGCTATTGAGGCTCCATGGCGAAAAAGTGACCGCGCGATTTGCATAATGCCGCCCACCCGTTCTGACCTCGCTACGCAGCACTTCTTCACTTGACTGAGCCTGGTTGCCCCGCCGACGCCACGCGCCGCGCCTTGTTGCGCCAGGCCCTGGGCGGCGCCGTGGCATGGGCAGGCGGTTCGGCCGTCGCGGCGGAACTGGGGCGCTCGCTGGTGGTCGTCTATCCGGAGCTGGGGGAGCCGTTCCGGCAGGTCTTCACCTCCATCATCGAAGGCATCGAGGACAAGCTCGGCGGCGGGGTGACCAGCCTGGCGGTGGCCAACAACGCCAACCCGGCCCAGGTCGCCGAGGACATCCGCAGGCGCGAGGCCAAGGTGCTGATCGGCCTGGGCCGCGGCGGCATGCGCATCGCGGCCGCGATGGCCGATGAGCTGGCCGTGCTGGTGGGTTGCGTCGTGTCGGTGCAGGAGTCGGAGGCGCGCAGCTTTCCCGTCCACACGCTGGCCCCCGACCCGGCGCTGCTGCTGGCGCGCCTGAAGCGGCTGAGGCCGGGCGCGCGGCGTGTGCATCTGGTCTACGACGCCAAGCTGAACGCCTGGCTGGCGAAACTGGCGCGTGAGGCGGCAAGGGCCGAGGGCCTGGAGCTGGCCGCCCAGGAGGTGGCCGACCAGGCCGAGTCCTTGCGGGCCTACACCCAGCTGCTCGCCGCCGCCGATCCGGCGCGCGACGCGCTGTGGCTGCCGCAGGACCCCACGACGGTGGACGACAACGCCGTGCTGCCCCTGGTGCTCAGAGAGGGCTGGAACCGCAACATCACCGTGTTCTCCAGCCATCTGGCCCATGTGAAGCGCGGTGCGCTGTTCTCGCTTTACCCCGACAACCACGAGCTCGGCCGCACGCTGGCGGTGTCGGCCCAGCGCCTGCTGGCGGCGCCGAAGTCCGCCTCGGGCGTCCTGCCTTTGCGCCAGGCCCGCGCGGCCATCAACATTCGCACCGCTGCGCATCTGGGCATCGACGCGGCCGCCGCGCAAGCCGGATTCGATCTGGTCTATCCCTCCAGCTGAGGCCACTGAGTGACACCTCCCTATCCACTCGACAGCCAGCCGCCCGCCATCGCGCGCGACGAGGAGCCGAGCCCGCCCGCCGCGCCGCCGCAGCGGTCCTGGCCGCTGCGGGTCTACGCCCGCTGGCTGCGCGAAACCTCCTTCCGCCGCCACCTCAGCGTGGCCGTCGCGCTCGGCACGCTGTGCCTGGCCTTGCTGATGGCCGCCGTCAATGCCTGGCAGGGCGGCCGACAGGTACGCGCCATGCTGATGGAGCAGGGCGGCCGCGTGGCCGCCAATCTCGCCTCCAACAGTTCGCTGGCCCTGCTCTATGCGGCGGCTGACAACGCCGAGGAGGCGGTGCGCGCCTCCCTGGCCTTCCCCGACGTGATGGGCATCGAGATCCGCGATACCAAGGGCCGGCTGCTGCTGGCCCTGGGTCCCGAGCGCGACCGGCTGCCCGCGGGGGCGACGCCCATCGCGCCCGACCGAGCCGCCAGCGAGCCCTGGCTGGACCAGGAGACCGAGGACAGCTGGGCCTTTGCCGCCCCGGTCTGGACCCGCCCGGAGGCCTCGCCCTTCGATGTGACGCTGCGCCCGCCGCAACTGCTGGGCCATGTGCGCGTCATCCAGAGCAAGGCCACGCTGCACCGCACCCAGGCCTCGCTCTTCCTCGCCAACTTCGGCGTGGCCGTGTTGTTCACGACAGTCTTCCTGCTGGCGGTGCGTTTCCTGATCCTGAGGCTGACGCGGCCGCTGGGCGCCCTGTCCAAGGCCATGGAGCAGGTCGAGGGAGGCGACAGCGATGCGCGCGCGCCGGCCGGCGGCCCGCGCGACATCGCCGCCATGGCCCACACCTTCAACCGCATGCTGGCCGCCCTGCAGGAGCGCGAGGCCGAGCTCGGCGCTCACCGTGATCACCTGGAAGACCTGGTGCGCGCGCGCACGCTGGAGCTCAGCGATGCCAAGGAGCGCGCCGAGATCGCCAGCCGTGCCAAGAGCCAGTTCCTGGCGCGCATGAGCCATGAGCTGCGCACGCCTCTGAACGCCGTCATGGGCTATGCCCAGATCCTGAAGATGGACAACGGCCTCAGCCCCAAGCAGCGCAACGGCCTGGACATCATCCACAGCAGCGGCCAGCACCTGCTGACGCTGATCGTCGACATCCTCGATTTGTCGCGCATCGAGGCCGGCAAGGCCGAATTGCGCATAGCCCCGGTCGAGCTGGTGGCGCGCCTGCAGGCCGTCATCGACATCGTGCGTGTGATGGCGGAGGACAAGCACATCACGCTGGACCTGCAGCTTGATCCGCAGCTGCCGGCCGTCGTGCTGGCCGATGAAAAGCGTCTCAACCAGATCCTGTTGAATCTGCTGGGCAATGCGGTCAAGTTCACCCATGTGGGCGGTGTGACCTTGCGGGCCGAAGTCGTGCATGGCGCCGACATCGAAGCCGGCCACTGCCTGCTGCGTTTCGACGTGCAGGACACCGGCGTCGGCATCGCCGAGGACCAGGCCGTGCGCCTGTTCGAGCCCTTCGAGCAGGCCGGCAGCGCCGAGCAGCGCGTCGGCGGCACGGGCCTGGGCCTGGCCATCAGCCGCCAGCTGGTGCGCATGATGGGCGGCGAGATCCAGCTCGAGAGCCGGCTGGCCCAGGGCAGCCGGTTCTGGTTCGAGATCAGCGTGCCCGTGCAGGCTTGAGCGCCTTCGCTCCCACGTAGTCGGCGAGGTGCTTGCCGGTCAGCGTCGAGCGCGCCTTGACCAGCTCGGCCGGCGTGCCCTCGAAGACGACCTTGCCGCCGTCATGGCCGGCGCCGGGGCCGAGGTCAATGATCCAGTCGGCATGGGCCATGACGGCCTGGTGGTGCTCGATGACGATGACGGACTTGCCCGCGTCGACGAGGCGGTCCAGCAGGCCCAGCAGCTGCTCGACATCGGCCAGGTGCAGGCCGGCGGTGGGTTCGTCCAGCACATAGACATCGCCCTTCTCGGCCATCTGCGTGGCGAGCTTGAGGCGCTGGCGTTCGCCGCCCGACAGCGTCGTCAGCGGCTGGCCGAGGCTGAGATAGCCGAGGCCGACGTCGGACAGACGTTCGAGGATGGCGTGGGCCGCGGGCGTCAGCTTGGAGAAGAAGGCGGTGGCCTCGCCGACCGACATGGTCAGCACCTCGCTGATGTCCTTGCCACCCAGCTTGTAGTCGAGCACCGCGGCCTGGAAGCGCTTGCCGCCGCAGTCCTCGCAGACCGTCGACACGGTGGCCATGGGGCCGAGGTCCGTGAAGATGAGGCCGGCGCCATTGCAGGTCGGGCAGGCGCCTTCGGAGTTGGCGCTGAAGAGAGCGGGCTTGACGCCATGGGCCTTGGCGAAGGCGCCGCGGATGGGGTCAAGCAGGCCGGTATAGGTGGCCGGGTTGCTGCGCCGCGAGCCGCGGATGGCGGTCTGGTCGATGGCGACGACGCCTTCCAGCGTGGACACCGAGCCATGGATCAGGGAGCTCTTGCCCGAGCCGGCCACGCCGGTGACGACGCAAAGCACGCCGAGCGGGATGTCGACGTTGACCTTCTGCAGGTTGTGCGTGCCGGCACCGCGCACCTTGAGCGCGCCGTGGGACTTGCGGGTCTTGTCCTTCAATGCCGCGCGGTCGTCGAGATGCTTGCCGGTCAGCGTGCCGCTCTTGCGCAGGCCTGGGACTTGGCCCTCGTAGACGATCTCGCCACCTGCCGAGCCGGCACCCGGGCCGAGGTCGACGACATGGTCGGCAATCGCGATGACCTCGGGCTTGTGCTCGACGACCAGGACGGTGTTGCCCTTGTCGCGCAGTCGCTTCAAGAGGCCGTTCATGCGCTGGATGTCGTGCGGGTGCAGACCGGTGGTCGGCTCGTCGAAGACATAGGTCACGTCGGTCAGCGCCGAGCCGAGGTGGCGGATCATCTTGACGCGTTGGGCTTCGCCGCCGGACAGGGTGCCGCTGGGCCGGTCCAGGGACAGATAGCCCAGGCCGATCTCGGCGAAGGCATCCAGCGAATGCACGAGGGCTGTCAGCAACGGCGTGACGGTGGGTTGCTTGAGTCCGCGCACCCAGTCGGCCAGGTCGCTGATCTGCATGGAGCAGGCGTCGGCGATGCTGAGCTTGGCTATCTTGCAGGAGCGTGCCGCCTCGTTGAGCCGCGTGCCCTGGCATTCAGGGCAGGTCTGGAAGGTGATGACGCGGTCGACGAAGGCGCGGATGTGCGGCTGCAGCGCGTCGATGTCCTTGGACAGGAAGGACTTCTGGATGGACGGGATCAGGCCGGCATAGGTCAGGTTGATGCCATCGACCTTGATCTTGGTCGCTTCCTTGTGCAGCAGGTCGTGCAGCTCGCGCCTGGTGAACCTGGCGACTGGCTTGTCGGGGTCGAAGAAGCCGCAGCCGCGGAAGATGCGGCCGTACCAGCCCTCCATGCTGTAGCCGGGAATGTTGATGGCGCCTTCGTTGATCGACTTGCTGGCGTCGTAGAGCGCGGTCAGGTCGAAGTCGCTGACATGGCCCATGCCTTCGCAGCGCGGGCACATGCCGCCGGTGCGCGAGAAGGTCTGCTTGACGGCCTGGCTGGCGCCGCCCTTGTCGACGGTGATGACCCCGGTGGCCTGCACCGACGGCACGTTGAAGGCGAAGGCGCTGGGCGGGCCGATCTGGGGCTTGCCGACGCGGCTGAACAGGATGCGCAGCATGGCGTTGGCGTCGGTCACCGTGCCGACCGTGGAGCGGGCGTTGGCGCCCAGGCGCTCCTGGCCGACGATGATGGCCGTGGTGATGCCCTCCAGCACGTCCACCTCGGGCCGTGCCAGCGTGGGCATGAAGCCCTGCACGAAGGCGCTGTAGGTCTCGTTGATGAGGCGCTGGGACTCGGCCGCGATGGTGCCGAAGACGAGGGAGCTCTTGCCCGAGCCCGACACGCCGGTGAACACCGTCAGCTTGCGCTTGGGGATGTCGACGCTGACGTCCTTGAGGTTGTTCTCGCGCGCCCCTTGGACGCGGATGCGGTCGTGGTTGTCAGCTGTGGTCATGTTCAGTTTCTTGCGGGCCGAGCGACGGGCCGCTCCCTAGCCGGCCCGCTCTGGCGATGTGCGTGCGGCTCAATGCCGCAAGCATCGGCGTCCACTCGGGGGACCGACCAAGGTAATCCTTGGGCGAGGGGCTTCAAGTTCTTTCTTGAATGCGCAGGAGGTTGCCGGCGGGGTCGCGCACCGCGCAGTCCCGCACGCCATAGGGCTGCATGGTGGGCTCCTCGACGATCTCGGCGTCCTCGGCCTGCAGCTTGGCGAAGGTCTTGTCCAGGTCGGCCGTGGCCAGGATGAGCATGCCGAAGGTGCCCTTGGCCATCATCTCGGTGATGGTGCGGCGCTCGTCTTCGGTGATGCCGGGCGTGATGGCTGGCGGGTGCAGCACGATGGAGGTGTTGGGCTGGCCGGCCGGGCCGACGGTGATCCAGCGCAGGCCGTTGTAGCCGACGTCGTTGCGCACCTCGAAGCCGAGGGTGTCGCGGTAGAAGGCCAGCGACGCCTCGGGGTCGGTCTGGGGCAGGAAGCTCGAGTGAATGCTGATGTCCATGGTGTCAGTCTCCGTGGTGGGTTAGGTCCATGGAAGGCAGTCTAGGTTTCGCTCGCTTCCGGCGCTTCTCGATTCCTGATCGGTTTGGTCACCTGGCGCGCCACGCAGGCCGGCATGCCTGCCGTCGCCAGGGCCTGGTCGCGCTTGTAGGCGCTGGGCGACTGGCCCACCAGTTCGCGGAAGCGGGTGCTGAAGGTGCCCAGGGACGAGCAGCCCACAGTGAAACAGACCTCGGTGACGCTGAGGTCGCCGCGGCGCAGCAGGGCCATGGCGCGTTCGATGCGGCGCGTCATCAGATAGCTGTAGACCGATTCGCCGTAGGCGATGCGGAACTGCCGGCTCAGATGGCCGCCCGACATGTGTACGCCGTGGGCCAGGGCTTCGACGTCCAGCGGCTGGGCATATTCCCGGTCGATGCGGTCGCGCACGCGGCGCAGCCGGGTGAGGTCGCGCAGATGCAGTTCGGAACCGGGTTGGGTGGTCATGCCGGCATGCTGCCAGCTTCAACGGCGCGCGGCGAGCGGGCCAGCCGGTCGCGTAGACGCAGGCCGGGCTTCTCCACCAGATAGTGCAGGGCGGCGCCGACGGCGAGGATGACCGCGGCATAGACCGGGACCAAGGCCAGCCCCTGCAGGGGCAGGTCCGGTGCGATCCAGGTGGCCACGGCGTGCATGGCGAGCTTGTGGCTTAGGTAGAGGCTGTAGGACACGGCGGCCAGCCAGCCGGCACCGGGCACGCGGCGTTGCCAGGCGCTGGCGGCCAGCACGATGAAGCCGAAGCCGAAGGACAGCAAGGGCCAGCCGACGGCGTTGGCGGCGAGGCCGGTGCGGTTGGTGAAGAGGGTGAAGGCGAGGGCGGCCAGGGCGAGGCCGGCCAGCGTCAGCCCTGTCGAGCGCGCCTGCAGCCGCGCCCACAGCCCGGGCCGGTAGATGTGCAGCGTCGCCAGCATGACGCCCACCAGCAGGCCGTCCAGCCGCATCCAGGTCGGGTAGTAGATGTCCTCGATGAACCAGGGGCGTTGCGGCTGCAGGGCATCGTTGTGCAGCCAGACGCCGGCGCGCAGCGCGATGCCGCCCAGCACCAGCAGGACGCACAACGCGATGAAGCGCGGTGCCGAAGGCCGGCGCGTGAACCACCAGGCCAGCAGCGGGAAGACCAGATAGAAATGCTCCTCCACGCACAGCGACCAGGCGTGCGAGAAGGCCTGGTTGTGGCCGTAGTCGATGAAGAGGTTCAGCGTGAAGCTCGCGAACTGCCACCAGCTCTCCAGGTTCGGCTCCTCGCGCAGCACCGGGAAGGCGACGTAGACCGCCAGCACGACGGCGAAGGCGGGCAGGATGCGCCAGGCGCGGCGCCAGTAGAAGTCGCTCAAGTGCAGGGCGTCGCCACGCTGCAGCTTGCGCAGCAGCTGCGAGCCGATCAGGAAGCCGCTGAGCACGAAGAAGATGTCCACGCCGGCCCAGCCGAAGCGGGTCAGCCAGGTCCAGTCCGGACCCAGGCCGCCGATGAGGAAGGTGTGGAAGCACATCACCCAGACGATGGCGATGCTGCGCAGCAGGTCGAGGCCGGGAAGGCGTGGCATGGAAAGCGGGCGACAAAAAGGGATGGCAGCGTAACGCTGGCTGCAATGGCTGCCGTTCGTCAGGTGACGGCGTGTTCAGCGGGTCAGCGTGACTTCGCCGCAGTCCTGGTCCATGCCCTGGTGCCGGGCCCGCGGCCGCGGCGGCTTGCCGCTGGTCATGACGTCATGCCAGTGCCAGCTGGCCTTCAGGCGCAGCTTGCCGGTGGCGGGCAGCGTGAAGGCGTCGTTCAGGACCAGTTCGGCGCTCAGGCTCTGGCCGGGCGCCAGGCGCAGATAGTCGTCGGCCGCAGGGTCGCCGCGCTTGCGCATGGCGCCCTGGAAGCTCAGCTCCCCGTCGACCGTGCTGGCCTGCACGAAGGGGCCGAACCAGGCACCCTCGAAGGGGCTGCCCCAGCGCAGCAGATAGAGCTCGCGCGGCCCGCTGTTGATCAGCCTGAACTGCAGCGCCACCTGGCCGTCGGGCTTGGGAAGGGCCTGGAACAGGCAACTCAGGTCGGCGGTGGCGGGGGCTGCGGCCATGGTCAGCGGGCTGGCGGCGAGCAGCGCGAGGGCTGCGGCGAATCGGCGAAGGCGCATCATGGCAGCGAGCCTAGCCGACGCAGGGCGCGGTCGGCAGCCCCCATGAAAAAAGCGCCGCCCGAAGGCGGCGCAACACGAGGGATGTCATGCCCACCGCCCGGCAGGGCGATGAGGCCTGTCCGATGTCGGACTCAGTTCTGCGCGGGGTTGTTCTCGGCGAAGTATTCGTGGTTGTCCGAGTTGTCCAGGGCCTTGGTCGGGTTGGACTTGGCCAGGCTCTTGGCCGCGCTCTGGCCATAGGCCCAGTCGTCGGTGCTGGCGATGACGTTGAAGTGCATCATCTCGTGCACCAGGGTGCCGCCCTTGCTGTCGGTGCCCGTCATCGGCGCGCTCCAGAAGGCGCCGCAGACGTAGATCTTGTACGGCTGGGTCGGGTAGACGTAGGCATAGGTGCCGCTGTCCTTGCAGCTGCAGTCCAGCGTCAACGCGGCGGTCTGGAAGGCATTGCGGGCCTTGGTGTAGTGGTCGCGCGCGGTGGCCCAGCGCGACGAGCTGTAGGCGCCGAACCAGGTCGTGTAGCGCGGCGTGGCCGAGGGCGTGCCGTTGAGGTAGTTGGTCGAGCTGACCGAGTAGTTGGTGGCCGCGGTGACGGCCGAGGCGAGCGAGGACTTCTGGCTGCTGGTGCAGGAGCCGGTGTAGGAGATGCTGGCCGCGGCGGCAGTGGCCTCCGCGCGTGCCATGGTGGCCGTCTCGGCATCGGCGCTGGCGGCGTCGAGCTTCTCGTTGCGGCCCTGCGTCCACAGATAAGTGGCCGCGGCGCTGTTCATGGACTGCGCGCCCGAGCCGTGGGTGCCGCGGTCGCTGTGGAACTCGATGGCGTAGCGGCCGTTCTTGCTGAAGTCGTAGTGGCCGGTCAGTTCGACCTGGTAGTTCAGCGTGGCGCCGGCGGCGATCTCGACATAGTCCTTGGCCGTCGGTGCGGCGCGCTTGATGATGGCGCCGGTGTAGCGCACGGGCTTGTCGTCGCGGGTCACCGTGAACAGGGAGCCGCTCATGCTGTCGCTGGGCAGCTGCCAGCGCAGCACCTGCACGGCGCTGCGGCAGCGGTTGGTCACGGCGACGTCCACGTGGACGTCCACGTCGCCGTTGACGACGGGATTGGCGCTGCTCAGGCGCACATCCAGGCACTCCGCGCTGCCGGCGGCATAGCTGGCGCTCGTGGCGACAACGGCAAAGGCGGCGGCGGTCAACTTGAACCAGGTCTTCATGCAAGCTCCTGTCGGCCCCCGGTCGGGGCACTGGGTTGAAGAAGCCGCGGATTCTGGTGAGCTGCGGGCCTCTCGCATCCTGGGACAAGCCTGTCCCTGAAACCTGCTGCGTATCTTGTCTAGACAGGTGTGGAGGCGGGGCGACGAATCGCGGTTTCCCCTGAGAGACGGGGCGATGAGGAAAGAGCCAGCGCATCGTCGACGCGCTGGCTCTTCGGCCTGGGGCTTGCGGGTTTCTACGCGGCCAGCAGTTGCCTGAGGACGAAAGGAAGAATGCCGCCGTGGCGGTAGTAGTCCACCTCGATGGCGGTGTCGATGCGCAGGATGAGCACCACGGTCTGGCTGCTGCCGTCGGCGCGGGTGATGGTCATGACCGCATCGCCCTGGGGCTTGATCTCGTCGGCCAGGGTGATGTCAATCGTCTCGGCGCCCGTCAGGCCCAGCGACTCCCAGCTGACGCCGGGTTTGAATTGCAGGGGCAGCACGCCCATGCCGATCAGGTTGCTGCGGTGGATGCGCTCGAAGCTCTTGGCGACGACGGCCTTGATGCCCAGCAGCTGTGTTCCCTTCGCGGCCCAATCCCGACTCGATCCGGTGCCGTATTCCTCGCCGGCGAAGATGACGGTGGGCGTCCCTTCCTTGATGTAGTCCATCGCGGCGTCGTAGATGGTGGTCTGCTGGCCGCCCTTCAGCGTGTAGCCGCCTTCCTCGCGCGAGTCGTCGGCGCGGGCCGGCAGCATCAGGTTCTTCACGCGGACGTTGGCGAAGGTGCCGCGCATCATCACGTCATGGTTGCCACGACGGGCACCGTAGGAGTTGAAGTCGGCCTTGATGACGCCGTTGGCGAGCAGGAACTTGCCGGCGGGGGTGGTCTCCCGGAACGAACCCGCGGGGCTGATGTGGTCGGTGGTGATGGAATCGCCGAACAGCGCCATGATCTTGGCGCCCTTGACGCCGGCTTCCAGCGCCTTGGGCACCATGGTGAAGCCCTCGAAGAAGGGCGGCTGGGCGATATAGGTGCTCTGGGGCCAGTTGTAGACCTGGCCCTTGACACCCTTGATGGCGTCCCAGAGCTTGCCCGGCTTCTTGGCCACCTTGTCGTAGTTGGCCTTGAAGGCCTTGGCGTTCATGGCGTACTTCATCAGCTGGTAGATCTCGTCGCTCGTGGGCCAGATGTCGCCCAGGAAGACGGGCTTGCCGCCCTTGCCATAGCCGACCGGCTCGGTCATCAGGTCGCGCCTGACGTTGCCGGCAATGGCGTAGGCGACCACCAACGGTGGGCTGGCCAGGAAGTTGGCCTTCAGGTTGGGGTGGATGCGGGCCTCGAAGTTGCGGTTGCCGGACAGCACGGCAGCGCAGACCAGGTCGTTGTCCTGGATGAGCTTGTTCAGCTCGGCCGTCAGATCGCCGGCATTGCCGATGCAGGTCGTGCAGCCATAGGCGGCGACGTTGAAGCCAAGCTTCTCCAGATAGGGCAGGAGCCCCGCCTTCTCCAGGTATTCGGTGACGATGCGCGAGCCCGGGGCCAGCGAGGTCTTGATGTGAGGCGCGACCTTGAGGCCGGCCTCGACCGCCTTCTTGGCCAGCAGGCCGGCGGCCAGCAGCACGCCGGGGTTGCTGGTGTTGGTGCAGGAGGTGATGGCCGCGATCAACACATCGCCGTTCTTCACCGGGACGCCCGACTCGGTGACGAAGGGCTGGGCCAGCTTGTCGGCAGGCTGGTTGAAGCCGTTCTCGGCGATGGGTTTGCTGAAGAGCTCGCCGAACTTGCTCGACAGTTCGGTGATCTCGATGCGGTCCTGCGGGCGCTTGGGGCCGGCCAGGCTGGGGGCGACGGTGCCCAAGTCCAGCGAGACGACGGAAGTGAAGTCGATGTCGCCGGCCTTGGGCACGCCGTACATCTTTTGCGCCTTCCAGTAGGCCTCGAAGGCCTCGATCTCGGCCTTGCTGCGGCCCGTGCCCTTGAAGTAGTCGACGGTCTTGTCGTCGACCGGGAAGAAGCCCATCGTCGCGCCGTACTCGGGCGCCATGTTGGCGATCGTCGCGCGGTCGGGCAGGGCCAGCGTGCGTGTGCCCTCGCCGAAGAATTCGACGAACTTGCCGACCACCTTGTGCTTGCGCAGGATTTCGGTGACGGTGAGCACGAGGTCGGTGGCCGTCACGCCTTCGCGCAGCCTGCCGGTCAGCTCGAAGCCGACGACGTCGGGCGTCAGGAAATAGACCGGCTGGCCCAGCATGCCGGCTTCGGCCTCGATGCCGCCCACGCCCCAGCCGACGACGCCGATGCCGTTGATCATCGTCGTATGGCTGTCCGTGCCCACCAGGCTGTCGGGGTAATAGACGCCCCCTTTGGTCTTGTGCACGCCACGGGCCAGGTACTCGAGATTGACCTGGTGGACGATGCCAAAGCCCGGAGGCACGACGCCGAAGGTGTCGAAGGCCTGCATGCCCCACTTCATGAATTCGTAGCGCTCGCGGTTGC